>NZ_JBQAIE010000006.1:0-270795 GCF_051918845.1 Bacillus cereus group sp. MYBK101-2 | reverse complement strand
ATTTGGTTGTGGTGACTTAATTATATCAAAGATGGACGATTCTTTTTTATATTTTCTGTAAAGAAAGAGGTTGCCCAAAAGTAGCTATTCAGCTACTTTTGGGACAACCTCGTTTTTTGTTACTAAAAATTATATTTATCAATATTATCCTTTGTAAATACGACTCGTTCTGGTAGTACGATAATTCCGTTTCCCTCTGCCTCATAATCATATCCTTGAATGGAGTTTGGCTCTACTTTCACTTTTCCAATTCCTTTTACTTCAAAGCTATCCCCTACTTTTAACTTCTTCCCTTTTACAACAATTTCATTTGCTACATACGTTGCGAGTGCACCTTGTTGTTTTACGTCCCATAACCCGAATTGTTGTACAGTTCCTCGTTTTACGTAATCACGCATAACGTTTGGTGTAGAGAAGCCAGTTACGACAACCTTTTTATCCATTTTTAAATTTTCAGCTGCTTGTGCCATTGCCGGAAGTGCCGTTGCATCTGGACAAATGACTGCATTAATATCAGGATACGTTTTTAAAATATTCTCCCCTACTGACAGAGACTTTTGCGCATTATTTTCACCGTACTGCGTCGTTACAATTTCCCAGTTCGGATATTTCTCTTTAATAATTTCTTTCGCTTTCGTTACCCATTGGTTTTGATCTGTTACTGTTGGGCTAGAATAAAAAAATGCTACTTTCCCTTTATCTCCAATTTGCTTGGAAGTCATTTCAATTAATAAGTTAGCAAGTTGGTCTGGTGTTCCTTGGCTTATATAAAAGGAACGATCTTTCGGATTTACATCAGAATCCCAAGTTAACACAGTCATACCTTTTTTCTTAGCACGTTGCAGTGATTGCGATAAACCATCAACTGACGTTGAAGAAACCATAAGTGCATCATAGTTTTGATTAATGAAATTGTTTATATATTTTACTTGCCCAGAAACACTTGCTTCAGAGGGGCCATCATATTTCACTTGTACACCTAGTTTATCCCCCATTTCTTTTGCTCCTTCACCACCTGATGTAAAGAATCCAACTCCTGTTAATTTCGGGATAAATGCAAATTTCACATCATCCGCTTTTTTCTTATCTGCGGTTTGACTAGAACAGGCGATTAAACCGATTAAACAAATACATACAATGAATACAATCCCTAGTTTTCTCTTCATGACATTTCCCCCTTATGCAAATTCTTTCTTTTCCCCAGTGTGAATTGATGTAATTTGAAATGTCTCATAATAACTGAAAGAATAAGGATAATACCAATTACTACGTTGGATTGTTCATTTGTTAAACCCGTCATTTGCAAGCCATACTGCATGAGTCCAATGAAAATACTCGCCAGTACAGTACCGATAATGCTTCCTTTTCCCCCTGTAATAAGTGTCCCGCCTAATACGACTGCCGTAATGATTGGTAAAATTGTTTCACTTCCCATATCAGCACGTGCCGAACCGAAATAGGCAGTTAAGAAAGTCCCCCCTAATCCACCTCCT
The DNA here is from genome assembly GCF_051918845.1 of Bacillus cereus group sp. MYBK101-2. Taxonomy (NCBI): domain Bacteria; kingdom Bacillati; phylum Bacillota; class Bacilli; order Caryophanales; family Bacillaceae; genus Bacillus; species Bacillus cereus group sp. MYBK101-2. Next base: position 269,302 of record NZ_JBQAIE010000006.1, on the reverse strand, counting down.
AACCCGGAAAGCATGTAAGCAATGATGACTACTTTCTTCGTCTTAATCCCGGTGTATTTTGCTGCATTTTCGTTCGCACCTGTTAATTTTATATGGCGTCCGTATATAGTTCGGTGAAATAATACAGCACATAAAACTGTTAATACGATCAGTAGCCATAATAAATTCGGTATTCCTATAAAACTACCATTTGCCAGTTGTACAAATACGTCAGGTAAACCACTTATCCCTTCATACCCAGAAGCACCTGCTCCTCCTGAAATGACGAGTGCAATTCCTCCGTATAAAAACATCGTTCCGAGTGTAACGACGAGTGGTTCGACATCTGTCATTTTTATAATGAGTCCGTTTAAAGCGCCTGATAGGCAACTAATTATTAGGGCGATTATGACAGCAAACAAAATAGGTATTTCGTTCAGCCAAAGTACACCGATCAAAATTGAAGTAAGCCCCATTATTGAACCAACCGATACATCAATTCCTCCTGTTACTATAACGAAAGTCATTGGTATCGCCGCAATTGCGATAAATAGGAAATCATTTGTACTAAAAAGGAGATTACTAATATTTAAGAAATCACTATTGATTAAACTAAAGAGAATGAATTCTATAAGAAGCAATACAATTAGAACACCTTCCCATCTGTATACATACTTCATAGATTCATCCTCCTTTCGGCCTTCCACTTTTTCATAACACTATCCAGTATGACGATAAGTAATAATAAAAAACCTGAAATAGCATTATTCCAAAATGCTGGTATTTTTAGAAAGACGAGTGAACTGCTTATTGTTTCTAAAAATAATGCTCCTAATGCAGCTCCAAATAAAGATCCTGTTCCTCCTTTTAAATGAATGCCTCCTAGTACAGCGGCTGCGATTACTTGTAATTCTAATCCTGTACCCGTTTGATTTGGAATGAACCCGATATTCATAACAAATATGCAACCAGCGAGTGCAGCACTTATGCCTGAAATTATAAACGCACATATCTTCACTTTATTAACAGGTATACCAATAAGTCTCGCACCATCTTCATTATCACCTACTGCATAAAAGTATCTTCCAAATGGCACTTTCCTTAAAAAGAAGTATAGTAGTAGTAAAATAATAAGAACGAACCATACAGTTATAGGTAAACCAAGAATGACGATAGATGACAGCTGCTTAAAATCGTTTGGAATATCTTCAATCCACTTCCCGCCTGTGAAAATTAACATGGCACCTCTAATAATTCCTAACATGCCTAATGTCATAATAATGGCTGGTACCCGAAACTTCGCAACGCCAACTCCGTTTACGAAACCGATAATAGCGCCAAGTGTAATAGCAGCAAATATCGACAAGGATGCACTATATTCATTCGTTAGCAACATTCCGCAAACTGCTGCACTTAACCCCATGCTTGAACCAACTGATACATCTATATTTTTCGTAAATAAGACGAACGATTGGCCGATTGCTAGCACGACTAAAATAACGCTTGATTTCACCATTAAAGATAACGAGTTAAATTGAATAAAACTAGGATTTATCATTCCTACAATAGCTATATAAATTAGTAGTAACGTTATGATAGACGTTTCGTGCATTTTTAACATGCGCTTCATTCCATCACACCTCCGTATGCAAGACGTGTAACTTCATCTACATTCATATTTTGTTTCTCTAAATGAGAAACAAATTGTCCATTTCGCATTATATATACACGGTTTACTAATTGAACAATTTCTTCAACATCTGAAGAGATTAATAAAATTGCGAGTCCTTCTCTTTTCATTTTTTCTATCGTCTCATACACTTCAATCCTTGCTTTCGCATCAATTCCGCGTGTCGGTTCATCAAGAATAATAATTTTAGGATTACATGCGAGATACTTTGCAAGCACGACTTTCTGCTGATTACCTCCTGATAAAGATGCCAGTTCTTCATTCATATCCTGTACAACAATTCGGAACTGTTCTATAAACGAATTAACTAAAGCGCTTTCTTTTTCTTGATTTATAAAAAAGCGATTATTTTGCTGTAAACTTGCTGCTGCAATATTTTCTTTAACAGAAGCCATTGAGAAAATTCCATTCCTCGCCCTATCCTCCGGCACATAAACTAGTCCTTCGTCTAGCCTTTTATGCAAAGAACATGTATCAATTGATTTCCCATCTAATAAAATAGACCCTGTTTTTACAGTTTTCAATCCAAATATCGCTTCTGCTAATTCCGTTCTGCCCGATCCAACAATGCCAGCAATACCTACAATCTCACCAGCATGTACAGTGAATGAAATATTTTCGAATGCGTGACCATTTATATCAATCACTTCTAATATTTCTTTCATCCTTGTGGTCTCTTGAACTACTTCTATTTTCTCTTTCTGTTTATACCCTTTTGGCAATAGTCCCTCCATCAGCATGTCATATGTATAGTCACATACATCTCCTTGACTTACAATCATTCCATCTCGTAATATTGCTACTTTGTTGGCAATTTCAAAGATTTCTGGAAAACGATGCGTAATATAAATCATCCCAATTCCTTTTTCTTGTAAACTTTTCATCAACACAAAAAGACTCTTAATTTCGTGAGTTGTTAATGTCGATGTTGGCTCATCTAGAATAAGAATCTCAGCTTCTCGTATTAATCCTCTAACAATTTCTACTAACTGTTGTTGCGCAATCGATAATGATCCTCCTAGTTCATTAAGGTCAATATCCCATCCTAGGCTGCTAATCAATTGCTGAATCTGTACTCTTAATTTCTTTTTCTTTTCTTTTAACCCGATACATATATTTTCTTCAATAGTCATATGCGGAAAAATGAGTGGTTCTTGCGGTATTAAATACATACCTTTTCGGTGTGCTTCTGACGGATTTGAAAACTGTTGCTTCGTTCCTTTTACATACATTTCTCCATCATCATACGAATATAACCCCGTTAATATTTTCATTAATGTTGATTTCCCGGCACCATTCCCTCCAACTAAAGCGTATATATCTCCGCGCTCTACTTGAATGTTCACTTCTTTCAATACAAGTTGATTTAAAAATGCCTTACTCATTTTTTTTACTTGTAATAAAGGTGCGTTCTCCACATGATGTCACCTGCCTTTATACAGAACATTTTTTGAGAAAATGATTATTTGTTCTACTTGTTTTGTAGCATTGTATATTCCTTTTTTTATATCTAGAACACTTTTTTCTACGTACTATTAATCGCTTCAACTGGAATAAACAAAATATATGGTACATATGTTTAAGCTGTGGTCAATTGTTGAAAGGGATGAAGAGTATGACACAGCTGAACTTTGAAGAAAATTTATTAACGAAAGTAGCTTGGTACTATTACAAAGACCAATTAACACAACAAGAGATTGCTTCACTTCTTCACATTTCAAGAAATAAAGTTGTTCGGTTATTAGAGAAGGCGCGGAGTGAAGGTATCGTTACATTTCACGTAAAAGGGACTGGTTTGCACTGTTTAAGTATTGAGCGTGACTTAATGAAAAAATTCCACTTAAAAGATGCTTTTATTATCCCGACCCCAGTAAACAATTATCACGATTCTCTCGGAAAAGCTGCTGCACAATATTTAGAAACCCAGCTCCAGCAAGGAGATTTACTCGGTATTGGCTGGGGAGAAACAATTAGCAAAATGCTAGAAAACATTCATTTCGAAAGTTCTATTAATCTCTCAATCGTAACGTTAACAGGCGGAGTAAATCACTATCTCCCGAGAAAACAAAACTATTTACATTACATGCAAGGCGATCTTCACATTATCCCTACGCCGTTTCTAGCGTCTACAACCGAAATGGCGCAAAGTATTCTATCAGAACCGAGCGTAAAAGATATGCTTCATGTCGCTTCACTTGCTCATACGGCTGTTGTTGGGATTGGTGGGCTATCTCAAGACGCTACGATTGTAAAAAAAGAAAAATTAACTTTACGTGAGATGACATATATTCGTAGTCAAAACGGTGCTGGCGATATTTTAGGACAGTTTTATGATACAAATGGCGATTTATTAGAGCTCTCGCATCACAATCGTCTAATTGGCACGTCCCTCTCTGTTTTGCGCAATATGAAGCATGTCGTCGGTGTTGCTGGAGGTACTGAAAAGATAGATGCAATTTATGGTGCCTTAAAAGGAAAGTTTATTCATACATTAATTACCGATGAGGAAACTGCCCTCTCCTTATTACGAAAGGATGGTGATTGTTAATGTCCAATTTATTAGCTTTCGATGCTGGTACGGGAAGCATACGAGCAGTTCTTTTTGATTTACAGGGTAATCAAATTGCAGTAAGTCAAAAAGAATGGATTCACAAATCTGACCCTCGTTATTCAGGCTCTATGAACTTTGATGTAATAGAAAATTGGAAGCTTGTACAACAATGCACGAAAGAAGTTTTACAAAGAAGTAATATCTCGCCCTCTTCCATTCAAGCTATTAGCGCTACTAGTATGCGAGAAGGTTTTGTTTTATATGATAAAAATGGGCAAGAAATATGGGCGTGTGCAAATGTTGATGGGCGTGCATCCGCGGAGGTTAGTGAACTAAAAGAAATTCGGTCACATCTTGAAAAAGATTTATATACAAAGTCTGGGCAAACTTTTTCATTAGGTGCTTTACCTCGCCTACTTTGGATAAAAAAACATGAACCCGACGTCTATAATTCTATTCACTCTTTTACAATGTTAAACGATTGGATTTTATATAAACTAAGCGGCGTGCTGCAAATTGATCCTTCAAACGGTTGTACGTCTGGAATCTTTGATTTACAAAATAGAAATTGGGATAACGATGTAGCTAAAGAGTGTGGTATAACTTTACTATTTTCGCCAAAAGTAAATGAAGCTGGCACTGTGATTGGTAATGTTACAAAAGAATGTGCAGCATTAACTGGATTACGTGAAGGAATTCCTGTCGTAGCCGGGGGCGGAGATGCTCAAATGGCATCACTCGGAACTGGAGTCGTAAAACCGAATCAAACATTAATATGCGGAGGTAGTTTTTGGCAACAAGAAGTGAATGTTACTGAGCCAATACCAGATCCACAAGCTGCGATTCGTATAAATTGTCACGTCGTACGTAACCTATGGCAATACGAAACGATTGCCTTTTTCCCAGGCCTCGTTATGCGCTGGTTTCGAGACGCTTTTTGCCAAGAGGAAAAGAAACTTGCTGACAAACTCGGTGTAGATGCTTATGAATTATTAGAAGAACAAGCGAAAGACGTACCTGTCGGCTCACATGGCATTATCCCTACTTTTTCAAACGTTATGAACTACATTTCTTGGCGTCATGCCGCACCTTCTTTTTTAAATTTAAGTTTAGACGCTGACAAATGTGGAAAAAAAGAGCTATTACGTGCTATTGAAGAAAATGCCGCCTTCGTAACACTTGGAAACTTACAATTAATAGAAAATCTAACTGGTCTATTCCCTTCTGAAGTTATTTTTGCTGGTGGTGCCGCTAAAGGAAAACTATGGCCACAAATTTTATCAGACGTCCTTGGTATTCCTGTAAAAGTACCTGTTGTGAAAGAAGCAGCTGCTTTAGGAACTGCGATTGCTGCAGGAGTTGGTGCTGGCATATATGCATCTATGGAAGAGACTGCCGAACAGTTTGTACAGTGGGAGCAAACATTCGAACCAGTTACTGAAAATCACGAACTATATAAAGAGTTCTATGAAACATGGAAAACTGTATATGACAGTCAGCTCGCTTTAGCTGATAAAGGGCTCACTTCACATATGTGGATTGCGCCTGGTGCACTGTAACACATTACATAAAGGAGTGGAATGTATGTTAAAAGCGAATGAAAATGACTTCTCCTATCGCTTCGGTGATAACGGGCCGAAATATTTAATACAAGGTCCGAATATTGATCTTGGCCTTGTTGTCATTCAGCCTGGGCAAGAGTTTCAAAACCATTATCATACGACGTGCGAAGAGGTCTTTTATGCATTAGAAGGTGAAATAGATTTCTATGTAAATAACGAAAGAGTTCCAATGAAACAAGGTGATGTCCTGCAAGTTCGTCCTCATGAATCTCACTATCTTATTAACCATTCTGACAAACCTTTTAAAGCGGTTTTTATAAAGTCACCACATTTACCAAATAAAGATACTGTTCAAACGGAAAATCCAACATTAACGAAGGAGTGATTTTGAATGACTTGGGGATTTAAAAATCGATTAAATACAATTTTACCTGATGGCAGAGCGGTTATGTTAGCGATAGATCACGGCTACTTTTTAGGACCAATTCACGGGCTTGAACAACCACTTGAAACAGTTAAAAACTTACTTCCTTACACAGATTCCCTCTTTTTAACTCGAGGCGTACTTAGCTCCTGTATTCCTGAAAACTGCAGCACACCGATGGTTATGCGTGTATCAGGCGGAGCTACTGTCGTCGGTAAAGATTTAGCAAATGAAACAATTGTTACACCTGTAAAAGAAGCAGTAAAACAAAACGCAATTGGCGTCGGTGTTTCTGTTTTCATCGGATCAGACTATGAAACACAAACCGTATCAAATCTCGCAAATGTAGTTTCAGAAGCACACGATTATGGTCTGCCAGTACTCGGCATTACCGCAGTTGCAAAAGAACTGCAAAAACGTGAAGCACGCTTTCTAGCACTCGCTTCCCGTGTATGCGTTGAAATGGGTGCTGACATTATTAAAACGTATTACTGCGAAGGATTCGAAAAAATCACCAGCACTTGCCCTGCCCCAGTCGTAATCGCTGGCGGTCCAAAACTAGATTCAATTGAAGACGCATTAAACATTACGTACAATGCACTGCAAGAAGGCGCAATTGGCGTCGATATGGGCAGAAACATATGGCAATCTGAACATCCTGCTGCGATGATTCAAGCGATTCATGGTATCGTGAAAAATGGATTGAATGTGAAAGAGGCATTGGAATTATATAATGATGTGAAAAATTAAGGTGAGAGATAGACTATTACACTTAAATAAATAAAAAATCAAGATTTACTATAAGGAAAAGCCCATACCTAACATATGGGCTTTCTTTGACATTTCTTATTATTTCAAATTTGGCCAGGTCTCTACAGATCGCGCACATTCCAAACAATCTCACCGCGTTCGCCAAACGTACTATGATGCCGCTTAAATCCTAACTTCTCTAACACCCGAAAAGACGCAGTATTCCAAGCGCCTACAGTAGACCATAGTCTTTTGCGCCCCGTAGCAATCGCAGCCTCCAATACCGCTGATGCTGCCTCTGTCGCATAACCCATGCGATGAGCACTACGGAACAACTCGTATGCAATCTCCGGCTCTTCAAGCGTGGCTCGACCGATAATTAAGCCACAGTATCCGATGAAATCCCCTTCTTCTCGCCTACGTATAGTAAGAAGAGAAATGCCATTTTCAGTTGCTTTCTTGCGCATTTCGATAAGAGAGCTACGAACAGATTCAATGGTTGGCATGTCCACACCACGTTCACCAATTAATTGTCTCAGCCAGACTGCATCTGATTCCTCCCACATATTCAGGTCGAGTCGTTCCGTTTTTAGCTGGAATGCCATATCTTTAAAAACAGCTGTCATAGCGGTAACCTCCTATTAATTTCACTGTACTACTAATAGTTTCGTACTTTACCATATGGGATACCTGCTTGATTCATACATTATTATTATTTTATGCATAAGCAATTTCTTTGCAAAATAGAACTTGTTTTCAAACTTCATTTTAAGTCTACAATATTTGATTTATAAATGATTTTAAATTAACACTTAATACTTATATTTAAAAATGTATTGCCCTTTCTTTTTTTGTTAAAATAAAGAAAAGGAGGAATGATTATGCAACGAATGAATTTTGAACGCCCTACTGATTATTACGATGAAAGATTATATACTATCGATGAAAAAATTTGTGCCCTATTAAAAGAACGGAAAGAACTTTCAGGTGGTGATCCAGGTTTTCCACATGATGAAGCTATTTATAAATGGGCAAAGCAATACGGATTTTATCCAGATTATCTAAATTCACTTTTCTCATCCATGATGGACGAAGGGGAATTTAAACCTCGCGTTGAACCAACTGCATTCCAAAAACATATACCGGTTTTTAAAACATATGAACATAATGGTATCATGTATACGGTAACTTTTATTCGGCAATACGCAAATGCTAGTGTAGTTTATTTATATAGCGATTGGGATTCCACTGATGAAGTTTTCAATGAAAATAAGCCTCATAGTTTCTTCCAATTATCAATAGATAATACATATGACTGCTGGCCAGAAGGTGGTGGCGGCACTGATGGACATTTTAGTCATCATTTCGTTATATCTCCTGCCCTTCCTGAGAATTCGTCTGGAATAAGCTTACGATTTAAAGAACTCAATATGCCGTTTAGGAAAGATCAAGCTGTGCTTGAATTTGAGATTCAATTGGATTAAAAAGAGCGTAATCTAGCTGGAAATTAGACTAGATTACGCTCTTTTAGTTGCTAGTTATGTAGTATATGAAATTTATATCAACGATTTTCCCAATATATAGGCTCTTAGAAACGAGATATCGATTTACCAACAACATTAGACACTATTATTTATGTAACACCCACTCCATTAACACGATTGCCGATTCAATACGTTCTTTCGTATCCCCTAAAAATAATTTATGAAGGAATGCTTTCAAATGAATTGGCTTATTCGGCAGCGTTTGAATATACCTTAAAACAGATCCCGCTGGCGGTGTAGGTTTATTATTAATAGCCCATATCCCTTCTAACAATGTCCAAGTTGAAGTATGAACGATGTATGAAGCTTTTAACTCATCATTTGCTTTCAAAGCAGACTGAATTTTAATGAGCGAACTATGTAACCAATGAGAAATACTTTTCACTTTGTCGCTAGAAACACGATAGTTTTCAAATTCATATGCAGCTATTTCCTTTAACTTTTTTAGCTCACCGCTTTTATCAAACAAAATTTCCCCTTCTAAAAATGAGTATAGTTCCATCGGATTGTTTTGAAAGTTTACTAGTATTTGATTAACACCCGCATACTTATATTCAACTAAAATTTCTTCTCTCGTTTCAGAATGAAACTTCTTCTTTTGTCCGTCTTCTAAAAGAATATATAAGTCTAAATCCGAATCAGGATATGCATCACCTCTTGCGACAGAACCGATAAGCATACATCCAGTTACCTTATCTATTGATAAGATTTCAGCTACTATTGTTTGCACTAATTTTTTATGTTGTTCATGTTTAATAGATGTCTGTGCTTCTAACATTTGTAACCTCCAAACATTTTTTTCACTTCATTTACCTCCATTTAACGAAACAATAAAACATATATCACATCCATATTTTACTATAAATCAAAAAAGAGGATATTTGTTTATTCCTAAACAAATATCCTCTACCTTTACATACATATATATTACGACTGTTGATAAGCCGCTTTCGATGATTTTACATAATAAACTGCGTGATCAACGTTAATGATATGATCTGGTTTTGGTTTCCCACGACTCGCTCTATGCCCTGCTAAATGTTCTTCGCTTGTTTCCCAGTTTTTCCATGCTTCTTCAGATTCCCAGCGAATCATAACGACAACTTCTTCGTCGCCGCGTCTTACTTTTTTCACAAGAACACTCAAGTCGATGAAGCCTTCAAATTTTTCAATAATACCTTCGCCAGTGAAACGTTCTACAACTATATTTGATGTACCTTCTTTGACTGTAAATGTTTTCGTTTCGATAAACATATATTCCACTCCCTCTTTTTAATACGAATACTAGTATTCTTCTATTATAGTTGATTATGATAATTATTTTCAATTAAAAAGTTTTAATTGTTTGAATTATGCTATTTTCTCTTCAACAGCTTCATCTAAAAATTTGAAATATGGAAGGAATATTCCTATTAAAGAAGTAACACATATAATCGCACCGATGATAAAGTAAAGTGATCTTACTCCCCACATTTCACTTAGTATGCCTCCTAATAACACACCTAACGGCATAGCGGATCGTATGAAAAATAAACGCACTGAAAATATTTGTCCTATCATATTGTTTGGTACTGTTTGTTGGCATATTGTTGTGTTATGAACATTGAAAAATGAAATACAAATCCCTGCTATTACTTCAACTATTATTGCAATGATAATGCTATGATTGAACCCTAGAGCAATGTATGTTAGTCCTCCTATAAACAATCCACCAAGCATGAGAATACGCCGGCTTTTATATGTTACTTTTCCGACTAGTATTGATCCAATTACATAGCCAAACGGGAAACCAGCCATAAAATAACCAAACTCCGCATACCCTGCTGACAGCTCATCTTTTATATAAGGAAGGTTTGTAACTAGCGTAACCCCAACTCCAAATTGCACGAAAGTAAGAAAGACACTGAGCCAAACGATAACTGGTTTTGTGAAAAAATATGTAAAACCGTGAAGAAACTGTTCTAGCCACGTTTTCCGAATGGATTGTGTTGTTCGCTTTTCTTTTATATAAAGTAAAAAAGCGCCACTAACAAATAGACAAATACATACGAAAGATAGTGTAAGTTCTACTCCAATCAAATGAATGGCCACTCCGCCTAATATTGGTCCAAGAAACATCATAAGTCGAGACATCCCATCAATATATGCATTTGCGTCTTGAAGTTGTTCTTCATTTACAATGCTCGGTGTAATTGCTTGACTTGCAGGTGTATACAGCGGCGTAATAAGCCCGATTATAATTTGTACGATATACACATGCCAAACTTCTATACTACTAGTAAGTAACATGACTAACGGTAGTAAGAAAACGGAAGCTCGCACCCATTGCGAAAATATCATAATCCACTTCCGGCTCCATTTATCAATAAATGGGCCACTTATTAATTGCAATATGAGTGATGGGATGAAATATAATAACCACATACTACTTAAAGCCATTTCTGACCCTGTTAACTCATATACTAGAATTGAATTACACAACGTTCCGAAAGCCCCTCCTAATTCAGAGATTGCACTACCAATCCACATAAAAAAGAACGAACGATTTTTCAATATATTTTTCAATTTCACACACCAACTTTTCTTTTATATTCCTCCCTTTATGTACATTCTCGTTGTTAATTATCTATTCAAAAACATATCTAATTCTTTCGCTAAAGACTGTACTGCTTTCTTTCTTAATACATATTTTCCGTCATGTATATCCACTAACTTCGCCGCACGTAACAATTTCAAATGATGGTGTACAGTAGATTTACCAAGTTGCAGTCTTTCTGTAATTTCCTGCAATGTTCGTTCTTTTTCGAACAACATTTTTACAATTCGTAACCTCGCTTCATCTCCAAGAACTTTATGCTTTTGAACTAAAAAATAATTGGGTTCATATGGATCTTCAGGATGGATACTTTCGTTTGCAACTGGGTAATGAAATACTTTCGTATCTTCAATATCCGCTTCAATATTCCAAGGCCTGTACGTCATTTGCGGGATAAGAAGCACGTAATGAACACTTGGTTCTGGCATATAATGAACGCCACCTGTAGCCCACTCGACAAACTCTTCTGGTTTCATCTTTTTATTCATTTCAACCTTTGCTTCATAATCTCGTTTTAATATAGAACGTATTTCTTCTTCCTTTTTTTGAATAACGCTCTCATACCATCCTGTCATAACAGCAATTAAATGGGCTTTCAGCACTTGTACATCAACATCGCATATAAAACGAATATAAGTAGAGAAAAACTGATGATCTTTTGTCAGTTCCATTAGTTCATGTATTGCATTTACATCTTTACTTGCGGCTAAACGTCTTTTCTCTTCATACTTCTCCCCTAAAAACGGTAAACATATATACTTCAAATCTACTTCTGAAAGTGAATCGATTGTAGTATGAAACTGCGATACATCGTGAAAATCTTCTTCATACAACAACTGAAGCAATGCTTTCCACGTATTATGTTCTTCGACAAATTGTAAGTGCTCTCTCATTTCTTCTGTTAATGATTTCTTAATTTCTTCCCATTCATTTTGGCTCTTTTCAAGAGTATCAATTAACCGCTTATGAGTAATCGCAGCAATGCCAAGCGCACATTCGAAAAGTATCGAATATTTCACTTGAACGTTATAAGTTTCCCTCTTTCTACTCGTTATGTGATAGACCTCCATTTTTATCCCTCCTTGTTTGCTATATATTAAATTCTATTTTTATCGAATTTAACCTTCTATATTTTTAGAATTATTTTACGAATTCAAAAAAACTCTAATCAATGAGCAAATAGAGAAAGGTTTATACTCTTTTTCATTCTGACTCAATGAAAATCTTGATTATTAACGGCCCTGTTATACGTTGCATTTCCTTCTCTTGCTCAGCTATAGAGAAGGTATATTGAAACGAAAAGAGAATGTATTTTATGAAGAAAATGAACAGGAGGCTATACGGATGGGAAGAAAAGAAATGTTGCAAAATGGAGTCCAACAAGTTTTTTACGAAGAAGAATGGTACCCACCAATATCAGAAGCGTTAAAGAATCTTACCGCTGAACAAGCATGTTGGCAACCAGAAGGTGCTGCCAGTAATACGATTTGGGAAAATGTGAACCATTTATTAGTCTTTAAAGAGCGCTTACTTTCCCGCATTCATGAAGATGATACATTTGTTGCTCCACAAAATAATGATGATACGTTTAGCCAAGGTGGACCTAATGATGATGATGCTTGGCAGCAAACAGTGAAACGAACGCTTCAAGTACATGATGCCTTACTATCTTCATTAACATCCTTTCAAGAAGCAGAACTAGACCAACCAAAGCCTTCTCTACCAATTTGGCAACAATATATGAATATCCTTTTGCACGATGCTTATCATACAGGACAAATTATACAACTTCGAAAACTCCAAGGTTCATGGCCAACTCACCGTTCTTATTTATAAGCGATGTTTACATTTGCTTACGTTTAACATGCAACCAAATAATTGAAAATAGCTACTTGTTTTGTAAATACTGCGATTGCTCAAAATAAAGCAAATTAAAATACAGGAATCCCAAACATCATTAACCTTCTTCATAACTTCTAATCATAATCCAAATTTGGAAGAATAGAGGCTTTTTTATATACAAATAATAAGCCTCAAGGAGTTGTTGACATGTATTTCATATTGAATATGTTAGGGATTTTCGTTGTCATATTAATTGTTTACTTATGTTCGCCTAATAAAAAACATATAAAATGGAGACCAATTGTAATTCTCATCATATTGGAGCTTTTTATTACGTGGTTTATGTTAGGCACAAAGCTAGGCAGTATTATCATTAATAAAATTGCTTCATTTTTCAGTTGGCTACTGGCATGTGCAAATGAAGGAATTCGATTTGCATTTCCTTCCGCTATGGAAAATCAAACAATTGATTTCTTCTTTAGCGCATTACTTCCTATCATTTTTGTTATCACGTTCTTTGATATTCTTTCTTATTTTGGAATCTTAACTTGGATTATTGATAAAGTAGGTGCAGTTATTTCAAAGATTTCTCGTTTACCAAAGTTAGAAAGTTTCTTTTCGATTCAAATGATGTTTTTAGGAAACACCGAAGCACTTGCGGTTGTTCGTGATCAATTATCTGTTTTAAAAGAAAATCGATTATTAACTTTTGGGATTATGAGTATGAGTAGCGTTAGCGGATCCATTCTTGGCGCTTATTTATCAATGGTTCCAGCAACTTATATTTTCAGCGCAATCCCATTAAACTGTATTAACGCATTAATTTTAGCCAATGTATTAAATCCTGTGGAAGTTTCGAAAGAAGAAGATGTTGTTTACACACCTTCTAAACATGAAAAAAAGGATTTCTTTTCTACTATTTCAAACAGTATGTTAGTCGGGATGAATATGGTTATCGTTATTTTAGCTATGGTAATTGGTTATGTAGCTTTAACTGCATGTTTAAATGGGATTTTAGGATTTTTTGTAACGGGGTTAACAATACAAAAAATCTTCTCCATTATCTTTAGTCCTTTCGCTTTTTTACTCGGTTTATCGGGCAGTGATGCTATGTATGTAGCTGAACTAATGGGGATCAAAATAACGACGAATGAATTTGTTGCAATGATGGATTTAAAATCAAACTTAAAGTCTTTACAACCGCATACGGTTGCGGTTGCCACAACATTTCTAGCTTCTTTTGCTAACTTTAGTACAGTAGGTATGATTTATGGAACTTACAATTCATTATTTGGCGGCGAAAAATCATCAGTCATCGGGAAAAATGTTTGGAAGCTTCTTGTGAGCGGAATGGCTGTTTCCTTATTAAGCGCTATGCTTGTTGGGCTTTTTGTATGGTAAATAATTTTTAAAATAAAAGACACCCAAACAAATGGAGTGTCTTTTATTTTTATTTTCGAATTTGTCCATTTCCACGAATGACGTATTTTGTAGAAGTTAATGCAGGAAGCCCCATTGGTCCCCTTACGTGTAGCTTTTGTGTACTGATGCCAATCTCAGCTCCGAATCCGAATTCAGATCCATCAGTAAAACGGGTTGATGCATTGTGATACAGCGCAGCAGCATCAACAGATACGAAAAATTTGCTAACGTTTTCCTCGTTTTCTGATATAATCGCTTCAGAATGCATAGATCCATACGTATTTATGTGATGAATCGCTTCTTCTATAGAAGAAACTACTTTAACTGCCAGCGTGAGAGATAAAAATTCTGTCCCCCAATCTTCTTCTGAAGCAAGTACAATTGAAGAATCCAATGCCAATGCTTTTTGATCACCACGTAGCTCCACGCCTCTTTCCTTCAAAGAAGAAAACAACTCGCTACCATATTGCTGTGCCCACTTCTCATGAAGTACAATCGTTTCAATCGCATTACATACAGATGGTCTCTGCGTTTTTGCATTTATAATAATATCAATTGCCATTTGCGTATTCGCTGTTTCATCAATAAAAATATGACAATTTCCCGCACCTGTTTCAAGTACTGGAACAGACGCTTCTCTCACAACAGTATCGATTAATTGTTTGCCACCTCTTGGAATAAGAACGTCTAAATAATCATTCATTGTAAACAACTGCTTTGCGCTAACTCGCGTTGTATCTTCTATAAGCTGTACGCTTTCTTGAGGTAAGCTTGTTTGTTTGAGCGCCCTGTGAATAACGGCAACAATCGCCTTATTAGAATGAATAGCAGAAGAACTACCACGTAATATGACTGCGTTTCCAGTTTTTAAACAAATTGTAGCAGCATCCACCGTCACATTCGGTCTTGCCTCATAAATCATGCCAACAACACCAAGTGGTACACGCATCTCCTGAATAGATAATCCATTTGGTCTTTCCCATGCACTTACACATTCTCCTACAGGATCACGTAATTCAATTAGCTGCTTAATCCCCTCTGTCATATCAACAATGCGTTGTTCAGTTAGCATTAGTCGATCAAGGAGTGAATTAGAAAATCCTTTTGCCTTACCTTCTTCGATATCTCGTTTGTTTTCCTCTAAAATATAAGCTGTTTCACTTATTAATTGATTTGCAATTGCATCAAGTGCTTCGTTTTTTTGATGTGTAGATTTTAGTACCAGTTCCCTAGCAACCTCTTTCGCTCTTTTCCCCTTTGCTAACACTTCATTCATTTTTATTTCCTCCTTTTTAACATCACTATTCTTAAAGTGAAACCCAATGATCCCTATGGATGACTTCATAATTATGCCTTTCGCCTCTTGCTTGAATATGTTGGCTTTGCATACCTTTTATCTCTCTTAATTCCTCTGCGCTATATGTGCATTGTCCTTTTCCAATTACGCGCCCTTGTTGCGTCATGACTTCTACAACATCGCCAACTTTGAAAAATCCTGACACATTTGTAACACCCGCAGGAAGAAGACTTTTACCATGCTGAATGATAGCTGTAGTTGCTCCAGCGTCTATTTCAATTTGACCGCTAACAAGCGAATGCAAGGCAATCCATTGCTTGTTCATCTTCATTTCTTTTTGAGGGGCATTTCCGACATACGTCCCGTCACCTTTCCCCTTTAAAACATCAACAAATTTCTCTTGTCCACGTCCTGTTCCGATAAATACACTTACTCCAAGAGAGAGCGCTGTCTTTGCAGCGTCGATTTTTGACTTCATACCACCAGTCCCAAGTTTTGAACCAGCATCTCCAGCAAGAGAAGCGATTTCTTCTGTAACTTCAGGAAGGAAATAATATTTTTTCGCATCCTCATTTTTTTGAGGATTTTTATCATATAAACCGTTCACATCTGTAAAAATCATAAGCATATCTGCCGAAACAAGTCCGCTTACTAAAGCTGACAGCATATCATTATCACCGAACGTTAACTCCTCTAAAGAGATGGAATCATTTTCATTAATGATTGGAAGAGCAGAACGGTTTAGTAACTCTCCTAACGTCGCGTAAGCGTTACTATATTGTTCTTTTCTAGAAAAATCACTTCTCGTCAGCAATAGTTGTGCAGTAACGATACCGTATTTATGAAATTCCTCCGTGTACGCCTGCATTAACAAACTTTGTCCGACAGCCGCAGCAGCCTGTTTTCCTTTAATTGTTACAGGTCTGCTAGGATATCCTAGAGCAGAAAAACCTGCAGCGACAGCCCCAGATGTAATTAACAAAACTTCATGCCCTTCCTCTTTCAATCGAGCTAATGCGGCAACATGATCTGAAAGTTGTTCTTTAGAAATGCCTCCAAGACTATCCGCCAAAGAACTGCTCCCAATCTTTACAACTATTCGCTGTTTCTTCACTTTTTTATCCCCCAAGTCTAAATTACACTTCTATTCATACAGCTTGCAGCGATTTCTATTCTTATGAGTGCTGCACGTAGCCTATTTAAGAGCAAAATAAAAATGACCGCTTCGCCCTTAATAAAATAAAAAGGACGAAACGGTCATTGTTCCGCGGTACCACCTTAATTGATATACATAGATATCCACTTGGTGCCTATAACGCAGGCGAACGCCTAAACTTTCATTTAAGACTCAGGGATAGGTTCGATATATTCTATACGAGGAATCTTTCAGCCGGTGAATTCCACTCTCTTTCGCAAGAAGACATATGTACTATTTCCCTTCAACGATTTTCGGTTTAATTTTTTTATATTATGCGATATAGTTCGATTTGGTGTCAAGAGGTATTTTTAAAAATAAATAGAGCTGCGAGTTACTTGTATGAAGTTATTGCTCTACTGAATGAAAATACAAATTGATAAAAGTTCAACTCATATTTATAAACATAAACCTTACATTATAGTGTATATATTTACATAATGTCGAATATAATTATTTTTTATCTTTTCATGTTGCAAAAAGGAATATATTCTCTTAGAATGTTTCTTTATATTGCACAGAGATGTTATTGTTATACTAAGATAACAATTTCGAAATGATATAATTTATTAAAAAAGGAGCAAGATTGAATTATTATGGATAAACAAATTGGATTCATCGGATGCGGAAATATGGGGATGGCTATAATTGGCGGGATGCTAAACAAAAAGATAGTGTCTTCAAATCATATCATTTGTTCAGATTTAAACACGACGAATTTAGAAAATGCTAGTGAAAAGTACGGAATAACTATAACTACTGACAACAATGAAGTCGCTAAAAATGCTGATATTTTAATTTTATCAATTAAACCAGACTTATACCCGTTAGTAATTAACGAAATTAAAGAAGTGATAAAAAACGATGCTATCGTCGTTACGATCGCTGCTGGTAAAAGTATTGAAAGTACTGAAAATGCCTTTAATAAAAACTTAAAAGTTGTAAGAGTAATGCCTAATACTCCTGCTCTTGTTGGAGAAGGAATGTCAGCATTATGCCCGAATGAAATGGTGACAGAAAAAGATTTAGAAGATGTGCTAAACATTTTCAATAGTTTTGGTCAATCAGAGATTGTAAGTGAAAAATTAATGGATGTTGTAACATCTGTAAGTGGCTCTTCACCAGCATACGTATATATGATAATAGAAGCGATGGCAGATGCTGCTGTACTAGATGGTATGCCAAGAAATCAAGCATATAAATTCGCAGCTCAAGCTGTATTAGGATCTGCAAAGATGGTACTAGAAACAGGAATACATCCAGGTGAATTGAAAGATATGGTTTGTTCCCCTGGCGGAACAACGATAGAAGCTGTAGCAACTTTAGAGGAAAAAGGCTTACGAACAGCCATCATTTCAGCTATGCAACGTTGTACACAAAAGTCTGTCGAACTATCTGGTCAAACGAAAAAGTAAAACTATAAAAGAGATCACGTTAGTTATGAATTTCATTAGAAATGCACTACATAATAAACGGCCAAACTCGAATTTACTTGAGTTTAGCCGTTTTAGTTGTTAATTATATTAAAATAATTTCACTTTTCCCTTCCCTACTATACTTGTGTAATTTTATTAGAAACAAGTAATTTTTCAATGCAAATCGGTAACATGTCTAATAGCGTTTCAAATGCGTAATTTACATCTAGACGTTCTGTCCATTGATGTGCATCTTTTCCTACCGGTCCCATATTTAAAACTGGAACATCAAATTCTTCTAGTTCCTGAAGTGGAATTGAGTAACCTTTATCCCATAATGGCATATTGTCTACAAGTGAACTCATTGAATGTAATGGATTTTGTAAGCCCACATAACTCAAATCTGAAATTCCTCCAAAATAGTTTTGGTTTTCAAATGAAATATTATGATTGAAGTTTGCATACTTTTCCATCTCTCCAACTACCGCTTTAATTAATTGGTTGTTGCGTGAACTTACAGCTGGATAATATGGCGGAGCAAAGAAAAGTACAATCATCGGTGCTTTTTCTTTACATAAGATGGCTAATTTATCTACTAAATCAATCGTTACCGCACGATCATCTTTATCTTCTCTATTTTTAATAACACTAGATTGAATATCATCTATTTTCTCTTGCCCATGTTGTTCAATTGCATAAGCGATAAGCTCTTCATACGTTAATACATTTACTTTGAGGTTAGGTGGTATAAATGGATTATATTTAGAAAAACGATAAGCTTGCTTCTCATATGATTCTTCTATTTTCTCTGCTACTTTCGTTACTTTTTGACGTAACAATGAAACGACATCTGTCATTGATTTTTCTAGTAAAAACAAATTAAATAATGTGACTGCACGATGCGGAATTTGTACAGAGTAATCCTCCTTTAAGTCCCTTTGAAGTAAATTAGTTGGCGGAGGACTCGCTTCCCCTTCTACAATATCACAAAGGTCTGTATTCAACTCTAATTCTGCTGTTATTAATGAAGCCATATAACTCCCATTTAGGCCCGCAAAAGGTTCACCTACATGTGTCTCTTTTCCGTAGCAAAGAAAACCAGGTAACACTTTACCAATAGAACCAGTGTAAATATATTTCTTTTGGTCACCAGGATGCCTTGAAAACATAGGCTCTGAATTTAGTACCGTTTTATACTCTAAATCATGTTCTCTTGCTAACTCTAGTAATCTTGGAACAGCAGCTCTCATCCCTACAGAGTTTACTTCTTCATCTGGTACAGCCAATAAAAGAACATTCCCATCAAACCTTCCTTCACAAGCCTGCTCAACCATCGCCATTTGTAACGTGAGGCCGCATTTCATATCCATTGTTCCTCTACCAAACAGCCAATCTCCATGTTCTATATCTTCACGTACATGGTCTGGTAATTCATCTTTATGAGAATAAAACATAGACGTTAACTTTTTAGGATTGAATGCATCTTCTTTCCACACTCCATAATCTTGTACATCTACAACATCAAAGTGACTTACTAAAATTACGGTATTTTTTGTACGATCGCTTTTCTTTACTAGTGCTGTAACAAAATGTCGTCCATCGCCCGTCGGATTTTTTTGCAAATGGTGCGGATTTTCTTTGAAGTACTGTAAATCAGATAATTGTTCCACAACGAAGTCTGGCAATATCACTTCAGCTTCTGTACCTGTAATACTAGGAATTTCAACAAGACTGCTTAATAATTGAATCAATTGTTCTTTTGATTGCCACTTTGACATATAAATCCCCCTATTTTTCCGCATTATGAAAATGAATTCCAGTATATGAATAAAAAATGACGACAGTTATCAAAATTATAGTTCTGATGTACTGCCGATTTTTATTGATATTTCATGTGCTGCTTGTTTTACCTTACTAATAAGAAAAGAAAGTCGATCATCATTAATGCGATGACTAATTAACCCAACACTTAATGCTCCTACTACTTTATGATTAAATCCGATAATAGGTGCAGCTACTGAAGCTGTCCCTTCTGTTTTTTCTCCATAACTGACAGCATATCCTTCGTTTCTTATTTGCTTTATTTGATCAAGAAGAATTTGCTTTTGTTCTGGTAAAGCAGAAAGTAGTTGCTCAACAATATATTCCATTTCATTCTGTTTCATATTGGCAAGCATCGTTTTATTTGCAGCACCAATCGAAAGAGGAATCTGTTCCCCTAAGTTATCAATCACTCGAATTTTTAAAGGGCTATCCATTCTTTCAATGATAATAGAATGTGTTCCATTTGGAATGTTCAAATATACACTTTCTTCCACTTCATAGGCTAATCGCTTCATTACTTCTCTTGCCACAGATCTGTAGTCTACTTTCTCCAATTGTCGTAATCCTATTTCCATCCACATTGGTCCAATTTTGTACTGTTTCGTCTCTGAAATTTGTGTAACTAGCCCATGCTCGATTAGAGAGTTAAGTAATCTATGTACTGTACTAACTGGGAGATGTGTTCTGTCCGCTATATCAGAAATGGCCCAATACTCTTTTTCATTAGTAGAATTTAATAACTTTATAATACTTATCGCTCGATCAATGGACTGTACCATAACTCACCTCTACTTGACTTGTAATATGTTAGTACGCTCAATTACCTATCAATTTAACAAAAATTCGAAATGAAATCAATCTATTTATTCAATTTTCTAAAAATAAAAATATGCTGCGAACGATAATTTGAAAGCGCAAACAAAAAAATATTGACTTTTCTTTTTAATTATCTGAAAATTATAACAAGATTTCACATCACGGAATATATTCCACAATACGGAAAAACATCAAACTTTATTCTATCAACTACGAAAGTGAGGAAAACAATGGCGCAAGTAAATAATACAAACAATGAATTAAAACGTACGATGAAAAGTAGACACTTATTCATGATTGCACTCGGTGGCGTGATTGGAACGGGGTTATTTAACGGATCTGGCTTTATTATAAGTCAAGCTGGACCTGGTGGATCCGTACTTGCCTTTATTGCTGGTGGATTATTAATGTATTTCGTTATGCTATGTCTTGGTGAGCTCGCTGTAGCCATGCCTGTTTCAGGCTCTTTCCAGGAATATGCCACTAAGTTTATTAATCCTGCAACTGGCTTTACAATCGGATGGTTGTATTGGTTAAGCTGGGCGAATACAACCGGCCTTGAATTTACAACTGCCGGCATTACAATGCAGCGCTGGTTTCCTGATATTCCTGTTTGGGTTTGGTGTTTAATATTTGGCGTTACAATCTTCACAATTAACGCATTATCTGCTCGTAGTTATGCAGAAACAGAATTTTGGTTTTCAAGTATAAAAGTATCTGCCATTATCGCTTTTATTATTCTTGGCGGCGCCGCTATGTTCGGTTTTATTGATTTAAAAGGCGACGAACCAGCTCCGCTATTTTCAAATTTCGTAAATCATGGTGGTTTATTCCCAAATGGACTTGCCGCTATTCTTTTAACAATGGTTACAGTCAATTACTCCTTCCAAGGTACAGAACTTGTCGGAATCGCAGCAGGTGAAAGTGAAGATCCAGCAAAAACTTTACCTCGTTCTATTAGAAATATTATATGGCGTACGATGTTTTTCTTCGTCTTAGCAATCTTTGTTCTTGTTGCTTTAATTCCTTGGGAAGAAGCAGGATTAACAAAAAGCCCGTTCGTTGCTGTATTTGATAATATCGGTATTCCATATGCAGCTGATATTATGAACTTTGTTATTCTTACAGCTGTTCTTTCTGTCGCAAACTCAGGACTTTACGCGGCAACTCGCATGCTTTGGTCATTATCCAAAAATGAAATGGCTCCAGCCTTTTTAAAAAAATTATCATCACGAGGAATACCTCTAAACGCTTTAATTATGACGATTGCTATTTCTGCTTTTTCTCTTTTGACAAGCGTAGTAGCTGCTGAAACTGTTTACTTATGGCTCATTTCCATTTCTGGAGTTATCACAATCATTGTTTGGATGTCAATTTGTGTTTCTCAGTTCTTTTTCCGTAAACATTATGTAGCAGACGGCGGAAAATTAGAAGACTTAAAGTTCAAAACGCCACTTTATCCACTTGTACCAATTCTTGGCTTTGGATTGTATGGCATTATATTAATTAGTCTTATCTTTATCCCTGAACAACGACTTGGAATCTATTGTACTGTACCATTTATTATCTTTTGCTACACTTATTATCACTTAAAAGTTAAGAAAAGAATTTCTACTAACACTAATAGTGAAACTAAAATTAGCGAGACGATGTAATACCCTGCTTATATAAAAGACCGCACATGGCTTTCACTTCATGTGCGGTCTTTTATAATTTTAATTCGCTTTAAAATTATATAATGGCTTAATAATATGCTTTATATCTATTGTCTCTTTCGTATTTTCGATAATTTCATTCATTGGCTTGTATACCATTGGCGCCTCATCAATTGTGCTCTCTGCTACCGATGTAGTCCAAACTTCTGTCATCGTATTTTGGAAGTCCTCTAGACTCAATAATTCTTTAGCCTTCTTACGACTCATGATACGTCCTGCCCCATGCGGACCAGAAAAATTCCAGTCTGGATTACCTTTACCAAATGCAATAATTGAACCATCTCTCATGTTAATTGGAATAATGACTCGTTCATCTTTCTGAGCTGAAATAGCACCTTTTCGTAGAATCATATTTTCTATGTCTATATAGTTATGTATTGTAGTAAATTGATCGGTTACTTTCCAGTCCATTTTCGTAACAATTTCATCAATCATTGCTTTACGATTTAACCCAGCATACTTTTGAGCAATATTCATGTCATTCATATAATCTTTGAATCCCTGTCCTTCTAAATAAGCTAGTTCTTTACGAATCTTTGGCTTCTGAATTCCACGTAAAGTTTCTTGTATTTCTTTTGCTCTACCCTCTTCAGTTAATCTCTTAATAATCTCATCTTTCATTGATGTAACATCAATGAGTTGTTCATATGCGAAGTTTTGGTAATACTCTGCTATTTGTTTACCTAAATTACGAGAACCACTATGAATGACAATATATACATTCCCTTTATCGTCTTCATTTAGTTCGATGAAATGATTCCCTCCTCCAAGAGTACCTATACTTTTTTGAGCGCGTTGTAATGTAAATGGTGCTCTCACCCTATCAAAATCAATCATTTTTGAGAATCGATGTTCTTTATCTCGTATACGAAAACCACTTGGAACGAATTTACGAATTATTTCGTCTAAATAATCGAAATTAATTTCTTCTTTTTTCTTATCAATTACAACAACTTCCATACCACAACCAATGTCTACCCCTACAAGATTAGGAACGATTTTATCTTGTATTGTCATTGTTGTCCCAATCGTACACCCTGCTCCCGCATGTGTATCTGGCATAATACGAATTTGACTATCCTTTACAAATTCTTGGTTACAAAGATCAATAATCTGCCCTGTCGCAGTCTCATCAACGTTATTCGTAAATACTTTCGCTTCATTGTATTTTCCTTGTAATTTCAACATCTTTCATTTCCCCTTCCTTTTGAAAGAATTATTTTATTACGTTGTTTCTGTTCTCATCATTACTCTCATCCACCTTTTGCTTTCCATTATATATGTATGATATCCTTCAAAATAATAAAAAATAATGATGTTTTATCTTATTTACATAATATGATTATCGTATCCTTGAATTTATACCTACATATGAGTATTCCACGTCCTCAATATCCGTTATATATAACAAAAACTCCCCTTAAATCGAAAATGATTAAGGGGAGTTTAATAGCCGATGAAATTATAATTCCGATTTCACCCGAACAGAAACATTATTTTTAATTATATTTTTTACATCTTTAAAGCTAACAAAATTGTTACTTTTCTCATCCCAAAGACGGAAACGTAGTGATTGTAAGCTTGTAGCAAGTGTAATTGTTGGTACATTTTTTAACGGAAGCGTATTATTGTGTGCCTCTTCTAGCTTATAATTAGGTACTCTTGGGCTTAAATGGTGAACATGATGGAATCCAATATTACCAGTTAAGAATTGCAAGATTTTTGGAAGTTTATAAAATGAACTTCCTTCTACTGCCGCTTTTACATATTCCCAATCTTTATCCTCTTCAAAATAAGAATCCTCAAAAGTGTGCTGTACATAAAACAGCCAAATCCCTACTGAACCTGCTATTAAGAATATCGTACCGTGTACGAACAGAAACGATTGCCACCCTATTGCCCAGCAAAGTATTGCTACTACAGCAACGATAATAATATTCGTCAAATACGTATTCATACGTTCTTTCTGTCTTGCACCTTTTCGGTTAAATCTATTTTTAAGCAAGAAAACATAAATCGGACCTAATCCAAACATAACGAATGGATTGCGATATAAACGATATGCTAAACGAAGTCTAAATGGTGCAGCTACATATTCATCGACTGTAAGCGTCCAAATATCTCCTGTACCTCGCTTATCTAAATTACCACTTGTAGCGTGATGAATCGCATGCTCATGCCCCCATTGATCAAATGGGAATAACGTTAACACACCCATACATGTACCTACTATTCTATTTGCACGTCGACTTTTAAAGAATGAATAATGGGTACAATCATGAAAAATTATGAAAATTCGCGTCATAAAACCAGCAGCTAACAAAGATGGAACTAATGCTAACAGATAAGAAACAGACAAACTTTTATAAGCGAGATACCATAAAACAACAAATGGCACGACTGTGTTAATAAGTTGCCACACACTTTTTTTAATTGTTGATTTTTCATATGGAGCAACTTGTTTTTTTAAATTTTTAGTATTTTCTAATGTCATTTTACTAATTCCTTTCCTTTTTGTTGCTAATTCATATTATAGCATACTATTAGTATCAGGTGTTAAAAGTAGATGTAATAAATATTATATACTATAAAAATCTCTTTTTTCTTACTCAATACTTACAAATTACTTACTCCCCAAATAGCGCTATAATTGGACAAATGGAGCGTTTTATTTATAAAATGAACTTCTACAAACTTTTTCACAAGCAGAAAAGAGCTGCCATAAGTCAGTTTCACCGGCTTATGGCAGCTCCTCTTCATTTTATTTTATCGATGGATCCAAACTGCACCTGCAGACTTGTCTTCAGCTTGACCTACTACTTCAAACTTCAATCCTAGTTTAGGTAACTTACGTCCCGCATCTGGAATAACGCTGTTGATGTATTGCTTAGAATCATCAAATTTTGCAACTCCTGGTAATCCTTTATAGTCAAAGATACCGCGAGTTGGTGAATTTACTTTCCATGCTGGCGTTTGATCAAATGAGAATGCCGCATCGGCAATTTGATAACGTGTACTGCTCTTCACAGTAGGTTGTCCGTTTAATGTTCCTACGATTGCCTCTGGATGAGAATCTACTACTCCAAGGAACCCTTCACCTGGATGCACGCCTACCCAGTTATCTGTAAAGCTTTGATCCGCATACCATACAACCATTCCTGTATTAAATACTGGACCACGTGCATATTGTAATGCAGTATCAGACCCAGCGTAATTACGCCACTCGATATAGTAGTTATGTTTCTTCTGTTCAAATCCGTTAGACACAGTAAATCCTTTTAATGTCATTGCTGGCTGGCCTTCTGCGTCATCAGAGAAAACAACTTTTCCATCTACAGTTAATGCTGCATTGTCTAACGCAAACCCTTTATATGCTACTGCAATATCTGTTACATACTCAAATTGCAGTTTTACTTTCTTTCCTTTGAATTGATTTAAATCATATGATTTATCAATCCACTTACCATCCGTTGTATCTATACCGCCTTTTACATCTTTTTCGCCCATTCGATCAATGCGTGTCTTCGTTCCATCTTCTGCAATCGCATATACGTCAAGGAAATCATACTTCGCTTCCAGTTCGTAAAATGCCTTATAATCGAACTTAGCATCCATTGCAGTCGTTAAGTCAAATACTGGTGTCTCAAGTGTTGTATGAATGTCATTTCCTTTCGTGCTGTAATAAAACTTCTTACCAAATGCTGACTCAATATTTTTTATATCTTTGTCTGGCAAGTTAACACGAATGATTCCTGGTCGTTTTGATTTTGTCACACTTTGATCTAAATACGTTGCAGTACCGATTCCCGTGCGAAGTTTATCATAATCTACCTCAACAATATTCGCCCAGTTCCCCTTCATATTTTTTTGGAAAAACTCTTTATTTTGCGGTGAGAAACTTGTTGGCTCTGTACCTGCAATTTTTCCAGCCCAGCTACCGCCACTCATTAGAGACCATGATTCAACTGGTTCACCTTGTCCTGAATACTTTGTATCGTATTCATCTGGCAAGCCTAAATCATGACCATACTCATGTGCAAATACACCAACCGCTCCGTCTTCAGGCTCGATTGTATAATCGTATGCAGCCATCTTTCCGCCCCAGTTCGAAACAGAAGATTTTGTACCATCAATCGCATATGGCTTCGATCCTAGTTTTGAGCGATGAGACCAAATCGCATCGTCTTTCAATTTACCACCGCCAGCTTCT
Source organism: Bacillus cereus group sp. MYBK101-2 (assembly GCF_051918845.1). Classification (NCBI taxonomy): domain Bacteria; kingdom Bacillati; phylum Bacillota; class Bacilli; order Caryophanales; family Bacillaceae; genus Bacillus; species Bacillus cereus group sp. MYBK101-2. The sequence goes on along the minus strand of NZ_JBQAIE010000006.1, from coordinate 242,470 downwards.
TGACCCACGCCTGCATGTACTACCATTAAATGATCGATGATTCCATCTGGCTCATTTTTATTTCCATCACCATCTTGATCGTATTGATCAAATTGGTCATAATCTGCTAAATTGATACCTTTGGCTACTGCTGCTTTCAATGCTTCTTTCACAAAATCTTTTGGGCCTAAAGGACCTTTGTTGTCATGACCAGTTCCCGCATCAGCACCATAATCTGACGCTTTTCCTGGAACAGTAAGCCATTCTGTTACAGTTCCATCAACTGTGTAGCTTCCGCCAGATTGTTCTTCATAATATTGTTTAAATGTATTAATCTTCGATCCATCAAATAACGTAAATGGCTCATCACCAAATAACATTTTTTGATAATGTTCACGATTAAAGTCCTTAGAATACATATACCCCGGTTCTTGATCGATATTATTATGCTTAAAATCGCTAAATTCTACGAGTAATACAAGTACTTTATCTTTTCGAACAGCCCCATTGTACTCAGCTTGCTTCGCTGGTGTAGTCGGTACTTTTCCATTTAATTTTCCTGGGTTCAATCCTGCACTTTGCCCAGCTACTGGTCCTACTTCGGATTGCTGCGCCTGTTCATTTTCCTTCATTTTTGCATCTTTTACTTTTTTCATAAAATCTGAAGCTTCTTGCGTAAGATTTTCTCCTGTCAAGATTTCTTTTCCAGGGTTTTCCCCTTTCTTTTTCTCAACATATTTTTCGACAGCCTTTGATGTCTCAGCTTGTGATGCAGATTGATCGATTACTCCCCGTTGCTTCAACGCTTCTGCCAAGCGTTCCTCTGGTATTAAATGCTCATCAATTGGTAGAGATGGTGGCGTATCAGCATACGCTGCATAACTTCCAAAAGCAAACGTACTACTTAGCACTGCTGCTGTTGTTAATACCGCTAAAGGTTTTAATTTCTTTTTCTTTCTCAATGTATTTCCTCCCCAGTGTCTGCAAATTATCGATTTTTGCCGATAGCAATATAATATTCGTTATAATACGAATATTCAATCTTTTTAAAGTGCTAAAATGTTGAGAAATATTGTTTCTAAGATGAAAAACATAAAATAGGTAAATTTACAGGAAGTTCACTCTAGAATTTGTGGTTCTCTTTCCTCGTTTTTTCGAATGAAATCTCATCTATACAAAAAATGCCAATTCCTAAGTAGTAGCTAAGGAATTGGCATTTTTTTAACGAGAATGCTTTATGAATAAACGCCTTGCTTCTTCTGGTACATAGAACTTACCATTGCTTTCTACAACAACACTTCCTAGTTCATAATCTTTATTCTTAATACGAATTATATTTTTGTTAACAAATAATTGAGCTGTTACATTATTATGTTTTACTATGAGTACAGGATTCGCTACATCAGTTTTATCTATTGTTACAGTTGCACCATTCTGCTTAAAGGCTAATTCACTCTCTACAAATAATTTGTTTGTTACTTCTTCTAAATTAAAGCCCATCGCTTTCGCTATTGTCTTTGCAACGTCCGTGTTTTGAATCAAACCAACTGGCTTTTGAGGACCGTATGAATATAAAAATACATCCTCACCAGTATGACCTCCTGTTGTAAAGCCTATGTTCGCACGGTTAGCCAATAATGTAGTGAAAATTGGACCTACATCTATTTTCTTTTTAGCCGCTTGTAACCTCTCTTTTTCACCATAAGTTAAATGATCCAAGCCGTATAACTTAGCTACATCTTCTACATTTGATAAATCAGATTTCAAATTATTTATAGTCCCTTCAAGTGTCATTTTCGCTTTTTTCAATGGATCAATATATGTAGAGACTGGCGTAGTATTATAACCTTTTGTCGTATTCATATTGCCAATAGAAATACCGCTGTTACCATGGTCCGCTACGGCTATCAGCATCGTATTACCATCTTTTTTTGCAAATCTTAATACTTCTGCAACTGCATTATCAAATGCTAACACATCACTAATCATCCCAATTGGATCATTCACATGGGCTGCCCAGTCTGGTTTACTTCCTTCCACAAATAAAAAGAAGCCATCTTTATCTTTTGATAACGTTTGAATTGCTTTTTCCGTCATTTGAGAGAGTGTTGGTTGCTCTGGAGTTGTTGCTTCACGATCCATATCGAACGATAAAGCATTATGTGAGAAAGAGCCCCAAATTTTATTAGCTTTGGATTTCAATAATGCCTCTTTCGTTTCAATAAAGTCGTAGCCTTTATTTTGAATCACTTTTACTAAATCTTCACCATCTTTTCGAATCCCACTATCTCTCTCAGGTAAAAGTGCTGCTTTTCCCCCGCCTAATACGACATCTATATTTTGATACACTTGTTGCTCTGCAATTACGTCAAAATGCTTGCGGTTTACATGGTGAGCAGAGAACCCAGCAGGAGTAGCATGCTGAATTTCAGCTGTAGCAACAATTCCAGTTGCGCGACCAGTACGTTTCGCACCTTCTAAAACGTTGGCAACTGGACGTAACTTGTCCTCTTCTTTTATTGATTTTAAGCCAGGTGAACTCACAATAGTAGGTAATACCCCTACATATCCTGAATTCGATTTATTCCCCGTCGCTAAAGCTGTAGCTGCTGGAGCTGAGTCTGTTATAGCTGATTCCGCCGAATATGTACGAACTCCTCCTGTTACAATTTCATCTAATGCAAGTGGTTTCCCTTTATACAAGCGAGCTAATGTAGTTGCTGAAGAACTCGTTCCGTCCATAACCATTATGATTACATTTTTCGGTTGATGTTCTACTTTTTTCACTTTCGCTTCCACCGTATAATCATTCATCATACTTTCAGTACATAACATACTTAGTGTGATCGTTCCTACTAACAGTAACTTCTTCATCTTTAAACCCAATACAAACATGATTGCGCCTCCATTAGTTTCACATTCATTTACATACAAAATTCTGACTGCCTACATATGTTTTATTAGTTCCCAGTTTTTCTAAAGCTAACAATAGTAACTTTCTTATTCATTACATCTCGGTATAGTTCATCTATCTTATAAAGAAGATTTTTCATTATTAACTTGTTAAACAATAAATCCCCAATTGAATTAAATAAAAATTTATTGTTTAACAATAAATTTCGTGGTAAATTAATAAGATATTAAATAAATGAGGTGCTTTTTATGAAACAAGGATCAACACTCTTCCTAAAGACAGCTGTGATTCTAATGGGTATCCCTGTTCTTGCTATGTGCATTTTTTTAGTTCCTAAAATAGGAAACTTCGCCGCAGAACTTTATCCTGATATTGCATATATTAAATATCTTGTATTTATCAACTTATACGCAACAGCAATACCTTATTATTTTGCGCTGTATCAAACATTCAAACTTTTAAACTATATTGATAAAAACAACGCATTCTCTGAGCTGTCTGTTAAAGCTTTAAAAAATATTAAGTACAGCGCACTAGCCATTAGTGTATTATATGTATTCGGTATGCCACTTTTCTATCTTGTGGCAGAGAGAGATGACGCCCCTGGCATTATTATTATTGGAATGATTATGATTTTTGCTTCAATGGTAATCGCAGTCTTTGCTGCCGTTCTCCAAAGACTATTAAAAGATGCGATAGATATAAAATCAGAAAATGATTTAACGGTCTGAGGTGAATAATATGGCAATTATTATTAATATTGATGTAATGTTAGCGAAAAGAAAAATGAGTGTAACAGAGCTTTCGGAGAAGGTTGGAATTACAATGGCTAACCTTTCTATTTTGAAAAACGGAAAAGCAAAAGCAGTTCGGTTTTCAACTTTAGAAGCCATTTGTAAAGCATTAGAATGCCAACCTGGGGATATTTTAGAATATCAACCTGAAGATACCGAATAAAAAGAGTCCTTCACACGAGAAGGGCTCTTTTTATTTGGTATTACGGAGCAAAACTAACTCGACCAGTCAAAACTAAAATAATCGCGATGATCCAAAATATAAAGAATGATGAGGACAGTATGAATGAAAGAATAGCAATCCCCTTCTTCTCTGTTTTTTTCGTCATTGTAATGATAGAAAGTATGATACCTGCAACTGTCAGGGCAACTGTAATATAATCTCCCACTATATTACCTGCATTCGCTATCCTTGTTGGCGTTATAAAAACGAACAGAAAACATAAAATACCGATGAGTAAACATATGTAGCTTATTATACTGTACTTCTTTTTAGGAACTAGTTCAGTTTTCATACTAACTCACCCCTTCTATATAGCTATAAGTTCATATTAGCACAAATAACCATAATTTAGTTAAATCAAAAAACAGATACAGCGGAAACTTCCACTGTATCTGTTTTTTATTTAATAACTAAACCTGCTATTTCTTCTTTATCATTATAAGTTATAATGAATGTCCGTTGTTCTTTACTATATTTTGCTACAAGAATAACAGTATATAAGTCATCTTTTTCTTCAATCGATTGTTTTTCAATTTTTTCAAATGTACCAGCTTTCTCAATTATAGGTGTAAGATCTTTCATCTTTTCTTCTGACAATGCAGCTTTCATTTTACTATCAAATTTTTCACGCACGTCTTTATACTTTGCCTCATTTAATAATGATACAATTTCTTCCGCTTTTGAAATAAATTTTTTAGACGTATTTTCATCTACTTTATTACCGGTACATGCTGCGAGCGCGAACGCCGCGATAGCACTTATAATAATAAGTAACATTCTTCTCATTTTAATACACCCTTTCTTTTTAAAATAAAACTATAACTAAAAGTGAGTAACGCAAAAATTGCTATTGAAACTTCTGACATAATAATCCCGCTTTTCCCTGGCACATATAGCGATATAATGCCAGCTAATGCATTTACAGTCCCATGGATGAGAATTGCATATACAACATAACGAAATTTCTTTTGGACAACAGCTTGCAATACAATGAAAGAAAGCCCAACATGTAATACCATCGCAAAGATGCGCTCAATACCACCGAGATAATAACTGTCACCATTTTGAATGACTGTTTGTGATAATAATAGGGATATTACTGGGATACCGACTATCAACACCGCCTCAATACCACCATGCCCTGCTCCAAATAAAAAACCAGACTGCCAATCTCGTTGCTTCATAAAATAACGCATTGCGATAAAACGAGCTATCTCTTCAAAAATTCCAGCTGATATACTAAGCAAAACTGCAAATAGTATAGGCTGCATAACAGAAAACATTTGAAAATCTGTGCTAGTTCCATTTAAATAATTTAGCATTGGTATGCGAATCAATATTTGTGATACAACAAAAGCCAATATACCTAACATATATGGAATATAGCGTTTCTTCCAAAAAGCATATAAAAGTGCTATAAGCGGTAAACCAAAGCTAATCATTGTTGTAAAAATAAGACCATTCATCTCGCTTCACCTCTTACTTAAAGTGTATAAAATTGAGTGAAGAAAGTATGTAGTTATTTCTTATTCGGTTTCCTTTTCATCATAGATGGTCATTTCATCTCATTTAATATAAATGTTTGTGTGAAATAAGGACTTACATAAGTTGTTTCTAACGTCGCATTATTTGTTTTATTTATGATTCGTTTTAACGAAAATAGCCCGTACCCTCTAGCACCTTCTTTACTTGAATGGTTTTTCTCATAAATTTTTTGTAAATCAATCGCTTCACCCTTTGAACTATTACGCACGATAAAATATTGTCGTGAATCCATTTCAAAGAATGCGATTTGTAATATCTTTTCCTCACTACATACTGCTTCCTCAATTGCATTATCTACTAAAACTGAAATGATACGAATAAATGAAATAATCGTCATCGAAACACTTTCAATGTTCTCTGGTATATCAAGCATTACTTTTATTTGTTGCTGCTGGGCAGTACCGACTTTCGCTCTTAATACACTCCTTACTTCAGGAATTTGTATGCGAGATAATTTTGCGATATCAAGTTCATGATCATTTATTGTTTTTAATGTGGGAGCAATAACATCGTAGTACACTTGCTCAATTTCTTTCACATTTTTTGTACGTATTCCTTCTTCTAACGATAGTAATACATTCATATAATCATGACGAAAACTAGCAAGCTCATCATGCATATCCTCTAATTTTTCCACATAATCTAATAACTCTTTATCTAAACGTTTTTCATGCTCTTCTCGTAACTTTTCTTTCGATAAATGTGAGCTTATTAGTACGATGATTAGTAATAATAAAAAAATAATAATCGCTGAATTATAACTTACTTCACTGTATTGTTGATTTATTTTTGCTAAAAACTCAGTTGACGGCTGAGTTAAAATTAGTTCAATAATAAACCCGATCATTAATAATATATAAGTTACATAGTATAACGGACTACTTACTATATATTGAGCGATTTTTTGAATTCTTTTACGCGCTACTAAAATACCGATAAAAGTAAGGATTGATACGATAAGATGAATCATACTACCTGTCCATAAATATAAATTGAATGGCGTTAACATAAAGATTTTCATCCCTAAATCTAATAGCAACATTTTCACTAACGTTATAATCACCATACTCACCAGTGCAAAATATACATTATGCTTAAATTTCAATTCATTTTGCATTAATCCTAAACTTATTAAAAATAACACAATCGTACTATTCAATTCTGGATATCTCGTTACTGTTACAACAATAGCAAGTAAAATAATGAATACCGTACTTAAAGCTATTAACATTCTAACTGACAATCTGTTGTATCGGATTAATTGTATGTATAAAAACGTGTGACACATACTAGTAAGCAGTATTGCAAATAAATCATAAATATACATTACATCTCACCCTTTAACATGTTACGTACTTTACTCACTAAACGCCGTGACACTGGAATGCGTTTCCCGCTTTTTAAAACTATCATTTTTTGTTTCGCATCGTAAGAAGACATTTGCTTCGTATTCACGATATATGATTGATGACACCGAAATAAACGTTCATCGATTATTTCAATTTCCTTTAAGGTTCCATAAAAATAAACGATTCGATCTAATGTCACTAATGCTAACCGGTGCGGTTCATCAGTCATAACATATTCAACTTCATAAAAAGGAACCCGCACAGTGGCATTACTATTTTCAACGATAAAGTCATCGGACGGAATAATATGCTTATTTCTTGCTTCATATTGAAGTAAACATTGTTCAAAAACTTTATATCTCTCCTCATATGACAACCCTTTATCAATAAAAGTTAATGCTGATACCATATATTGATATGAAATAGGTGCAAATTCAGAATGTGTCGTTACAAACACAATAATTCCTTGCGTATCATACTTTCGTATTTCTTGCGCCACGTGTAACCCTTTTCGCTCTTCTCTTTTTATCTCTATATCTAAAAAATAGATTGGGACATACTTCGCCTTTGGAATATTAGTAATAATGTTTTCACTTTTACTAGTCACCTCAATAAAATCAAAAGGCAACCTATACTTCTCACAAATCTCTTCAACTAGCCGCTTCATTTGCTGTGCCTGTATGACATCATCTTCTAAAATAAAAATACTCATGTGATCACTCGCTTTATTGAAATCTTTTCATCTATAAATTTATCTATAAATATATAATTCAAATTATAATAATATTCTCCTTCTCATTAATTGAAATAATTAATCTGCTATTACATAGAGAAACCTCAACTTTTCAAACAAAAAGTTGAGGTTTTCTTCAAATCAATTTATAACTAAATCCGCCCTATCCTTCGGCGATTCCATTTCTAAGTAATAATCCTCTGCTTTCCAATACCTATTCTCAAACTTTGAAAGGTTTTTCTGTGTTTTCTTACTCTCGCGTAGAAATCTTGTCTCTCTTGAACAATCCAAGTACACCATATAATGAAAGAAATCTCTCCATTCTTTTCGCTGTAGAAAAACGCCTTCAATTACAATTACACCTACTATGGGGATCTGTACTTTTTTCATTTCGCATGAGTCTGTCTTATCATTATAGAACGGTAATTTTAGTTTTGTTTCATTTTGTAACTTTCGAAAAAATTTCTGCCGAAGCCACTCAATATCCCATTGCAAATAATAATACTCATACCATTCTTCAAATCCGGTATCATAGCGTTTATTACGCTCCACTATATGATCATCAATATGAAAAATATGAAACGGAATGCTTTCCTGTTTCATATTTTCCTTTAAATTTGCAACGAATGTTGTTTTTCCCGAACGACTTAAACCATCTATACCTAAAATAAATTTATTTTCCCTATGCTTCTTCATAATAGTTATAAGTTCGTTTGTACTCATTACTTCTTCCACTCTTCTTTTAATAAAGAATATAAAATGGTATCATGCGCAACTCCATTTTGAATCATATGTTTTCGAAGTAATCCTTCTTCTTGAAATCCTGCTTTACTTAATAATTTTTGAGAAGCTTTATTTTCTACATATACAACAGCAGCAATTCTTATAAGTTGCAGCATTTCAAATCCGTAAGTTAAAATCGCCTGTAACGCTTCCGAGGCGTATCCTTGTCCCCAATATGTATCATCCAATTCATAACCAATTTCAGCTCGCTTATGATGATGGTTAATTAAATGAAAACCGCACGTTCCGATTAATTGGCCCGTCCCCTTTTTCTCTATTCCCCAGCGAAATACACTTCCCTCTTCATAACGATTTTTAAACGTTTGAATCGTCGTTTTCGCTTGCTCAATATTTTCGAAAGAATCCATTCCGAAATAACGTATAACCGATTCTTTTGAAAAATAACGGAACATCGTTTCTGCATCTAACAGCGTTAATTCTCTTAATTGTAAACGTTCTGTTTCTAGTTTCGGAAACCCCATCACTTTTTCTCCTTTTATTCTAATGAACTGCAAATTTCAATATAATTTCCATCAGGATCGGCAATGTATGCAATTGTTTGTCCCCACGGCTTTACAATTGGTTCAACTAAAACCGTAATACCTTGTTCTCTAAATTGCTCAATCGTTTCTTGTACATTTTCAACAACGAATCCTAATTCAAAATGGGAAGATTGTAACTTGCCTTCTGTAAGTGATAGTCCCGTTAATTCTTTCACGTCTTGCCGCGTATTCATCGCTAAAATTGTAGAACCAGTATTAAATTCAATATATGTACCGTGCTCTGCTTTTATAGGTAACTGTAAAATATCTTTATAGAATTTTAAACATTCCTCAAACTTTTCTACGTATAAAATGATGTACTTCATCTTCAAATCCATTATTAATCCCCCTTTATATCCATCCCTAAAATTTCGACAAAAGCCTTATAAAAACCTTGTTTCCTATAGTAACGAGCACAAAAAAATGAGGCCGATTTCTCGGCCTCCCAGCTTATTGGCATAAAACAGGAGATTTGGTTTGGACATAACCAGTTCGTACTCTTATTATATTTTATTTTTTCTGAATTTTAAATACATTAAACACCTATTTATATTGAGAAAGTTTTTTGCTTGCATAAAATTAATGAGTTTAAGAAATGCTACAAATGGAGGTGTATACATATGGAACCAATGCTATGTCCAAGTTGTAAAACGAACCGCACTCGATTTAATATTCTTGAGCAACAAGTAAAACCAGTCAAATTAAATCCACAAACTGGTCAAGTAGAAAAAGAATACACAAATGAAACGATGAATGCTTTTCATATGGCCTATCAAGGACCTACTTACCGTGTCCAATGTGCTGTATGCGGACTTGTTGAAAATCCTGAACAATTTATTAAACCTGCGCAAAATCAGTCTTTTTCTTAAACATTTTTATTAGCCCCTACCGATTTTTTGTAGGGGATTTTCCTCCTTTAGATAGAAACTCTATTTATAACTCTGTCGATATCTTTACTTCTCTCACTGTTTTACAACTTAAATATACAGTTATTATTATGTAAAAAAGAGCGAACAAAATAAAGGAATATGGAAATTAAAGTAGTTGATTACCATCACAACACAACTACTTTATAAACCTACTCTTTGTTACAAAATTTCTTTTTTTAGCTTTTTAATTTTCCAAAATAAATTAATAAATATATATAAATATAAACAAACAAAAAATCCTACCATACCTTTATATAAGCCAGATTCTGATACTCCAAGAAAACATAAGTAAAGCGCTGGAATTAATGTTGCAAACATAATTGCAATGACTTGTAACAACTCAGTAAATTTTTGTACCCTCGTTTCCTTGTCTGAATATATATCAGGTAACTCATTGCCCTCTTTTACTTCTTTACAAAAATAATTCCATCCTGTAAAACTCGTTACGCGTTTCCAACCAGACATTTCGTATATTTCGAAATACTCTTGTTGTTTTTCTTTTGAATCTCTATAAACCAATCTAAAATCAGCTTTATAAATTACATCTTTCGGCTCGGTTTTCTTAAACGTATACATTATATTATATTTTTGTAATGCCCAGCCTTGTTGGTGCATTTTCCGTAAAAAAGCTTCTTCTTTTTCTAAACTCCATCCCGCGAAAAATTTGAATACCCTTTTTGTCTCCATCTTCCATTCACTCTCCTAATATACTATTCCCATTCCTTACAGATCGTTGCAACCTACTATACTCTAGCTCTAACACTTCTTTACCAAGTGGCGTTAACTCATAACACTTCTTTCTATCTGTTGAGGCAACTTCAACAATTAATTTCTCTTTTAATAACTTCGTCGTATTCCCGTATAAAGTTCCAGGACCGAGCTTTACTTCTCTATTTGTCATCTCTTCTACCATTTGCATAATTCCATATCCGTGCATTGGTTTCACTAGTGATAACAGTATGTAATATGTCGCCTCAGTTAACGGAATATATTTTCTCGCTTTCGTATTCAATATAACCACCTCCGATACATCGCTTCATGATATATCGTCTCGCGATACATCGTATACCGATATTATATATTCGTATTCCAAAATATGCAAGAGTATAATTTAATAATTGAATATTTGTTTCTTTGAATTGAAAAACCATATAAATTTTCTGAATAATTTGTTAAAATATAGAAATATCCGTTTATATTTTGAAAGGAATGATATATATGATAAATAAATTGAAGGAAAATATAGGATCAGTTTTTGTAGGTAAAGAAAATGTTATCGATCTATTAATCGTTTCCTTGCTTGCTGATGGACATGTGCTTCTTGAGGATGTGCCTGGTACAGGGAAAACGTTACTTGCGAAAACACTTTCAAAAAGTATTAGTGGTAATTTTTCTCGCATTCAATTTACACCGGATGTACTTCCGAGTGATGTGACAGGTATTGAATATTTCAATCCGAAAACGAGCGAATTTGAGTTAAGACTCGGACCAGTCGTGGCAAACATTTTACTGGCAGATGAAATTAACCGTGCAATGCCGAGAACACAGTCTAGTTTATTAGAAGCGATGGAAGAACGACAAGTAACGCTTGAAAAGCAATCTACTCCTCTTCCGAAACCGTTCTTTGTTATTGCGACGCAAAATCCAATTGAATCACAAGGAACGTTTCCTCTACCAGATGCACAGCTTGATCGTTTTTTAATGACAATTTCAATTGGCTATCCGTCTCCAGAGGATGAACTACAAATGATGCGACGTTTTCGTAGCGATGTACCACTAGAAAGTGTCACTTCTGTTATTTCTTTAGAAGAGATTTTAAAAGCACAGAAACGAGTAAAAGAAATTTTCGTATCAGAACCGTTAGAACATTACATTATTAAACTTGCTCACGCTACAAGAAATCATGATTATATCGCTAACGGTGTAAGTCCGCGTGCCACACTTGCTTTAGTGCGTGCAGTTCAAGCCCTAGCCTTTTTACGCAGGAGAGAATATTGCACACCAGAAGATATACAATTGTTAGTTCCTTCTGTTTGGAATCACCGTATCGTCTTATCAATGGAAGGCGCATTACGTACGACAAAAAATGAAATGATGCAAAAGATTTTAAAAGAAGTGGATGTACCAGTGGAGATTGAGCAGGCATGAATGGACAGCGTGTTGTAACTGTACCTTTATTTTTCCAACTTCATATTATTCAACTATCTGTTCCAGGCGCTATACTATTTACGTTTTTTATGCCACAACGAATCATTATGTTTTTCTTTTTCTTCTACTATTTATTTGCGATTTTCATTTATAAATATGTCGCTTACATAGAGAAAAAATTTCAAGTGATAAATGAGAAACAAACAACTCGGTTATTCCCTAATGAATCTGGAAAGTTTTTTATTCATTTAAAAAACGGAGCAAATATACCTCTCGTTAATGGTGTTTGTTATTTTCATTTAGACCCGTCCCTACTGCCGCATAAAGATCAAGGAATTGATCGAATATCGAAAACGTTATTCTCTTTCCCGTTTTCACAACCTGCATATTCAGCGCAAAAATGGGATTTAACATTAACCGCAACACAGCGTGGTGTATACCAAATTGAACAGTTTGAATGTGTCTTAAAAGATCCTTTTCATCTTTTAACTGTACATTTACCCATTTTTGATAAATTACGGACTGAAATTATTGTGTACCCTTCGCCTAAAGACGTAGCAGGTTTGCAAGAACTACAGCAACTTTTAAATGGATCTTATCGAACGAATTTTTCTTTTTACAATGATGAAACATCTATTATCGGTGTGAAACGGTACGAACGTGAATCTTTCCGCTCCATTCATTGGAAAGCATCCGCTAAAATGCAGGAATTACAGGCAAAGCAATATGAACCTGTTAAAAATTATAGTTGGACAATTTGTCTTTCATTAGCTGCTAATCGCGGGTTTGGTTGGAAAGATAATATAGAAGATCTCATTTCATTTGCAACATACATTTGTCAATACGCAACGAAGCATCAAATTCCGTTTGAACTATTTATTAGTGTATTAGCTGAAGGTGGTCCTCTGCACTTACCATTAAATGAAGGACAAACACATTACGCAAAAGCTTTAGAGGAATTGGCACGTATTTCAGACGATAGCACATTAATTCCGAAACAAGGATTTCTCCATTATACAAATAGAAAAGGAGAGCGATCGTCTACAATGATTTACATTGGCTTGCAGAAGAATGACCTCTCCCTTCTATCGCAACCTACGTTTCTCATAAATAACGAAGGGATGGTGGAAAAGCTTGAAAACTTGGCTCTATCACGTTAATGACTTTATTCTGCTGCTCCTCCTTTCGTTATTAACAGAAAGGGACGAACTTGTTGCTGTTGCTTTATTTTTAGTAACAGGCTATTTTGGAGTATTTTTAATTCATAAATTCATGAAGCAAAGAACGATAGGATTTGTCATACTGTTAATGACTCAAATAATCGGTTGTTCTATCTTTCTTCCTTTCTCTTTATTTGGCACAATTATGTTACCACTTTTCTTCTTTATCGTGCATGTAGTCGGGCCTGGATATCCAGTTCAAAAATCGTTAGGCGGCATTGTTTGGTTTGGTGTTTCGGCTATATTTTATGCTCCCTTTCCAACGCTCGAGAAACTGTTACTATTAGTTATACACATTATGATTACATTTTGGTTAACCGGGGCAAATCGGAATCAACAGTTATTACGTTTCACTTCTATCATTACGATTGGTGTAATGAGTATATTAATTGTTCAAGTGTTTCCTTTTATTCGAGTCATTTTTAGTTTTATCACAGAAGTAGTCGCATTAGGAGTCGGTTATATTATAAATCCATTTCTCATAGCAGCTGAATTGAAAGATACTGAAGGAGTTTGGGCAAGTAAAGGGCATCTCTTAAAACCACAAATTACAGATGGGAAAACACCTCCTGATTTTGATCCAATCCTTATAAATAGCATAACCATAATAGCCTGTGCAGCTATCGCTATTTACGTCGTTTGGAAAATAGTAAAAAAACGAAAACAATTCAGTTTACCAAATATGCCTGTCTTCGAATCTACTATCATTACTGATAAAGAAGGAATGCGCCAAAAACGTTTGAAACGAAACAAACCGCCACATAACGAAATTCGAAAAGAAATTTTCAAACTTGAAAGTAAGTTAATTCCTCCTTTAAATAGAAAACGAGGAGAAACTGTTGAAGCATGGTTAGGAAGAATAAATAGTGAAGAAAATGTAAATATTGAGAGTCATATTATTATAAATGCTTATAATACAGTGCGTTATTCTAATGAGGAAAACACCGTACTTTTGTATGAATTTAAGGAAGAGATTCATAAGCTTTATATGTATCAGAAGAGTTTAAAGAAAAGGAAGAAATAACAAAACAAAAAGACTCCTATTTTCATAGGAGTCTTTTTATACTTCTACGTTACTTTTTAAATTGAGGCGTTTTTTCCTGCTTCAATCTCTAATGACTCTTCATGCCACCAAAGTGTTTCTTCAGGGTCTTCTTTAGCGATTTGGTGTGCTTCTTTCTTCGTTTCTACTGTAGGATATGAACCTTTTAGCGCACGTCCTGATGTTGTAACGAATAGTACACTAAATACAACTAATCCAATAATACTTACACCTGTTAAATAAAATGCCGGTGCAAGCGGGTTACCGGTTGCATGAACTAAGTATGAACATACAAGTGGTGTTGTACCACCAAATATCGATACAGAAATATTAAATGAGATTGAAAGTGCTCGATAACGTACATCAGTGAAAAAGAGTGATGGTAATAATGAAGGTAATGTTCCTTCATATACACTTAGGAAGAAACCTAATACGAAAATACCTGCAAATATAGCTGCAATATGCCCGTTACCTATTAGTAAAAATGCTGGAATTGCAAATACAGTTAAACCAAGTAAACCAATTTGCACGACGCGTTTATTACCAATTTTATCACTTAATTTACCGAAATATAGTGCTAGTGGAATCATAAGTGCCATCGTAATAGAAATAATTAGTAAGCCTGTTGTTTCTTCGACTTTAAGTACTTGAGTTAGATAAGAAGGAATATACGAAAGAATCATATAATTTGTAATATTAAAGAAGGCGACAATTACTGTGCTTAATAAGAAGTCTTTTTTGTGATACTTAATAATATCCATGAATGAAAATTGTTCATTGTCTTCAGATTCCTCTTGTGCTTTTTCCATCTCTTCAAAGATGGGAGATTCATCTAAATGACGGCGTAAGTATAAACCGACCAAACCAATTGGTGCAGCAATTAAGAAAGGAATACGCCAGCCCCAGCTGAGCATTTGTTCATCTGTTAACAATAACGTCAAAATGGTAACAATTACCGATGCAGCAATGTAACCTGAGAGTGTTCCAATTTCAAGACCACTACCGAGTATACCACGCTTTTTATCTGGAGAAGATTCTGCGATATAAACCATTGCTCCTGAATATTCGCCGCCTGTAGAGAAGCCTTGAATCATTCGGGCAACTAAAAGTAGTATTGGTGCCCATACACCAATTTGTTCATAGGTTGGTAGTAATGCGATGAATAATGTAGAAAGTGCCATTAAAATAATAGTAGTACTTAACACAATTTTTCGGCCGTACTTATCTCCTATTCTACCAAAGAATACACCTCCGATTGGTCGAACGAGGAAGGCCGCTGCAAATGTACCGAATGTAAGTACAAGTTGCAAGCCACTATTATCAACACCTGAGAAGAATAATTGACTTAAAATTACCGCTAAATACGCGTATAATCCGAAGTCAAACCACTCCATTGCGTTCCCAATACCAGTAGCAACTACTGCTTTCCTGGCTTGTTTAGGATTAACAATATTAACGTCTTGAGGTTCAAAATTTAAATCATTATTTTGTTGCATATAATAAAACAGCTCCTTATTTAATTTAACTTCTTTAAGCACACCTTCTCTTATTGAATAAAATTAATTCGAAGCACTTAAGGAAAAACAACGTCTCCTTTTCTGTTATTATTATTTCATATAATTAATTATTTGTCCAATTAAATGCTCTTTTTATATAAATTTACACCCTATTGAACTTGTTATAAAATGACGTTTAGCTTATATAATACATACCTTTACACTACAAATAAAACTTTAATTTATTTATATTTATAGCGTTTCTATAATTGCTTCCTTTAACCTAGAAATCAGTAACTTTTACTAAAGATTTGCATATATTTAAAAAGTGAACTCATTAGCTCGAATTTTGTCTTATGACATTCAACTATAATATTATTATAGGTTTAAAGGAGGCTATTTTATGTTGGAAATAATACTTTTATTTGCTACTGTTTCTTTTCTCTTAATTATTTCTGGATTTTTCATTACCTTAAAACAATATAAAGAAATTAAAAATATAAAGACTATATTAACTACAAAAAAAGAAAATGAGAAAACTACATCCGAAAACTCAATCCCTATGCAATTAGACCTTAGCGTTCTCAATAATTTACTCGCTTCTGGAATAAATAAAAGTTCTAATTCAAGTAATGAAAATTGTGAGTCTGATAAAAATAAATGATTGTTATGTTTATAACAAGAAGAAAATTTATCTCCTATTTTATCTAATCTTATTAACAACTACCTCTGATTAAAAAGGAGACTGCTTATGTGTAAAAATTCAATTTCTATTATTATCCCTATACGACATAAAATAAAAAATTTACCTAGAATTTTGGAAGCATGTGAACAACTACAACCTTTAGAAATTATCCTTACTATTAACGGAGATATCCAGGATTCAATTGAGAGTGCAGATCCCTACAATTTTGAAATCATTACACTAAAAGAACCGATAGATTCTACTAATCTTTATGTAATTGGTGCAAAAAAAGCAAAGGGGCAGTATCTCTTATTTTTAGATGAAAATTACATGGTTTCTCCCCCCTTACTTATACAATTTCTTCAACCATTACAAAATGGATCTACTGACGTCGTATTAAATAATTTAGACGATTTTTTTTATCAAAAACAACAGCCAAATATAGCAATGATTTGGCAACAAGTTACGAATCATTTTTTTCATCGCCCAGATTTACATGTTAACTCCTTATTATTTCCTCCCTATGCAATGACAAAAGAAGTGCTTGACGTAATTACTCCAAATAGTTTATCAAATCCAATATTGGCTCAAATGAAAATTATTGAACATAAATTTCGGATTTGCGATCAATTCAACATTTCTATCCCTCAAGTTCCCTCTTTTCCTTCAACTCAACTCATTCATTATCATCTTGAAGCTATTGCAAATTGGATCAATATAGAGCAAAATCCACGAGGAAACTATACCGATAATAATCGAAGACGGGATATTATTTTGGAACTTCAAAACGGCGAACAAAGAGCTATACCCAAAATAATTACAGGTAAAGAGTTTTATTCGAATACTTATGGAAATAAACAATTATCCATCATTATCCCTGTTCAAAATGAAGAAAAAACGATAGAATCTATCATTTTTGAGGTGCAAAAATTAAAACCTTTTGAAATTATCGTTATTGTTAATGGATCAACAGATAAAACAGAAGAATTGGCGAAGGGTTGCGGTGCAACAGTTATAAGTTACGAAGAAGCACTCGGCATTGATACCGGACGTGCCGTTGGTGCATATTTTGCAAAAGGTGATATATTATTATTTATCGATGGTGATTTCTTAATTCCTAGTTCTGATTTATTACCATTTGTACAATCTATTCAAAACGGAGCCGATTTAGCTTTAAATAAACTAGAGCACTACTACATGTATCGCCTTCCTTATACTATCGTCACCGCATGTAAGTATGCTGTTAATTTAGCATGTAATCGAAAAGATTTAGGTATGGGATCCACAACTGCTGTCCCTCATGCTTTTAGTCGAAAATGCATTGATACAATTGGATTTGATTCCCTTCTTTCACCAACTTTAAGTCAAGTGAAAACAATTTTAGCAGGCTTTCATGTACAAAATGTCCATTCTGTCGACGTTGATAAATTGAATCGTGTTCGACCTGAAAAACACTTCTCTAAGGAAGGTTGCCTTTCATTAGCAACACAACAAATCATTGGTGATCATATAGAAGCAATTTCTTACCTGATCGAACAAAAAGAATACTTTTAATTCTACATCCTGCCTACTAAGTAATATGTTATCTCATTTTTAATATATGACAGAATAAAAAAGATGGTTTGTAACCATCTTTTTTATTTTTACATCAACTCAAAAGAAAAGTAGAAGGTAGGCTTTTCATTTCTTAAGAAGTTTGAAAAGAGAGGCTTGTTAATGAAGATTCAACACTTAAATCATCATTTAGTGCAATTGAGAAACATGCAACTAATGGTAAAGTAATAACAATGGATCCACTAGGATTAATTACAATTGTAGGACTTGTCCCACATGTGTCCCCACAATCTACTTCTGCATCAATTCCACTACCAGGGGTAATTGTAATTTTAAGACATACATCTAAACAAACATTATTCGTAATACATGCCATAACTCTCCCTCCTTTCTTTTAACAATATATGCAATTAATTAAATTCGGACACGACTCTCGTACTAAATTTTATAAATTAAATGTTATTTTACTATTCCTTTAATAGGAAATTAACGTTTGATTAAACTACCTAAAGCAACTAAGAAACTCAAGTCATCTTTTACTGAAATATAAAAAAAGTAAAAACCTCTTCATGTATTTGAAGAAGTTTTCACTTATACCTGAACCAAAAGAGTAACTTTTTTAAAATTTTGTTTCATTCCAATACTCAACTTATACTCTATCCGTTGCTATTCTACGCTTATTAGTAAAGTATCTTCCAAATTAAAATAAATCTTTAAAATCCCTATTCTTTAGTAAATAAGAAAGCCCTTCTACATGATCGCCGGTAATTCTCAATACAGCTGGTGGATGTCCTACTGTTGCAAAGTGCTCATTTGGACGAATACGATTTGGTTTCATTACATCTACAAAATGGACACATTCGACTTTATATCCTTCTAATATTGCCTTTACTTGCGCAACACATGCTGTGTGAAGAGTGTCCCACCCGATTCCCTCTAAACATTTTCTACTAATAGCGTGGGGAACAGCAATTGTGGATCCCACACCTAAATCTTTACGGTTACAAGCAATATTCAACATATATTTATATAAACTTACAATATATAGAGGAAATCTAAGATTTAAATTTAAATCATTTAAAACCATATCAACACCATCCGCAACAGCCTGCGTTAACGGATGAAGGTCTTTTGCTGGAATAGCAAAATCAGCATCAATAAAGAGAAGTATATCCCCTGTGGCTTCTTGTGCACCAATTGCCCGTCCTACATCATGCCCTAATCTTTCTTGATAAACAATTACTGTTGCCCCTAATTGCTTAGCGATTACTTCTGTCTGATCTGTTGACCCATTAATGACAACAATTATTTCTTTCGGTTCAACTTTTCTTGCCTCAAGAATAACTTCTTTAATCGTTGATTCTTCATTTTGTGCTGGTATAATAATTGATAACTGCTTTCCATTATAAATTGATGAGTTCATCCCCCAACCTTTATAGAAACGCGAATATTTTTTTTGTTTTTTTAATTGCTCTATAATTTCTCTTTTTCTTCCTCCATCTGTATAGTTACCTCTGTCATCTTTTCGGTGTAACCAACGTTCCAATGCTTTTATATTCTCTTTAATTTCACATACTTCTAATTTAGTTAATTCATTTTTATAGAAAGAGGTTTTGTTTGCGGGTATAT
The DNA here is from genome assembly GCF_051918845.1 of Bacillus cereus group sp. MYBK101-2. NCBI lineage: Bacteria > Bacillati > Bacillota > Bacilli > Caryophanales > Bacillaceae > Bacillus > Bacillus cereus group sp. MYBK101-2. Next base: position 222,905 of record NZ_JBQAIE010000006.1, on the reverse strand, counting down.
CATTTAAAGAGGTTTTAGTTATAGCTGATGAGGAATGTAGTCGCCACCCTTTCTCAATAAGAGTTATTTGAGATAGAACGGGATTTTGCAAAGTGTCATATCCAATGTCTTCAATTGCTTTTTTAGTAATAGCATATGGCATAGATAACATCGAATCATATTTTAAATCCATACGCCCCAATACATCGTTTACTATTTTTCTATACACCATAGCAATACTTGGCCATTCTACACTCATCTTTTCAAAACAGACAGAGTCTATGTTATTCAAAATTACATCCTGTTCCTTTTTTAGTAGTGGTTCTATAAATCGTTCTAATTCTACCGAAAAGATAATATCTTCTCCATCTAAAAATAAAACTATATCTCCACTGGCAATTTTCGCCCCATGAACCGGTGCTTTCCATTTATTTTTCTCTTCAATAACAACAACATTACTCTCAACAAATGTAGGTATAGCTTGTATTGCACTCATTCTATCATCAGCTACAATTATAATTTCTAGTGGTTTTATATGCTGCACTTTGCTTAAAATTTGATTCAATTTCGATTTTTCTTCTCCTAAAACTATAACGACTGACAAATCCACTTCTTCTTGTTCTTCTTTCATAGTCGGATTAGGCCTTACTTTTTTTATATATTCAATTGTTTCATACTTTCCTACAGCTGCATGCCCTGCTTTTTTATCGAAATATAAATCTATTACAATTTGATTTATTTCCGTATCTTTATCCAGTTGTTCTAACTCAGAAATGAATGGTAGTAAATGATTTTGCACATCAAATTCACATGCGAAATTTTGCAAAAAATAAATATTCGGTACATATTTAATGTGATTAAAAAATTTCACAACATTAATTCTTTCCCCAAATTTCTCCTCAACTTCTTCTCTTGATAAACCTGGATAAGACAAATCGAAAACTAGATTTATTGGTACAGGTATCCATTTTAATAAATTTGTTTGAGGATTATTAATGAAAGCTGTGGAGCCCTTAACGAATCCAGCTAAAATTAAAGACATAAACCCTCCCCCGGAACTGCCATAAAACAACACATTTTTCGAATCAATTTTTAACTTTGTAAATACTATTTCTAAAATATTTGCTATATCTTGCAAGTAAAATCTATCTAACTCCCCCTGTCCCCAACCTAAAGATAATTTTCCGAGATATAATGTAGGATCATTATAATATATAACAGTATCTTCAAATTCATCCATCCATGAATGTCGATGAAAAATAGGCGGACCAATTGGCTGTTCTTGAAATCCACCTGCTCCAGATCCAAAAACAATAGTGTTGGAAGCATTAGGCTTAATACGAATTAAAAATTCATACGTTACTTTATCCCAATCAACCTTGAGTATAAATGGTTCCGTAGTTTGAAAATCTAATTGCCATAATTCTTCATATGAAATGTTAATTTTTTTGTACTGGTCTAACAGTTTAATCACCCTTTCCATCCATTTTAAGATGTTTTATTAAGTAAGAGAGAGCTTCAACGTGATCACCAATTATTCTTAATACTGCCGGAGGATGTCCATTGTGACTTACATTCTCCATTAAACGAATTCTATTCGGTTTTACAACATCAACGTAATGCACACATTCTACTCTATACCCTTGTAATATAGCTTTTACTTGTGCAAGACTAGGGCATAGTAAACTTTCCCAGCCTATTGCATCTAAGCATGATCTACTCATAGCATGTGGAATGGCTACTAATGAGCCATTACTTAATTCTGGACGAGCATATGCTAAATTAAGCATATACTTTACGACGTCTACAACATAAAACGGAGGATGTAACATCGGATTCAAATCATTTAATGCTATGTCTACACCAGCTGAAACTGCTTTTGTAAAATGATGCAAATTACTTCCTGAAACACTAAAATCACCATCAATAAATAAAAGAATATCTCCTGTAGCTTCAAGCGCTCCAATAGCACGTCCAACATTATGACCAAGTCGTTCGTTATATTCAATAATAGTAGCACCAAGTCTTTTAGCGATACTGGCCGTTTGATCTGTCGAACCATTTACAACGACAATTATTTCTAGCGGTTCTATTTTTCTTGTCTCAAGTATTACTTGTTCTATAGTTTCTTCTTCATTTTGCACTGGTATAATGACAGAAAGTTGCTTCCCGTCATAAATTGAAGAATGCATTCCCCAGCCTCGATGATAAAAAGGATATTGCTTGCTTTCACCTAATCTTTGAATAATATCTCTTCTTTTTCCTGCATCAGTAAACCCTACTCTTCTTCCCTTTTTCTCTATCCATTTAGAAATACCGATTAAATATTTTTCCACTTTCTCTTTTTCATTTTCTAACAATTCTTTTTTAACTAAATACCCTTCTTCTTGTAATGTCTCATCTCTAGATAACGTTTTTATTGCATATCGATCGTTAATCCGCCAGCCTTGATTCACTATATTCATATGAGCTAGAACGATATTTTTCATATAATCAAAGCCGATATTTACTACTACTTCCTTCGTAAGTGCATATGGTAATGAAAGTATTGAATTACTTTTTAAATCTGGTCGACTTAAAATTTCATTTAACATTTTTCTCCATACAATATCCATATTTGGACATTTACCAACTTCTATAAATTTATCTATTTTGTTTAATGCTACATCAGCCTGATTTGTAACAACTGGTTCAATAAATTTCTTCATCTCATTTGTAGATATTGAAAAATTACTATCTACAAATAACAAAACATCTCCTTTTGCTTCCTTTACAGAAGCTTCATACCCCTCATAATACGTACTATATTTATCTATCAAAACAATATGGCATTTATTTTTTTTTGCTATTTCATACAAATTACTTCTATCGTTAGGAACTAAAATTATAATTTCAAGAGGATTTAGCTTCCATATAGATTGAATTGACTCTTCTAATATCTGCTCTCTTTCACTATACAAAATAATAACCGTTAACGATTTCATTACACGCCCCCTTTACACATCATGTGACATAAAGTGAAACTTTAATCAGTGGGGTTTTCTTCGTCCCCCACTGATTATTAACCCTCGCCAATCGGACTTTAATGGGCAGCCCGCTCCCCCTAAATTCTTTGCTTTCGCTGAATTTTGAGGTGGGGGTCTTACTGCCCATTAAAGCGGGATAAAATATTAAGTATTACCATTTCCTATGAATTTGCTACTTTATTAACATATTCAAAAGTGAATTATACTGTGTAAAAACAATCGTCTATTTTTGAAAATATAAGTTCTGAACTTACCTCCTTCCTCTTATCATTGTTTCTTACAACTCTCACCATAAAAAGTACAAAAAAGAGGCTGTCTCATAAGTCTCTTTAGAAGTAAAATCACATGAAATCAAAAAGGAAGAAACGTTATGAAATCAACGTTTCTTCCTTTTACTTTCTATTTATTTTTGGATAAAAAGCACCTTTTGGGACAGCCCTCTTTTAAATAAATTTATTAATATTATTAATTTTATATACTACCTTTTTCCATGTTATACCGCGATCTTTTGTAGTAAATATTTCTTTTTTATTACACGCCCAACCTTTACGCCGATTAAAAAAATGTAAACAAAATACATTTTTTAATAATGGATTACTTGATACTTTAATCCATTTTGCTCCTTTTTTTATTATTTGATATACACCTCCATTTTCACTATTTATCACCCAGCCATAATAGGAACTAAAAAATGAAACAGCCACTTTACTCGTATTTATTGTTTTATTTGAAATATGCCATGAATTCCCTTTATCAAATGAATAATTCATTAAAAATACATCATCATTCATTTTAGTTGGTATTACTAACAAATTATTTTTATAGATTGCTTTATAAGCCATAGTAGTCCCATTGTTCATTCCTTCAAGACTTGGAATATCTTTTATAGGATGCCAACTTTCCCCACCATTTATTGTTTTAAATACCACCGATGTTTCATATTGTTTTTGTAATGAAATAAACCCAATTAGATCATTTATAAATGTTATCCCTGAAATACTATCACGAATACTTATATTTTTTATTACTTTCCATACTTTCCCTTTCGTTTTCAAATAGTATAAATTATGTTCAAATTTATTTGATGCAAGCTTTCTAGATAGTACAATCCATATACGATCCATATTCGTGGCATGCAATTGTACTTGAACATCAGTCGATTTCTCCCATTCTTCTTCAACCGGTAAAATAAACTCACTCCATCTTTCCCCTCTATTAACTGTATAAAATATAGCTGGCAATAAATCGTCATTCGTTTTTGTTAAACCATATGCCCAAGAGCTTCGAGCGTTTATTGGATATGCAAATAACACAATTGAATTTAGAGGATTAACAACATCCCATTCTACTCCTCCGTTTCGAGTATATAAGATGGCTTGCTTTTTATTTGTATATTGAATACTAGCCCAACCATATTTATCCGTTCTCATTTGTAAAGAAGTAAATTGAATATCATTATTTTCCAATATATCACCTCATTCTTATTATTTATATATTCGTATGCTATTATTTTTAAAACGTTCTATCATTAGTTGTTAGTACCACTCGTTTTATCTACTATCTTTACACATTTACTTTCTCTTTTCCTCACCAACTAAATATCAATATATAATGTATCAAATCTAATAAAATTTTTTCTATTTTTTCATTATCATTTAATAACGACTGTATTTCACAAAATTCTACTATAAAAAATGCACCCCAATTGCAAAACTATTTTTAACAATTAGAGTGCACTTTATATAAAATTTAGCTTTTAACTTTTAAGCACTTACTACAGCAGCAACTTTATCCATACAAGAAATAAATTGAGTAATAAATGCATCAATTTCTTCTTTTGTAATTATATACGGCGGAAGTAATCGAATAATATTCCCTTGTGTTACATCGACTAACATTCCTTTATTCATTAACTCAATCTGTAATTTCTTCACATTTTCATTCGTGTCATTCACACTTATCCCAAACATCATCCCCGCATGACGCACTTCCTGAATATAATACGAATTTTCTTTCTGAATGTCTTGCAGTTTTTCATTCAAATATAGTGACGTTTCATAAGCTTCTTGCATTAACCCATCATCAAGTAATGTATTTAATACAGTTAATCCTAAAGCCGTCCCCATTGATGAATGAGCAAATGTTGTGCCGTGATCTCCTGGCGCAAATACATCACATAACCTTTCACCTACAATAATTCCGCCAAGTGGTATCCCGCCTCCTGCTCCTTTACCAATTTGAATAATATCTGGTGTAATATTGCAATTTTGATAGGCAAATAGTTTCCCTGTTCTCCCCATACCACTTTGCACTTCATCAACGATAAGTAGTACATTATATTTCTCACATAAGTTTTGAACACCATGTAAATATTCACCCGATAATGGATAAATTCCCCCGCTTCCTAATACAGGTTCTAACAGAATTGCAATTGGATTTTCATGAATTATTGTCTCTTCTAATTGCTCTATATTCTCGCGCTCAACTTCATATACTGGGATCGATGTTTTCGGGAAATTTTGATATACACTTTCTTGTCTTGTAAAATGAAGTGCCCCCAACGTACGCCCGTGGAAACTATTCTTCAACACTACAATTCCTTCACGTTCTTCATGCATAATAGCTCTATATTTATCAATTAATTTCAACGTTGTTTCTGTCGCTTCTGTACCTGAGTTTGTAAAAAAGACCTTTCCATTTTTTAAAGAGCAATCAACTAATTTCTTTGCATATTCAATCGCAACTGGATTTAAAAAATGAAACGGTAGATGCAACGATTTCGTAACTTGATCCATTGTTGTTTGTACGATTTTCGGGTGATTGTATCCTAATACATTTACTCCGACACCAGAAAATAAATCTATATACTCTTTACCATCCACATCATACAGCTTACACCCTTCTCCTCTTTCTATCGCAAGCTTTGTACGACAGTACGTTGACATCATATACTCTTTATCTAATTGAAACCAATCTGACATGTTACATTCCTCCTAGTTATTTTCCCTGTTTTATTTATGTTCATTTTCTATAAAGTCATGTATAAATTCATTTTTAAGATTGAAATTTTAATAGTAATGTTCTTCCCGATATTCATTTTTCCATAATTTCTTCTATTTCAACAGGTCCACTACATACGCGTTTTTCTCATCTAGCGGTCTGTTACTATTTTGAGCTTTGCGTGTTATACATAATCAAGGCAATAAAATCATATTTAGTAACAATGGACGAAAAAGATTTGGAGGCTATATTGATGAATGAACACTATGATAAACAGAGACAATCTTTACTAAGGAAAGACTTTAATGATAATGGAGAACGTAATGAACAAGCTATACTTCACTCTCAAACAGTTGGTTCACGTGGACCTGTTCTAGAGCAAGATAGTGTGCTTCACGAGGCGTTACAACAATTTATTCACGAAAAAATTTTAGAAAGACCTGTTCATGTAAAAGGATTTGGTGCGTTCGGTTATTTTCAAACAATCTATCCAATGCCCGAACATACGAAACTAAATTTCCTACAAAATGCTAATGAGAAAGTTCTCGTTATGGTGAGATTTTCATTAGCTGTTAGCACGAAAGGAACACCTGATACTTCTAGAAATGTACGCGGTTTTTCTACAAAATTTTATACTAAAGAAGGTATTTTCGATCTATTATGTAATCACATTCCTGTCTTTTCTGTACGCGATCCGATGCGTTTCCCTGAAACCATTCAAGCGTTGTCACCTTCACCTAAAAATAACTTAATAGACCCTAATAGATTTTGGAGCTTTGTCGCTAGAGCACCTGAATCCATACATTTCGTTGTCCGTTTGTACTCTGATAATGGTACGGCCAAAAGCCTTCGCCACATCCCAGGACATAGTGTAAATACATATGTTTGGAGAAATGCAGAAGGCAATCGAAAGTATGTAAAGTATCATTGGTACCCATTTGAAGGTGTACAATTCATTACTAGCGAGGAAGCAAATAAACTGGCTGCCGAAAACCCAGATTATAGCGGTAAAGATTTATATGATGCAATTGTAAACGGTAAACCAGTGGAATATGGTTTATATGTCCAGCTCATGGACCCGAAAGATGAAGCGCATCTTTCTTATGATCCTCTAGATGATACAAAAGTATGGGATGAAAAGGTGTATCCTCTTATACCAGTAGGCAAAATGGTATTAAATAAAAACCCTGAAAATTATATGGAACAAGTAGAAAAAGTCGCTTTCTCCCCTTCTAATTTACTAGACGGCGCAGAATTATCAGATGATAAAATGTTGCAGGGACGTGCAAACATTTATAGTGATTCTCAAAGAAGAAGAATTGGTCCTGAATTTCGTAAATTAGCAATTAACCAACAGCAAGATTGGACACCTGCTAATCAAATAACGAGCGGTGACGGAAGGTACGTTGAAGGTAAACTTGAGAGAACTTCTATACCGAAACAAGATGACTTTACACAGGCTGGTGAATTTTATGCGAAGTTAAAACCGATAGAAAAAGAACATCTTGCTGAAAACTTAGCTAGTGATTTGAAAGTTATATCCGATGATATTAGAAAGGTCGTTTTAGGGTATTTTCATAACGTGTCTGCTGATTTGGTGAAAAAGATTGAAAGTGCGATGCAAAAGCTTTGAGAATATAAAAAAACGTCATTTTTAATCATTAAAATGACGTTTTTTTATGGCGAAATTACAAGTATTAACGAAATTTTTCTCCTTCAAAATTCCCGTTATTTCATTTTAGATTATGGTACTCATTTCTCTTTTTCAAATAATCTTTTTCACATTGTAACGGCTTAAATTTCACTTTTTTCCCTTTCTTCTTTTTCGTTTTTATAACGAGCCATTCCCCTTTTTCAACGTCTAGTTTTAGGCGTTTCATTACATTAATATTATCTTTTTCTTTATAAAGTAAAAATGCTTCTTGCGCTCTCACAAATAAGCTAGGCTCCTCGCTAAATCCACCACTATCATAAATTTTAGTTAGCGAATTATAATAAGAATCATTTTCCTTTCCACCATACATCAAATGGGCAGCCTCCAGATCTCTTTTACTTACTTCCCAAAAACTATGCTCATCAATATTTAAATTAAATGTGGATTTAATGTCCTGTATTATATTCTTCACATACTTTTCATCTCGAATTTTCCTTTCTTCAAGACAATCCGAAGATAACCTTGGTGCATCTGATTTGGAATGTACAACGTGTTGTATTGATACACATAACATAAATACGCTTAAAATGTATAATGTTTTTTTCATATTTACATATCACCTCAAATGATTTATATACTGTATCATTTGAGGCTTACAATATTCTTATGCTGGAAATGAGAAAGATCCTATAAAATATATCTTTTATAGGATCTTTCCGTCTAATATTGCTTTATCAAATTTACCGGTGAAGCAATTATCTTTCCACTTTTTACGTCATATAGCCCTATAGGTGTTACCCGTATAAATGGCAAGTGCGTCGCAGAAAAGAATAAAATTGTAAATGCTGGATCATCATACGCGTAGCCACGCTCTTGTAGTAATTTCACCATCTGTTTCTCTTCCTGTATTAATTCACTCATTTTTAAATTAGACATAATCCCGAGTAATGGCAATGCTATTTCGTGTAATACTTCATTCTTTTCAGCTATTACCATTCCCCCGCCAAGCTCTTTTATCCTATGAAAAGCTGTAAGCATATCTCCTTTACTCTTTCCAATAAGAATGATGTCACCCGTACCAGAATAAGAGCTAGCAAGCCCACCTAGTTCTTTCGCAAAACCTTTCACAACTGTATTTACTCGCCAACTGCCATTACGAGCAATCATCATAAGGAAACATTCATCATGATCTGTGGACAATTCATCACAGTCTATGTTGATTTCACTAATATATGGTTTTGTAATAACGTTATTTAATAAGTGTATACCCGTTTTATTAGAGAAAATCATATCCTCTTTTTCTATGGACCAATCTAATGATAATGGAGTTACTTTACATTTACCCCAGTCTATATGTAATCCTTCATACGTATTTACACCGTCACGCTTCACCCATTTCCCCTTTGCAATAACGCTCGCTGGTACTGGGTTTTCTTTACTTTCTAAAATATTGATATTAGCAATTCTACCTGTCGCGATTGAACCATGTATATGCTCCATATTATAATAACGAGCAATATTATAACTTGCCATATGATACGCATCTATTACTGGAACACCTTGCTTTATAGCAGTAGTAATCATTACATTCGTCATTCCGTTTTCATAAAAGGACGGATGAGAACCATCTGTTGTGAAAAAGAATCTATCAAATTGCTTCACACCTAATTCCAGTAATTCTTTTAATAAAACTTCTAAATCTGGTCGGATGGAAGAGTTTCTAAGAGAAACAGTGTAACCTTGCATAAGACGAGTTAACGCTTCTTGACCCGTCATTGCTTCATGATCACAGTCTGTACCTAACAGTTTTAATTTTACTAACGTTGCTTCAGATGCTCCTGGGAAATGTCCTTCTACTTTTTTCTGTAATCGCTTTGTTTCCTGCACCCAAGTTAGCATTTCATCATCGCCATGTAATAATTTTGGCCATGCTGTTAACTCTCCTCCTTGAAGAACTGCTTCATGCTGTAGCCACTCTATTATTTCTTCACTATTAAATAAAGATTCCCCATTTTGCAATTCAGTTTGTCCATCAAAACGGCACCACCAATACATACTAGCTGGAAGCTTTTTAAATTCATCTAATAAATGAAATGATTCTTCACGCTTTAATGTGAAAAATAGCGTTAAATTATCATTAATAAAAGTTGTTGTTCCAAATTGCATCGCATGATTCGCTAACGTCTCTGGATTATATAATTGATATGGATGTGCATGCGGTTCTATGTAACTAGGAACGACATACTTTCCATCACAATCAATGACTTCACATTCATATAGTTGCTCTGGCAACTTTTCCCCTACATATATAATACGGTCATCATAAATCCAAATATTTGCTTGCATCCATTCACGTATATAGGAATTTAAGTATGTTGCGTTCTTTAATAATTTATGAGGACTTCTTGTACCGTCTATTATTTCAACATGTTCTCGTAATTGCTTGTTACTCCATCTGAAATACTTTTGTTCCACTGTATTCAACTCCAATTCTATATTAATTAAGATAAAAAATAATTAATCAACTAAACTATTTTCCATTCATAACTCCCCTGTATAGCCCCTATACCTCTAATTATATGGAATACTCCCAAAAATAACAATTTTCAAAACAAACAACACCTCTTTGTCCCACAACAAAAAGGATGTCATGCAACTGACATCCTTTTTATACTAAACTATAAGATTGAATTGCACTTTGAAATACACTTGTATCATATTTATGTTCTACATATACTTAATACCATATCATGAATGTTAATACTGTCCTTATTTGTGAAATTTAAAAAGCATCTCTTTTATTTACAACTGTTGCAGAAACCTATTCGCTTTTTCTTCATCTATTTATTAAATTCAACTTGCATCATTTTATCAAACTGTGTAAGAATTTCAACCGGACCTAAAGAATTAGCATTGACAACAAATGTATGCTTGCCTCCCATTACTCCGCCTGCAAAAGTCATAAACCCAGGAATCGATCCTCCGTGACCCCATACTGAGACACCATTTGGAAGTTTAGTCTCATAGATTCCAAGACCATATCCGTCACCAACCCCTTTTCCTTCTACAGGAACTGTAGTAAGCATTTCTTTTAGCTCGCGTTCTTTCAATAACTTACCACCGAGCAAAGATGAAAAGAACTTATTTAAATCGTCCGCATCTGAAATCATATCTCCCGCTGAATTAGCTAAACTCGGATTATAATACGTCATGTCTTTCAATTCACTTGTTTCGTCAATTTTCATATACCCTCGAGCATGATTCTTTCCTGGGATGACTGGTGAATTACCTGGTAAAAACGTATTTGACAAGTCCAAAGGTTCAATAATTCGCTTTTCAATTTCTTCCGCATAACTATTACCAGTTATTTTTTCAATAAGCATTCCTAGTATTACGTATCCTGTGTTTGAATACGACCAACCTTTACCTGGCGAAAAATCTGGAGGTAGAGCAAGCCCTATTTTCACTATTTCTTCCGCTGTATACGTTTTTTTCGAATTCATAATGTCAGCGTCTTTTGACTTTAAATATTCAGCTATACCACTTGTATGGTTTAAAAGTTGACGTATCGTAATTTGATTTCCATCATACCCATTTCCTTGCACGAGACCCGGCAGCCACTTTTCAATTGGATCGTCAAGTTGTACGCGATTTTCTCCTACTAATTGAAGAACAGTCGTAGCAGTAAAAGTTTTCGTCACACTACCAATCCGAAAGCGAAAATCCGATTTCACCGGTTTCTTTGTAATTAAATCCGCCACACCAGCAGTATAACTATTAACTTTCCCTTTATTAGAGGTCTTAGCTAATACCCCTGGTGCCCCAATTTGTATTGTTTCCTGCATTACTTGTTTCCATCCATTCCGATTCTTTTGATTAGGTTCTTGTGACGAATTAGAAATATTTTGAGTAGACTCTGCTTTCACAGTAAAACCAGGTGTAAATAGAGTAGTACCCGCTAATAAAACTGTCAAACTCGCTAACTTCATTGAATTACATTTTTTCATAAGGTTTTCTCTCCCCTATTCATATCGTATTGATTCAAGCTATACTTTTATCCTATATGATAAAACTCTCTTTTTTCTTATCCATTCCTTACGAAATACTTACGTTCAAAGTTTGATACGATCTGCTGAGAAAGAATTATGTATGAAAATAAAAAGGGCATAAAAAAAGAAAGAAAGTCCCTTAACTTCCCCCGTTTTTATTTCACCTTACCTTAATTATTTTAAGATGATTCATTATGTTCGTATTAGAATGAATAAAAAAAGAACGTGTTTTCATTTTTTATGCAAACACGTTCTTTTTTATTTAAGCAACTAATCTATATTCACCTTTACCATCCTGCACTAGCGTTCATACCATTTCCGATAATAGAAAGTAATAGTGGCCATAATACCGGTCCTAACGTAAGAAGTAGATTAAGAAGTATAAGTATTCTATATCCACCGGTGAAATTATGATTTTTACGATTAACAAATACGAGACTGACTAATGATAGTATAGTCGTTAAAAATAACACTAACATTACCAACCAATACCACACCATTAAACTGAGACTCCATGGTGTTAATAGCTCGTGTATGATACAAAATGAAATTCCTAACACAGCAAAACTAAAGCTAGTCACCGATGTTTTTATAAGCCATTTATTTATTTTTTTGTCGTATGTAGTTTTACAATATAAATCTATTAAAGTGAATAAAGATAAATATGCCATTAATACGCCTATCCAAGACAATAACCAGTCTCCGTCCCCTTTGAATAATAAGAACAGCAACCAACACATACCTACTGCAGAAAAAACAAAGGAAATAAGTATGCTTTTTAATACTGATTTCATTACATTTTCACACCCTTAAAAAACTTAAAAATTAATTATAATTTATAAAAATTAAGTATAGGTTAACATGTAATGAAGTATAAGTAAATAAAGTTAATTTATAGTTAATTTCGTTTTCTTATTTGAAGACGGTTTCATATAGGGAAATGATTCATGATAATCAAATTTCTCTACAAAAAGTAAAGGTGGATATTTACATATCCACCTTCCCATCTCCCTCTACCCACTTCATTATTTCTTCCACCTCTAAATCCGTATACGTCTTTTCCCCATAACGAACAGACTCATATAACGGGATAATATCCCTTGTTCTACAAATTCTTTTTAACCACTGTTGAATCGTTTCATAAGACCTTCTCTGTTCATGAAATGGTAAAGTTCTTTCCCATTCAACTAACGTTTTTCTTATCGTATTTGGTGGTAACGGCTGTTCTAACTGATGCTTCACTTTCTTATTCTTTTCGATTCTGTCCGTATTTTCATTTTTTATCGATTGTTTATCCTGTTCTATTTCGGATTCCGTTACCTTTTTCCTAACGGATTTATAAAGAAAATATATAATTATCCCTGCAATCATTACATAAAAAACTATACTAATCCATGAATTTGAAAGAACAGAAAATATGTGTCCCCATGAACTTTCCTTTTTAAAACCTTTAAATTTTTTACCCGTTGTCGTTCTCTCCCCATTATCTCCTACTTTTTTCTCTTCTATAGGTGTTCCATACTCTTCAGTATCACCGTAGTTTATAGTTTCCTTATAATTTTTTTCAGATTTCTTTTCACTAAAAAAACGTTCTTTTACTATGTCTTGCACATACAAAACACCTTGTGAAAACGTTATTGCACTAGTCGCGAAGAAAAGTATGATTAAAGCTCTTACACTCCACAACTTCACTTTCATATGCCGCGCTTTATTCACCATGACATAAGCTCCTTCTTATTCTTTCATTACAATCCATTTATTCGTTCTACTGTATTTCTTTGGTGAAGTACCAATAATTACAGGAACCGCATCCAGTTCTTTTCGCCGAAATCCAGCTGTGTAAAAATAAGAAGAAGTTATAGGTGTATCTTGATCCGATATTGAGGCAAGTACTTTTAATACATTTTGCAAATGTTTCCGATTATCACCATTTTTTATATGCAATAACCCGTTATCTTTTACACTATTGATCCATACTTCAAATGAACAGTTTTGCATAAGAAGTTGTTTGCATATGCCTGCTGTTAATTCAATTAGTTCCTCTGTATCATTTCGCAAAGAAATACCGCTTTTATTTTGCAAGTTGAGGTAAATCGCGTATTTATCTGATTGCGTTCGCTCGTACTTTTTCGCAGTTATCGTCCCTGTTTTCGCTGTTGCACTCCAGTGGATGGAACGAAAATCTTCATTTTCATAAGACTTTACTCCCATTACTTTCGTTTCATCATATAAGGGTGATGACATCGCTTTTCGAAATCCTCGTGACCATTCTTGTAATTCAGGAACTTGTATTTTCGGAACTGCTGGTAAGACTAAATAGGAGGGCGTATCAACTTGTTTATATGTGATATGGTTCGTTATAAATCCAAAGAGATCAGTAATAACAATTTCAACCTCTTCCCATTTCGCAATGCCTCTTTTTAACGCTACAGCTTGTAAATCAAATGAAACTGACTCTCTTCCTTTTACATTAAAATTCATATAATAATTTGAACCTGTACTATTATTTTTATTTATTTCATCATGATTCCAAGTTATCTTATTTTCACATTTAAATCGGAATACAACATTAAAAATAGGGAAAATTGATTTGTTTGAAATTTTTATTTTGCACCTGTTCGTTTCACCGATAAAAACATTCGAATTTCCTTGATCGTATTCCCAGTTAACACGAGATACTTTACGTATATAAACATGCATTGCACCTATTAAAATTACATATAAAAATACGAGAGATAATATGAGTAGATTACTTGAAAATACACTTAAAATAACGGCTACAACTGACATAACTCCTATTACGAAAGGCTCCGCTAAAGGTGTATACACAAGTTGTTGATTCATCGTACATTCTCCACCGGCACATTAATCGTATGAAGAATTTCTTTCATGATTTGTTCTTTTGTTGTTTTCATCTCCCCTTCAATTGTCAACGTTAAACGATGAGCGCATATAGATGCAGCAAGTATCTTTATATCATCTGGCGTACAGTAATCTCTTTCATTTAATATAGCCCGTGCTTGAATCGCTCTCATAAAAGCCAACGTCCCCCGCGGACTTACACCAATTTCAATTAGCTCATGCTTACGCGTTGCCTCAATAATTTCAAGAAGATAATCTTGCACATCATTTCCTACTAACACTTCTCTTGCACGCTTTTGCATCATAATAATTTCTTCACTTGAAATAATAGAGTGTAATGTTTCTAACGGATCATTCATTTGAAACCGATTCATCATTTCCTTTTCAGCTTCTCTCGTAGGATAACCTTGGCGAATCGTAAGTAAAAATCGGTCTAATTGAGCATCAGGTAAAGGAAATGTACCAGCAGATTCAAGAGGATTTTGCGTTGCAATTACTAAAAAAGGTTCTGGTAATGAATGCGTCTGTTTCGCAATCGTAACAGTACGCTCTTCCATAACTTCCAATAATGAAGATTGCGTTCTCGGTACAGCCCGATTAATTTCATCCACTAATACTATATTTGCAAAAATAGGACCTAACCTCGTTTTAAAATCCGATTCCTTCACATTAAAATATTCAAGACCAATAACATCTCCGGGCAAAGTATCCGCTGTAAATTGTATTCTTTGAAATTTTGCGTCCACGCTTTTAGCCAAAGTTTTCGCAAGTGTTGTTTTTCCTGTCCCCGGTACATCTTCTAATAAAATATGCCCTTTCGCTATTAGAGCTATTGCAGCCAACTCAATCGATTCATCTTTGCCTATGATTACCTTTGAAATGTTGTTAATAATCTTTTTCAACGTGCCCATACATCTCCCCCTATCTATTATCCTATATTTTACTTCACTAAATCCCCCCCAGGTATTGAGGCGAAAGGGCCTATTATGTACCTATGACTGTAAATGACACCAGTTTACAACATAAAGTAGATTATATTACCCTTTAATAATATTCTTAATTTTCAGATATAAATTCATTCCAAATTATAACATTTTTTATTTTATAATGCTATTAGGTTCCACTTTATATAATTGTATTAGAACTTCTTGCGCATCAGTTTTGATGTGGAATACTGATGGAAATTCACATCCTTATGTAGGATTATAGTTGAGATCCCAACATCCAAATAATATAAAACCCATGCTAAAACATTATTCTCAAATGAAAAGCTGATTTTCTTACGTTTAGAAATTCCCATTTTTATGCTCCCAGCTTATTTCGCATCATTTTTTAAATATACGAGTATGTTCAAGTTAAGTTCCAAAAATAAAAAGACCTCATTCTTGATAAGTATCTTTGAATGAGGTCTTTCTATTATAAAAATGGTTAACTTCTACTATCTTAAAAGTATTGCACATCCATTGACTTTAAACAATTAGATCAAATTACTTCTGTTACACGACACGAATCTTACATTTAAACCTTTTTAACAAATTCAGATTTTAATTTCATAGCTCCAAAACCATCAATTTTACAATCAATATCATGGTCACCCTCAACTAAACGGATGTTTTTCACTTTTGTACCGATTTTTACAACTGATGAAGTTCCTTTTACTTTAAGATCTTTGATAACTGTTACAGAATCACCATCGTTCAAGATATTTCCATTTGCATCTTTAATCATCTTTGTATCTTCACTATTTTCAGTTTCTAATTCTAAAGTCCACTCATAGGCACATTCTGGGCAAACAAAAAAATTCCCATCTTCGTAAGTGTACTCTGAATTACATTTTGGACAATTAGGTAAATTAGACATATTTTAAATTCCTCCATTTATTATTCATTATATAGTTTTTTAAAATTTCTTTTTATAATTTCATAAGAATAGTAATTTTATAGTTAAAATTTAACGAATTCTTTCGGTTCAGCATAGCCAAAAACTTTTGATAATCTAACTATATAAAGTTCTTTGATAACTTGATATAGAAGGTTGCAGGAAGAAAATAAAGTGCGAAAACCAAGCCATTCGGTTCCTACGTAAAATATCAACCGTATAAAGAGAGCTTCAAACGTTGAACAACTAGGGGTAGAATGCCCGAAGTAACGCTCAGGGAAATGAAAGGTTACTTTCGTCGTGAAACTGAGAAGCTTCCACTTCAAGATTTGCTAAGTGGCGAGTAGTTCACTAATCTAATGCATTTGCTTTATTCTTTATTGCATTCATATCCTGAGATTGCTGAGCCAGTTCCGTGCATTCATGAAAAGCAAAGTGCTTACATCCTATACATTTGTTTGTATTCAACTGTCTTAAAGCACAGTTGATTGCTTCCCCTGTATGATCAAAAAAGTTTTCTTCGCCAATCTCCGTATATAATCCATTCTTATCTAGAGTTGTTTTTAGCTCTGATTGAATTCCTGAAACGAGAATTACGCCACCTTGCTTTTTAAAATGCTGAACAATATTCCTAAAATAGGATTCTCCTGTTGTATCAATAAAAGGAACTTTTCCCATACGCAAAATTAAAACTTTTGGTTTATAATGAATGGTCGCTAGAATGTTTTGTTCAAACGTTTGAGCAGCTCCAAAGAACAATGGTCCTTCTATTGTGTAAATGCTGATTTGTGGACAATCGTGAGCTTTATTTACCACATGTGGCAACAATTTCTCGTTCTTTCTTGTGTGATCTGGAAGCACTTTAGATATAACAAGCATGTTGCTCATACGTTTTGTAAATAAAATAACAGCTAAAATAAGTCCGATTTCCACAGCTGTTGTCAAACTTGTAAATACAGTCAGTAGAAATGTTACAAGTAATACAAGTGAATCCCCTGTCTTCATTTTAAGTATGTGAATAAAATGTTTTCGTTCACTCATATTCCATGCTACCACCATTAATATTGGAGACATACTAGCAAGCGGAATATGTGAAGCATATGGGGCTAACAATAAAAGCGTGAATAATACAAATCCCCCATGAATAACACCAGACATCGGGGATACAGCTCCACTCCTAATATTGGTTGCTGTGCGGGCAATTGCTCCAGTTGCCGGAATTCCTCCAAATAATGGTGTAACAATATTAGCAATTCCTTGACCGATAAGTTCTTTATTACTGTTGTGTTTACTATTCGTCATACCGTCTGCTACGACGGCGGATAAAAGAGATTCAATACCACCAAGCATCGCAATAACAAATGCAGGGCCAATTAACTGTTTTATACGCTCTACCGTTATTTCTGGTATACCAAACTGAGGAAGTGTACTAGGAATCGTACCATATGCTGTACCAATAGTAGGTACATGATCTGAGAAAAATACAGTTGCAATTATAGTGGAAACCATAATACCCACTAATGAACCTGGTACTTTTGGCAAAATCTTTGGTGTTATGAGTATGACAAGAAAACAAATCAAAGCAGTTATTACACTGTAAAAATTCGTAGTATTGATATGCGTAAAGATTTCTTGCAGATTTGCTATAAATTCCTCATGTTTTTTTATACCTGTAAGACCTAAAAAACTAGCAATTTGTCCTGTAAAGATAATGACAGCGATTCCTGACGTAAAGCCAATTGTTACAGGACGCGGAATAAACTTTATTAAAGACCCTAGTTTAAAAATTCCCATAAGACATAAAATAATCCCAGCTAATAAACCAGCAAGTAGTAAATCTTCGTATCCATAGGTAATGACAATTCCTAAAAGAATTGGAACAAAAGCACCTGTAGGTCCTCCAATTTGATACTTTGAACCACCAAATAGAGAAATGAGTATCCCTGCAATACATGTTGTATAAATTCCATACTCTGGCTTAACACCAGAGGCTATTGCAAAAGACATAGCAAGTGGAATCGCAACAACTCCAACAATCACTCCTGCAAGAAGATCCTTTTGCAAATGCCCCAATGAATATCCTTCAAACCTTCCTGTAAATAACCCTCTCATTATAAACCCTTCTTTTCTATTCTTAATAAATCTAGATTACAAATGTATTTCTCGTTCCCTTATACAAGAGATTTTCACAAAAAAACGCCATCCTAATATTTACTATACGTTTTGCTTAAATGACGCTCTAATTCACCGATATCTCCACCTTGTTGTACATAGGATTCCAATCTTACCGCTAGAAGTTCCCCAGCTCGACTATCTAGCTTCTTTGTGTCTATAAACGATGTAATCCTTATCTGATCTGGAGTAGTATCTCTACGAAACATTTTACCTGGAATTTCAATCCAAAAATGATTCCATTCATCCAATAATCCTATTTGATCAAATAAAAAACCTTGGATTCCACATAACCAAGCTGTACAAGCAGTATTTCTTTTTTGACATCCAACGCCATCTTGTAGGTGCTGGCATGAAAAACAACAAGAATTCCCACTGTTAATACATACATTACAAACGTGATAAGCTCCTATTGAGCGAAATATATCAATCCCATGTTGGATAATATCTTCTTTCTGAACTTCAATGCTCAACCTACACCTCCGTAACTATCGTTTCGCCTTCTGTTTCATCTAGCTCTTCTAACATTGAAATCGTATCGATTAAATGGTTGTTAAAAATTTTCCGTGCAACTACCAGTAAATTTATTATCATAGGGTCCCGAAGAGAATATAAAACTCGTTTTCCATCTTTGGTGCCAACAACAATATTTTTAGCACGTAGCACACTTAACTGTTGAGAGACAGCTGAACCTTCCTTATTAAGAATACTTTGAATTTCATTTACACTTTTTTCACCTTCTGATAACACTTCTAAAATACCTATTCGTAAAGGATGCGATAAGGCTTTAAAAAAATCAGCTTTAAATTGTTGCATTTCAGTTCCCATTTAAACACCTCTAGTTTTTATTTTAACTAAAACTTAAAAAAGTATCATATACATCTTCAAATGTTTGAATATGTATATGATACTTCTAGAACTTACAATTTTCAATACTAATTTTAAAACGTTATAAAAAGAATCCGAAACGATGGAAACTATACAAAATAAAATTCCCATCAAGTCATGTAACAGTTAAATAGTTGCGAAAATTCTTTCTTCCATTCTCCTTGGATACACCTGCATTATGTGAATTTAGACACCTTTCGCACTCCTTTTCTAGTGCCTTCAATTCTTACACTACAATCTGGTATAACCATTTTGCTCATTTGAAATAACTTTATTTTTTCTTTGATCTGTATCACGAATCATTGATATAAAAAAGATGACTACAGCAATACGCTAAAGTCATCTTTTCCAACCATATTATTTTACTAACTCTCCATTATAAGCTTTTATATTAAGAGGAGCAGTTAAAAACTGTGATGCTTTACTAACGAAAGATGTGAAGTGTTCACTCGTATTATGACTCGCAACTGTTGCTTCATCTTTCCATACTTCTACCATCGTATATACATTTTCTTTTTCCGTATCTTTATAAAGATCATAAGATACATTTCCACTTTCTTCTCTTGAACCATGAATGAGTGGTTGAATTTCTTCTAAAAATGATTGTTGTTTTGCTGGATCTACTTGAAATATTGCGTGAATAATAATCATGGTGTTTCCCCTCTCATATTCCACTTATTTCTTTGAAATTACTTCCACTCTGCAACTTTTTCAATTGGAAGACGTACTGATTGGTAACCACTGTCAGCAGCTTTTCCGATTGAAATTAACATAACTGGTACGTAACGTTCTTTATCTAATCCGAACGCTTCAGCGATTTGGTCTTTTTCAAATCCACCAATTGGACAAGTATCATAACCGTGAGCACGCGCTGCTAGCATAAATTGCATTGCCACAAGACCACCGTCAATTAGTACTGTATCTTTCATGACTTCTGGTGTAACCATTGAGAAGTAAGCTGAAAGTTTTTTCATTTGGTCTTCTTTTACTTCAGCTGGCATGAAACCGCGCTCTACTGCTGTACCGTAAATTTCTTCTGCGTTATCAAAGTTGTTTAAATCACCAAATAAAGCGATCATCGCTGAAGATGTTTCTACTTGAGATTGATTGAATTTCGCAAGTGGCGCAAGTGTTGCTTTCGCTTCGTCACTTTCAATTACTAAAAATCTCCATGGTTGCATGTTTACTGAAGATGGTGCAAGTGTTGCTTCTGTAAGAATTTCTGTCATTTCTTCTTTGCTAATTTTCACTGATGAGTCGTATTTACGAATTGAACGACGTCCTGTTAAAATTTCGTTAAAATTATTTGTTTTTACTGAGTTAGTCATAGTTGTATTCTCCCTTTTTTAAAGTTCTTTTATGTTTTCTTGAATATGAATTAACATATTTAAAAGATTGTCGCGTTCTTCTTCACTTAATCCTTTAAATGCCGATGCTGCAAAACGTTCTTTTTCCTCTTGAAACGCCTGAATTTTATTTCGTCCCTCTTCAGTAAGAGAAACTAACGTAATTCTGTTATCGTCTGGATTTTTACGTCTTACAATCATTCCGTTTGCTTCTAGCTGTTTTAAATGCCTCGTTATCGCAGCATTATCAATGTTCACTTCTTGCTGAAGTGCTTTTTGACTAATTTCACCTACTTCAAATAACTGAAGTATAAGCTCTAATCTAGACTGGCTCATACCCGTACACCCTTCAAATTTCGAACTTACTTCTTTATTTAGAAAGTGTAATTTATATAAAATAATCGCTTCTTTTGAGCATGAACTTGTCACATTAACCCTCCTTTACAATCAAAATAAAAACATTTGATGTATCAATAGTTGATATGTCAATTAATATAATCTATATCGATTTAGAATGCAAGCTTTTTGTTTTTATTTTATTTTTTCCAAATTAAGGCGCTTTGTAGCGTTACAAAAAATGTAAATCGCATTATAATAGTAATAATTTAATTGACTGGAGAGTGATTGTGATGCGGCAATACACAAATAGAAATGAGGATATGAAAATGGAAAATGAAATGAGGATATTGATATATGACAACAATAAATATAGGGATTGTCGCGCACGTAGACGCTGGCAAGACGAGTTTGACTGAGCGTATTCTTTATGAAACGAATGTGATTAAAGAAGTTGGCCGAGTTGATAGCGGAAGTACGCAAACTGACTCAATGGAATTAGAAAGACAACGCGGCATTACGATTAAAGCATCTGTCGTTTCTTTCTTTATTGAAGATGTAAAAGTAAATGTCATTGATACACCTGGACACGCTGATTTTATCGCTGAAGTGGAGCGATCATTCCGCGTTTTGGACGGTGCGATTTTAGTTATTTCTGCCGTTGAGGGCGTGCAAGCACAAACGAAGATTTTAATGCGGACATTACAGAAACTAAACATACCGACTATGCTATTTGTTAATAAAATAGACCGTAGTGGCGCAAATAGTGAAAAAGTTGTAAAGCAAATAAAAGAGATGCTTTCAAATGAAGCATTCCCCTTCTACTCTGCCCAAAACGAAGGAACGAAAGAAGCTCGTATTCTTGAATACAAATCATATGACGATTACGTGGAACTGTTAGCACCATATAAGGAATCACTGCTTGCATCATATATAAATAACGAAATAATACCAAACGCACTATTAAGAAACGAACTAGAAAAACAAATACAGCAAGCAAATGTGTACCCAATCTTTTTCGGTTCAGCAATGACGGGTATAGGTGTAACTGAACTGCTCGAAAATATTCCGTCCTTATTTCCAACTAATAAGTCGGCAGAAAATGAAATATTATCCGGTATTGTATTTAAAATTGAACGTGAACCTTCTGGGGAAAAGATTGCATATGTAAGACTTTTTTCAGGTAGTTTACACATTAGAAAATATGTGGATATACAGCGAAATGAGTCTCTACCACATAAGGAAAAGATTAAAAAAATCTGCATATTTCATAATGGAGATGCCATTCAAATTTCTACCGTTCCTAGTGGAGAATTTTGCAAAGTGTGGGGACTAAATGATATTAAAATTGGTGATATTATCGGTGAACGAACTGATTATATAAAAGACATTCACTTTGCCGAACCACAAATGGAAGCAGCCATTGATGCAGTACCTAAAGAACGAATTCATGATTTATACGCTGCACTTATGGAACTATGTGAAGAAGATCCACTCATTCAAGTATGGAAAGACGATGTTCATAATGAACTATATATTCGCCTTTTCGGTGAAGTACAAAAAGAAGTAATTGAAACAACACTTTATGATAAATATAATTTGCAGGTTACGTTTTCAAATACGCGGGTTGTATGTATTGAGAAACCAATTGGCATAGGTAATAGCGTTGAAGTAATGGGCGAAAAAGCGAATCCGTTTTACGCAACAATTGGTTTTAAAATCGAACGTGGTGAACTGAATTCTGGCATAACATATACTTTAGGTGTCGAGCTTGGATCACTTCCATTAGCATTTCATAAAGCAATTGAAGATACCGT
This sequence comes from Bacillus cereus group sp. MYBK101-2, assembly GCF_051918845.1. Taxonomy (NCBI): domain Bacteria; kingdom Bacillati; phylum Bacillota; class Bacilli; order Caryophanales; family Bacillaceae; genus Bacillus; species Bacillus cereus group sp. MYBK101-2. The sequence goes on along the minus strand of NZ_JBQAIE010000006.1, from coordinate 199,898 downwards.
ATTTCAAACGTTAAAACAAGGTTTATATGGATGGGAAGTTACGGACATTTCTGTCACGTTAACACATACAGGTTATGCTAGCCCTGTTACAACAGCGAGTGACTTTAGAAACTTAACGCCGCTCGTTTTAATGGATGCTTTAAAGCAAGCTGAAACATATGTATATGAACCAGTAAATAAGTTTGAATTAACTGTACCTGAGCATGCAATTAGTACTGCAATGTATAAGCTCGCTGCCATTTCAGCAACTTTTGCAGAGCCTATATTCAATAATGATTCTTATCAATTAACAGGTTCATTACCTGTTGCGAAAACAGAGAATTTTAAACGCATGCTACATTCATTCACTGAAGGAGAAGGTATATTTACAACGAAGCCAGCTGGTTTTATTAAACTGACGGGTCCCTTTCCTATTAGAAAACGCGTTGATTATAATCCACTGAATTGGAAGGATTATTTACTTCATGTGTTGAGGGCTTATTAAATCATAAAAATACCAAAAAGCGTCCACTAGTATGAAATGTGGGCGCTTTTTTTATAAACCATATTAAGGTAATGCGGGTTCAAACTCCCCAGTAATCGTTTGATATCCATTATTGCTCTCATATTCCTGTTTCCGCTCTAATCCAAATTTCTCTAAAATCGGAAGGTCATTTGTTGAAAATACATAACTATTTTCTAGCGCAACATGTTCATGCCATGCCCAGTTTGGTATAACAAAGAAGTCCCCTTTAGACCAGTCGAAGCGAACACCATTTATTATCGTATATCCTGACCCTTCATGCACATGATAGATCGATGCGTGTGTATGACGATGCGCTTTTCCTTTGAAACCTTTCGGCAGTTTTTGCATCCATGCCGCAATCGTTGGACACGCTGTTTCACCATTCGATGGATTTATATATTCAACCGCATAACCATCAAATGCATCGGGTTCAAAACGACTTAATCCGTTAAGCGCTGCTTCCGTCCCTGCCCATTTGTAGGAACTAAGTGGCGCTTTCTTTGTATATCGGTCCGAAATTGGTCGAACCATTCCGCCTTCATAACGCTGAGCAGTATAATTGTCCGGCACATTTGGCTGTTCAATTTTTTCTGGATATGGCTCAAAGAACGTACCGCCAAGATAATAAATGGTCGGAATATCAAGACAATCCATCCAAACCATGGGCTCGTCACCAGTGTGACCATGTCCATGCCACAGTCCGTTTGGAGTTGTTAAGAAGTCTCCACGTTCCATGAAAATACGCTCTCCTTGCACAATTGAGTAAGCCCCTTCTCCTTCCATTACAAAACGTAATGCATTTTGAACGTGACGATGTGACGGAGCAGTTTCTCCAGGTTGTATCAATTGAACCGCTGCATATAACGTTTGTGTAGTCGATGCCCATCCCCAAGGTTTTCTATAATTAAGTCCAGGATTTTGTAAGTATATGGCACGGCGCTCTCCTCCGCGATCTGGTGTAAAGATTTGCGTCGCTTCTGTTAATTTTTTTTGGAGCAATTCCGATTTCCACAGATATGCCTGTGCATGAGGATCAGGTGTATGTTTCATTAAATCTGGAATTGCGTTCCAAAGTGGTCCGAGATGATATTGTTCTATATCACGATTGAAATCTTGTACGAGTGCACTTTCAAAAAAAGCATTTTTTTCCGCCATTTTATTCGCCTCCTTTATTGCCCATTAAATTTAAGTACATTCCGTTCAATTTGGTTATAATGCTTTTCTGTATGTTCTACGATGAGGTGATTCACGATAAAATCAATCGACTTATTACTAAAACGAGGATTGCGACTTGGAGCTTGAATTTGTAGCTCTTCGTCAGTTAATGTGTTCAGTACATTTTCTATAGTAATTGGGATAGTAGAGAGCTGCTCTATGACTTCTTCTACAGATTTTCCATTTATATTTTCTTCTGAAACTGCTTGTAGACGCACTTCATCTGTTAAACCGCGGCCCCATAAGTTTTCATGATTTACTTTAATATTGCTAATTTCTTTTGCCCAATACGGAATAGCTTCTGCTACATGTGTAATAATTTGCATAATTGACCATTCATCTTCTGAAGGCTTCCAGTAGATGATTTCCTCTGGTAACGATTTAACAATCGTCTTAATCTTATTGATCGATTCATTAACAGACTCGGCTGCATGGATTTGTAAGTTTTTCATCATAGTACGGGCACCTCTACTGTTTGACTTACTCTATTTTCAAGTACACCTACTCCATCAACCTCAATGCGTACGATATCGCCATCTTTCAGAAATACTTGCGGATTACGCGCAACTCCTACCCCACCTGGCGTGCCTGTTAAAATGATATCCCCTGGCTCTAGCGTCATTAGACCGGATAAAAACGAAACGAGATATTGTACCGAGAATACTAAATTAGCAGTATTAGATTGTTGACGTTTCTCTCCATTTACTGTTAAGACGATGTCTAAGCCCGATGGGTTCGTTAATTCATCTGAAGTAATTAACCACGGTCCCATTGGGGCACTTCCTTCAACTGTCTTACCTTGAAGCCATTGAATCGTACGGCGCTGAATATCGCGATACGTAATATCATTCACAATTGTGTAACCTGCTACATATTGGAGGGCATCTTCTTCTGAAATATTTCGGGCACGCTTTCCGATTACAAAAGCAAATTCAGCTTCATAATCTAGTTGTTCAGAAATCGGATAATATGGAATATCATCTTGTGGACCCACTACTGTATTCGCAAACTTCGCAAATATCACCGGAAATGCAGGTAATTCTCGTTTCATTTCCAAAATATGTTCTCGATAATTGTGGCCTACACATATTATTTTCCCTGGAGCCGGTACTGGGGCTTCTATTTTCACTTCTCCTTCTTCAAATACCAATTTATCTTTATGTTTTTTCATACGCGCATAACCGATAGCCTCTTTTGCTAAATTCATACTTTCTGTTCCACCTTGTAGAAACCCATTCATATCCTTTGGAATATACGCCTCTGCAATTTGAGTGGCCCGAAGGTTTCCTTGGCTTGTCAGTTTCGCTTTATAAGCTGCATGCAAATCAACCAAAGTCCCGTTTTCTAAAGCAGCAATTCTCGTTTCTCCATTATGTGTAAAAGTAACAAGTTTCATAGTAATCTCCCTTTCATTGAATGAAAATTCTATCCTGATCGATTGTAGCGCATAACTTTTCATCCCTAATTTTTGTTATAAAAGATAAACGGTATTTCCCTCTGGGCCAATTGGTATATGTCCCAATTCTATTAACTCCACTAATTGTAAAAACAGATTGTTTTCTTCAGCTAATTCAGCAGCACATGCAATAACACTTATGTACATTGCATGCCCAACGAGAAATTTCACTACTTTTTCCTCTTCGAAATGTTTGAACGCTTCTTTATAAACACCATGAAAAATTGCTTCTGGTACTTTATCTACAATATCTGTTAGAAGGTTTTCGTTACCGACGCTCACAATTTTTTCTTTCAATCTATCAGGCACTTCTGCAAGTGCCCCCCATAAAGCATTATCTTCAAAGGAAATTCGTTCAATTACCTCATATAATTGATTTCTTGAAATCCATTTGATTTCATATTCACTAATGTTTAGAGAACTCATAAATTGATTTATTTTCTTCTCAGCCTCTACATTTTGCTGTCCAATGTTGCTATACCAGTTCATCTTCATGAACCGCTCAATCATTCCATTTGTAGAACGGGTATGAGAACCATACTTTTCTTCATTTATGAATTGAGACAAAGCCATTTTTTATCGCTCCTTTCACATTACTTATCTAGTTTTTTTATCATTTTAATATTTTGTTGTCAGTTCAGGAGGTCCAAATTTCGGTCCGTACGGTCCTTCATCAAGCCATCTTCCTAGTCTTGGTACGATAGATACTAATGAAGCAGCAACGTCTCGTTTCATGTTCATTTCAGGAGAGTTCCCCTGAAGATGATGAAGTGCTGTAGTTGAAGCATCCCTGTTCCACTGCGCTGCAATTCGGCGTTCTTTTGCAGCAGATTCAATTGATTCCACTCGCTCTTCTTCAGTACGTGATTGTAGTGCCTTCTCAATACCTCTCGCGGCAAGAATAGCATCTGGAATTCCAGAATTTAATCCACGAGCCCCGAACGGAGCGAATAAGTGTGCTGCTTCTCCAGCTAGAAGAACACGACGTTTTTCATCAGTAAAAGAATTTGCTACTACTTGATGGAAACGATAGGAAGACACCCACGTAATTCTCTCAGCGTACTTAGCATCCATTACTTTTGGCAACCATTTCTTAACACTTTCAATATTTGTATAATCATCTGGATTATCTGACTCAAGTAGTTGTAAATCGATACGCCATCCGCCTTTAAACGGAACAAACATTACATTTCTTCCTTCCATAGCTGGATGCTGATAATGGAATATTCTTTCTAAAGGTAACGGATCTGTTTCATCTTCTTTCGCATCTACTACGATAAAAGTATCTGCTGTACGTGGACCTTCAAACGTTAATCCAGCTTGCTCTCTTACAATTGAACGTGCTCCATCACATCCAATTACATACTGTGCCTTTAAAATTTCGTCATTTGTAATTGTTATTTCTACTCCGGAGTCTGTAATGTGTAACTTTTTAACTGGAGCATCCCACTGGAATTCAACGCCTGCTTTTATACACGCCTCATACATATGTTTTTCGATTTCATCTTGATGAAGCGCTGTGAAATGAGGTAATCGATTATACTTAAGATTTTCATCTTTACCATAATTTCTTACATACACTTCTTTTCCTTTATAAAACGTTCGTTTTACAGGCCAAATAATTCCGTTATGTGCAAGCGAGAAACCGAGACCTTCTGATGTCTCCTCCAGTAGTTTTAACGATGCACTGTGCAAATAGATCGCTCTACTTCCAGGACGTGGTCTTCCGAATGGATCTGCCTCTATTACTAACGTAGATATTCCCTTCTTTTGTAATGCAAGTCCTGCTACAAGTCCGACCGGGCCAGCACCAACAACAATGGCATCATAATTTTTTTCATTTCCCATAAATATCTCCCCTTTATTAACAATTTCATGTTATTCTCTTTTAACTCTCTACAGTTTTTATCTCTGGCATCATCTTCTGCCGAATATATTCAGGTATTGGTTGCGCTTTTACTTTTTCTTTAAAAGAAGTCCATGCACGAGTTTCATATCCTTCTGCCACAACCCGTTCCCCTTTTACAAAAACATGCTGAATTGTAAAAACTTTATTATGCAATTCGTTCACTTTGCTTTTCACAACTACTTGATCTTCAAAACGAAGAGGTGACTTAAATTGGCATTTTGCTTCTAGTAATGGCAAACCAATTTGTTGTTCTTCATAAAGTTCGAACGAGGGAAAACCAATTTTTTTAAAATATTCATGTGTTGCTTCATCCATCCATTTATAAAAATTAGGATAATATACAATGCCCGCCGCATCTGTATCTCCCCATCTTACTTGAAAAGAATACTCTTCCATTTTCCCTTTCCTCCTATCTATTAAACTGTTGGACTAATATTAGAAGATACTTGTTCTTTCAGTTTCAACTTTTGAATTTTCCCGCTTGCTGTCACAGGAAATTCATTAGTAAATATCACTTTCTCTGGTAGTTTATAAATTGCCATTTTCTCTTTCAGATAGATTTTTATTTCTTCTTCTGTACTTACTTCACCATTCTTTAACCGGATGACCGCACAAGCAACTTCCCCTAGCACCTTATCTGGAAGGCCAATAACTGCTGCTTCGATTACTTTCGGATGTTTCATAATGACTGCTTCAATTTCCTGAGGATAAACGTTAAGTCCACCTCTTATGATCATCTCTTTCTTTCGTCCTACGAACCTTAAATACCCTTCGGAATCAAGGGTGCCTAAATCCCCTGAATAATACCAATTTTCATTATCCAAAACCTGCTTTGTCTGTTCAGGCATATTATAATAACCTTTCATTACGCCAAATCCCTTAATCGCAATTTCTCCTACTTCTCCGGGCGGTAGTGCTACTCTATTTTCATCTACAATTTTTAATGTTACTCCTGGAATCGCCTTTCCTAGAGTTTCTGTTATGTTTTGCTTTGTATCATCATACGAGGTCATCGTAATAGAAACCGTTTCAGTTATCCCAAATGATTGGCAAAGGTTAATGCCCATCCGTTCTCGTATTTCCGTCACTGTTTTTGCTGGAATAGGTGCGGCACCAACTAATCCGGCGCGCAGTGAAGATAAATCATATTGATCGAAGTCCCCTAATTCAAGTTCTTTTATAAACATGGTTGGTACGCCTTTTTGGATGGTTACCTTTTCTTGTTCAATTAATTGTAAAGTTTCTCGCGGATGGAATTTTTCTTGTAATATGATCCGTCCCCCCATCGCTACTGCACAAAGCATATTAATTGCCATACCGAAAATATGAAACAGTGGTGCTGAAATAATAAATACATCCTCTTCTGTACAATGCAGCTCTGTTCCTATCGTTTGTGCAGATTGTACAACAGCGCGATGCGTAACCATAACACCTTTTGGGGTTCCCGTCGTTCCTGACGTGTATAATATGCAAAACAAATCTTCATTTACATTTATATTTACTGGTTCCATATCCATTATTTCTGTACGCATTAACACCTCATACGTACTAACATTCTCTCTCGCAAACCTCACTGTAATTACTTTTTGCACCATATGAAGTGCTTCTTCAAAACCAAAATTTTTATCAAATTCTCCTGAAGCTATTAATAATGTTGGAGCTGCCCCTTTCAATATATACTCAATTTCAAATGACTTATATTTTGGATTAAAAGGAACGAGTATTGCACCTAGTTTTGCTGCTGCAAAATAGATTACTACTGTTTCGGACCAGTTTGGAAGAGATACAGCGATACGGTCTCCTTTACTTACTCCTAACTTTTGAAATGCAGTAGCCAAACAATCTACTTCACTTTTCAATTGTTTGTATGTAATTCGTCTCGTTAAATCGTATATTGCTTCTTTTTTACCGTAAGATGAAGTTACAGTCTCTAAAAGTTCATACACCGCTAATATGTTCCTATTTTTTTTCATTCTCTCACTCACTTTCTATCGTTTTACCAACTAGCCTGAGTTTGTATCGTTTATGAATAGCCGGATGAACGATGTAGGAAAACCAGGAAGGTCTCTCCCTGGTTTCTCTCCCTAGTACAACGCTTCCCAAATTGCTGCAATTCCTTGTCCCCCGCCAATACAAACAGCGGATACTCCATACTTTTTATTTCTTCTTCTTAATTCGTAAACTAAAGATAGAGAAATTCTCGTTCCACTCGCAGCAAGTGGGTGCCCAATCGCAATTGCTCCCCCATTTACATTCGCTTTATTAAGATCGAACCCTAATTCTTTTTGACAAGCTAAGTATTGTGCTGAAAATGCTTCATTAATTTCAATCAAATCTAAGTCGGCCAATGTTAAATTTGCTTTTTCTAATGCACTTTGAATTGCTGGAACTGGACCAATTCCCATATACTTCGGTTCAACTCCTACAACAGCCCAAGAAACGAGCTTTGCAATCGGATTTAATCCTCTATCATTTGCAAAATTACTTGATGCTAACACAACGGCCGCTGCACCATCCACCATTCCGCTTGCACTACCAGGAGTTACAACACCATTTTCCACAAAACGTGGTTTTAACTTTGCCAGTTTTTCTAGGCTCGTATGACGGATATGCTCATCTTCTTCAATGACCTGTTCTCCTTTTCTTCCTTTCACTGTTACTGGAACAATCTCTTCTTTGAAATACCCTTTCTCCCTTGCTAAAAGAGCTCGTTCATGACTCGATAGTGCATGCTGATCTACTTCTTCTCTCGTTACATTATATTTTGCAGCTAAGTTTTCAGCCGTTTCTCCCATCGTACATTTACCATATGTATCATACAGACCATCCCATAACCAATCTTCTATTACTGGACCGCCAAGTGGACTTCCCCATCTCATGCCAGGAATTACGTGTGGTACTTGGCTCATATTCTCCGTCCCTCCGGCAAGTGCAACTTCTGCTTCCCCGCTAAGAATATAACGAGCTGCTGTTAAAATAGATTCAACACCAGTTCCGCATAGACGATTGATTGTTAAAGCTGGGACATGAATAGGTGCTCCAGCTTTTAAACCAACATGCCTTGCTAATAAATGTGCATCTTTACTAGACTGCTGAACGTTACCAAATACAACTTGATTAATATCTTCTGCAGATATAGAAGCTTTTCGTATCGCTTCCTTTGCGGCGATCGCCCCTAATTCTGTTGCATTTACTCCTCGAAATGCTCCTGAAATTTCAGCAAATGGCGTCCGCGCTCCCTCTAATAAAACAATTTCATTCATATCCCATTCACCTCATTACTTTCCTAAATAAACTGGCTTTCTTTTTTCAACGAATGCTTGTAATCCTTCTTTACGATCGTCTGTAGCGAAAGCATTACCAAAACAAGTACTTTCAATGATTAAGCCTGTTTCAAGGTCCGCATTACTGCCTACATTGACCGCCGTTTTTAACATTTGAAGTGCAACTGGTGGTTTTTGAGCCAATTTATACGCCCATTCCTTTGCAAATTCAAATAACTCTTCTGCAGGTACTACTTTGTTGATAATATGTAAATCGAACGCACGCTGCGCATCAAACATATCTCCGAAATAGAGTAATTCTTTCGCTATACCTTGGCCGACAATCTTTTGTAGACGCTGTGTACCTCCGCCTCCAGGAATAATTCCAAGTCCCACTTCTGGAAAAGCGAATTTTGCTTGATCCGAACTAATGCGTAAATCACAAGCTAGCGCGAGTTCAAATCCACCGCCAAGAGCTAATCCATTGATCGCAGCAATAACTGGTTTTGACATATTTTCAATTTTGCTAAATACCGTTCGTGAAGTCTTATTCATTTTGTTTACACCGACAAGATCAAGTGCTGCCATTTCATTAATATCAGCGCCTGCGACAAATGCTTTCCTTCCGCTTCCTGTCAGAACGATTACTCGTACGTCTTCATTTTCCTCTAGTTCACCAAACAGTCGGGAAAGTTCATGAAACACTTGTGTATTTAGCGGATTTACAGGTGGCCGATTAATCGTAACGATCGCAACTCTATTTTCAATTTCACAAATTAAAAACTCATAATTCATAACTGAATCCCCCATTCTTTATTCATAATCATAAAAACCTGCGCCTGTTTTTTTACCATATCTACCTGCTCTAACTAACTGTTTTAACAGAAGCGGCGGCGCGTATTGATCATTATTTAACTCTTCTTTGAAGTACTCCATCACATGATATCCGATGTCTACACCCGCAAAATCCTGGAGTGCAAATGGTCCCATCGGATAATTAAGACCGAGTGTAACAGCCTTATCAATATCTTCTGCTGAGGCTACACCATCTTCTAACAATTTAATCGCCTCTATAAATTGCGGAATCATAATTCGATTTACAATAAACCCCGGTGAATCTTTTTTCACTTCAACTGATTCTTTCAAAAGTTTTTTAGATAACGCTTTCAATTCTTCGACTGTTTCATCACTCGTTCGATAACCACGAACAACTTCTACAAGTTTCATAAGTTGTGCGGGATTAAAGAAATGCATACCTGCTACACGTTCTGGGCGATTCGTTGCGGAAGCAATTTCTGTTATCGACATAGATGAAGTATTTGTTGCCAGTATAACCCCTTCTGGAACGATTCGATCCAGAGCTGCAAACACTTCTCTCTTCAAATCTAACTTCTCTAACACAGCTTCAATAACTACATCCGCATCTTTCATATCTTCTAATGATGTAGTGAGTCGAATGCGGCCAAGCGCCTTTTCTTTCTCTTCGTCCGTCATTTTTCCTCTCGTAACACTTTTTGTCATAAAACCATTCATACGTTGCACGGCATGATCTAAATAACGCTCTTCAATATCATGTAAAATAACTGTAAATCCATGTAATGCAGCTAAATTTGCAATGCCAGAACCCATAGATCCTGCACCGACAATACCAATTGTTTGAATTGACATTTTACTACCCCCTCAAGTAACTTTTTTAATATTCTGTAAATAAATTATATCTATATCCAAAAAGTTTTTGTATATACATAGTGTAGGAAATACATATATTTCTTTCATACTTTTTGAGGGTATGTATTTCGATTCCAAATGCTTTATTGTAAGGTACAGTTATTCTTCATAGAAAAAGTGCGCACCTCAAAGTAAATAATTTTTCTTGAGGTACGCACTCTATGATGTGAATTTTGAATCTATATGTTATCGTTCTTTTCCATTTGATGAAATAACTTCTTTATACCAATAGAAGCTCTGTTTTTTTATTCTTTTTAAATCTTTTAAATCGTCTTCGTCACGATTTATATAAATAAAACCATATCTTTTTCTGAAACCTTGATGCGTAGAAATTAAATCAATTGCCGCCCATGGACAGTAACCAATTACATCCACTCCATCTGCAATTGCCAATTCCATCTGTTCAATATGTTTTTTCAAATAATCAATTCGGTAATGATCTTGTACAGATCCATCTTCATTGACTTTGTCGTATGCGCCTATCCCATTCTCTGTAACGATAATTGGCAAGTTATAACGATCATTCACTTCTCTTAATGTAACTCGGAAGCCAATCGGGTCAATCTCCCAACCAAAATCAGTTAATTCTAGATGTTCGTTATCGTCACCCATGAAGAACCCTTCTTCACCTACTTCAATTTGTTGATCAGCAGCTTCATCCATTACAAAGTTCTCATCGTATTCGCTAACAGTAATAGAAGAATAATAGTTAAACGCAATATAATCTGGTTTGGAACTAGCTAAAATCTCCATATCTCCATCTAAAATGACTGGCTCGATATTTTTGCTCTTCATGAAATTCCACGCAATAGTGTTATATCTACCATATACAGCCATATCGAGATATAGCCAGTTACGAATTGCGTTACAATTTTGAGCTGCAATGATATCATTTGGCTTACATGTTTTCGGATACACATAACTAATATTTGGTGCTGGGCCAATTTTCGCATCACATATCATCTCGTGACATAAGTTTGTTACCTTTGCCTCTGCTAAAAGCATATGATGATTTTGTTGATATAGCTCTTTTTGAGATACTATCGATGTCCCGACAGCCTGTCCATGTAGTATCATCATGTTCTGTTCATTAATTGTTAACCAATTCTTTACTCGATCTCCAAAACGTTCAAACAGGATTTCACAATATGTAACAAATGCATTAATGGTAGCACGGTTACTCCATCCACCCTTTTTCTCTAATTCATACGGTAAATCAAAATGATACATCGTTACTAACGGTACGATATCATGCTTCAGCAATTCATCAATAAGATTGCTATAGAATGTAATCCCTTTTTCATTTACTTCTCCTGTACCATTTGGAAGAATACGAGTCCAAGCTATTGAAAAACGATATACTTTTAACCCTAATTCAGAAAAAAGTTTCACATCTTCTTTAAAATGATGATAATGATCACTGCAAACTTTAAAATCTGACGTACCTTCTGGAATAACTTTCACATCTTGAACAGAAAGGCCTTTTCCATCCTCATTATAGGCGCCTTCTACTTGGTAAGCACTTGTGGAAGCTCCCCATAAAAAGTCTTTTTTAAATGTACTATTGAGCATTTTTACCATTCCTTCTCAAAAATAGTATTATAGTTTGTTTCTATTAAGCTTGTTTCACTAAAAATGTTTCATAAACACTTATTAACTCTTCCGCGATAATTTTAAATCCTTCTGCACTCATTAATTGATCTTCTGCATGTGCTAACAATAAACTTACTTCCACTTTTTCACCCGCTGCTTCTCTACTAATTAATCCAGCATGTGCTCTATGGCCTTCAATGAAAGTTTCACTACCCTCATTCATTAATTGCCTTGCTTGTTCAAAGTTACCCATTTTAGCTTCTTGAATTGCTTCAATATAGGAAGATCGTGCACTACCTACCGCTGATATAATTTGAAATACTACTAATTCATTTTGTTCCATTACAATTCTCCTAACATTATTTTATTTTTATAAATCAAAATAACAATCAGTGGAGTTTTGTTCATTCCCACTGATTACTAATCCGCAATAACCAGACTTTTGAGGGATACATTATTATTGCTGTTGTGCAGCTTGTTCTGCCTCATAAGCTTTCTTATCCCCCATTTTAAAGAACGGATAGTATAGTATAATTTGAGAGATAATAATTAAAACAGTCATGATGAATAGTAACCAACCACCAGAAATATAAGCCGCAAATGGCGCTGGTGTTACCCATGGTAATTCAATAAGTGGATTAAAGCTAGATAAGATCCCCGTGATTTTAAGGAATACGATACCAATTAACCCGCCGACTATTGAAGATGCTACTAATGGAATAAAGTAAATTGGATTCAGTACAAGCGGTAATCCAAATACAATCGGCTCATTAATATTAAAGATATTTGGGACAATACCGATTTTCCCAAGTGATTTATATTGCTCTGATTTCGCAAATAACAGGTTTATTGCTAAACCTAACGTATTTCCTGTTCCACCAATAACGACTGCAAAATGCATTAACGTAAATGCTAAATAAGGAATTTCTGAAAAAGGTGTTCCTGAAGCGAAAGCTGTAATTGCTGCTGTAAATAATGGAGCCGTCGCACTATACCATACATTTATAATTGGTGCTGGATGTAAACCGAAGAACCAACATATATTCATGAATGTAAAGATCGCAATTACTGACCATACAGACGATCCAATTACTTTTACAGGTAACGAGATTACTTGACTTACAAAGTTAAAAATATTTTCATAAGGAGTGTAGCCAAATATTACTCTAATAAAGAAGATGATCGTGAAAATGATAATAGAAATAAATACAGGGTTAATCGCATCAGCTACCATTGGTGGTACCGATTCTGGTAATTTCACTCCAATATTTTTTCTTTTTAATGCACAGTACAATTTACCGGTGAATACGCCGACAAACATGGCAACGAATATACCATCACTACCTAGGTATTGATTCAAAATAGCTGGAATTTGTTCTTCTCCAACCTTAATGGACATCGGCATTAAGCATAAGAAACTTCCTAATGCTATAACAGCAGCTGTCATTCCGTTCATGCCTTCTTCTTTCACGTAAGAATAAGCGATAATAACAACCATATATACTGCTAACAAGCTAAGCGTCGCACTAATCATGTCTTGCATATGCGTATATAAACCGATTTGAATTAAAAATTCTTTCCACCCTTTAAATGGTAGATTACCTAAAATAGCAAACAATGTAACACCGATCGTAACAGGAATTGTCATCATCATCCCTGATGTAATAGCATTCACTACTTTACTATTTCCGAGATAATTTGTTAGTGGTGTGATGATTCGTTCTAGTCCGTTTTTAGTCCCTTCTAACAAGTTCATAATTACCTCCAATATTTCTGACTTTTAATAGATTTACTTTTTTCCTTTTTCTACGTAGCTCATATCATTTACAGATTCAACTTTATATTTCCCATCTTTATATACAACTTTTGAAACACTTGCATTTCCTAATCCTTCTTCCACTTCATTTAAGGATTCAGGTGATATGGAATATAACAGGTCCATTAAAGATATACCATGTGATACGACAAGAACTTTACCACCGCCATCTTCTGCTACTTCTTCTGCAATTTGATTAACTTCTTTTTTCATTCTCTTTGTGACTGTTTCAGTATCTTCAGCCTGTTTACTTTGATCGATATTCGCTGCAGTTTTTTGCATCATATCAATATCAAAATTATCCATAAATTGTTCATAGGTCATATTATTTGCTTGTGCGAGTTTTTCTCGGAACGTATGATTTAACTCCCCTTCAAACTCACCGAAACACACTTCACGCAAATCTTTACTTTGTTTGACATTCCTATCTTTATTTCCACTTTGATCTAATACAATTTTCGCTGTTTCAACAGCACGTCCACTATCGCTACTATATGCTTTTTCAAACTTAACACCTTTCAAACCTTTTCCAAGGTACTCTGCCACTGCAACGCCATCCTTTGTAAGCGGTGCATCAGCCCAACCTTGTACTCTATCAGTCGTATTTAGCATGGTTTTTCCATGTCTTACTAAATAAAACTCAACCGGCTTTTCTTCTTTTTTCTCTTTCACTTTTTGGTCTTCATTTGCTGAACATCCAATTAATGAAGTTGTTAAAGAAGCTACTAAGCAAAACGATACCATTTTTTTATTCATCGTAGGATCTCCTTATGGGGCATTTCTTAAATGAATTATGTATCAAGTTTTTTGACTGATTGAACATCAAGTGCCACTTCAATCAGTCAAAATGTTGTTTGTCAGTCTCCTAAAATATCTTTTACTCGCTCCATTACTTTTTTCCCATCTAACATGCCGTAAGCCGCCATATCAATTACTTCAATATGCTTTTCTGGCAATTGGCTTTTCACCGTATTTAACGCATATCGAACTTGTGGTCCTAATAAGATTACATCAGCTGTCGGTCCAACATTTTTCGCTTCCGTTAATGCATAAGCATTAATTTCACAGTTATAACCCGCTGACTCTGCATATCCTCTCATTTTATTCATTAACATACTTGTAGACATACCTGCATTACATAAAAGTACGATGTTTCTCATAATAAAAACCTCCAATAATTGTTTTAAGCACTTTGCATATGTTTCATTTCTGCAAACGCTTTCTTTATAGGTTCAATATAAACTATGGTCTAAGACTAGGGTCAATAGCTTAATTTAATTAATTCATTCATTTATTTTGTTTCATAAAAAAATGCATGTAACTGTAGACTGTGTCTAACAATTACATGCATTCTTTCATTTCCTTCTCGACTTCACATTTACGAAATCACTTTATACCATTTAATTTCATAATAGGTATCATAATAATATAATGTTCAACTGTTTTGTCTTGACTCTTTGTTTCACAAACGTATCGACATAAAATATCTCCATTAAGTGAGTATCCCTGTTCCTGCATAATTTGGAATGCTTCATCTAATATTAACGATGATAACGGTTCGTTTACATCTTTTTCATATAAATAATGCAAGCACTCTCCCATTTCTATTTGAAAAACTGAATCATCGATTGGTAATTGGCACTCTTTCATCTTTAATTCAGATATTGCCATTACCCAATAACTGTTTTCTATATATTTCATTTTATATTCTTCAAGTGGAATACACAGCGCTGTGGAAACTGTTGGCAAATAATTTAACCATTGTTTTAATAGTGGATTTTCACATAATGCCCCTTCATTTAGGTGAACATGTTTGAGAAAATAATATGTCCCAGTTTGCTTTATTACCCATCGTTTATCTTCTTGTTTATATTCTTGTAATAAGTTTATAAATTCATTTATTTGTTTTGTTTCTATCTCTAACTGTTTTATCGCTTCATTCTTTTCAGCTATTTTATCATTACATTTTTTTATGATGTCATCGTATTCTAAACCGTTAAAGACAGATCCTATCTCTTTAACATGAAACCCCATTTGTCTAAAGCTTCTAATTGCTAAAAATACGCCGAAATCCTCATATGTATAAAATCTAAAACCGTTATCTTTGTCTTTTTGAGGTTTTAGAAACCCTTTCTTTTCATAAAAGCGTAAAGCATCTATTGAGACACCAAATTCCTTCCCTACTTCTCCTATTTTATATTTCTTCATGCATATCTCCTTCAAATGTATAATTCCTTTACATACTTATATAGTGTAACAATTTTTGAAAAACAATTATATAAAAATAAAAAGAGAATATCACTGAAGAGATAAAATTCTATTACCGTACAACTTCACCATGCATATCATAAAGCTTTAACGCCATCATTAAATTAAATCTCACTTCAGCATGATTTAAATCAACTGAAATGAGCGATTCTATTTTTTCAAGTCTGTATAAAAGCGAACTTCGATGAATAAAAAGTTCTTCTGCAGCACTTTTTACATTTCCATTGTTTTGTAAAAACACATGTAATGTTTGATATAAATCAATATTCTTCCCCTCTGAATATTCGATTAGCGGTCCAATTTGTTTTTTAATAAATAAGTCTACAGCTGTTGAATGATTTAAGTGATGCAATATGGCATATGACCCTAAATCTTCAAATCGTGCAAACCCTTGCTTGCGAAAGCGGTTATCTAAAACATTTAAAGTTTGTATAGCTTGCTGATAACTAATATAATAGTCTTCCAATTGTTTTGTAACACCGCCAATACCTAATAAAACATGACAACCTATAGGTGATGAGCTTATCCATTTTTCAATATTAAAAAACAACGATTCCCAAAATAGATGAGTGGCCTTTTTCTCATTTTCAATTGGGACAATTAATAGTTGTTCATCATTATGAGTTACTGCCAAAATGCCTGTCCCTAGTTCTGGAAGACGTGTCTTAATTAAGTCCCATACTAGTGACTTTTTCGCCTGTTGTTCGAGTAAGTTCCCTTTTTTTAATTCTTTTTCATCGAGGGATATTGATAATACAGCGATTCTATGTTTTTTGAAAAGATTCCATTGATACAAGTTAGCATATTGCAAAATGTTATCTCGGTCCTCAATTTTTTCAGTTAATAATTTACTAACAAAACTATCTTTCATCTGTTCTTTCGTATCAAGAACAAGCTTTTGTTTTATAAACTGGATGGAACAAATATTTCGTGCTAAATCAACCGTTAATTGATCAAATTCATCCATTCCCCCACTCGATCTTCGCACTGCTAAATATCCTAAAAAATTGCCGCCTCCATTTATAATCCAAAACGAAAAACAATAATTACTATTATCCGGATCATAAATATGGAAAGTATCAGTAATTCGCTGGTCTTTCCGCTCTTCTCTTGCCAAATCAGCTAAATGTTCTGCTAAACGACTATCCTTTTCATCATGAAACGCTATTGGTTGCATAAATCTATCAAAAATAAATACTGTATCTTGAAAAAGACTGCCAAGCATCGTTGTAATACCTTCAAAGTTATTATCTGCAACCGTTTCTTTTAATAAAGCTTGCTGATAATCTAATAGAAAATGAAGACGTTGCTTATGCTCTTTCTCACCATTATATAATCTTGCATTATCTAATATAGTAGCCAAGTGATTCGCAAGCATTTCAAGTGATTTTGCATCTGGCTTAGTAAATAAACTTCCGCATTTCTTCTCCACATGTAAAACACCAATCGGTTTCATATCAATAACAATTGGAACAGTAATTTGTGTACCACCAGTCGTTTCAAAAAACGGAAAGTGCTCTTTTAATTCATATTTATCCTCCACCATAATTTTGGTTGGTCTTTCCATATCTCCATACGATGGTGGTTGAAAAACAAAACAGTTTTCCGTTTCGTTATACAAGTAAACACAAGCAAAATTTGAATTTGTTTCCATTCCCGCTTTAGATGTTACTTCATACATATGATTTTCTAACGGCACATCTAGCGATAAATTTTTGCTAATCCATCCAAACCCTTCAATCTTTTTCAACTGTAATTCTTTTTGTCTTGCTACTGCTATTGCTACCGCTATATCTTTTCCGAACTCTTCAAATGAGATTTCCATATCTAAAAGCGGCACATGACTTAAATAGGCAACAATACAAAAACCAAAATGCTGGATATCATCTTTTAAGGGGACAGTAAACCAAGTCTCCACACCAGCCCTTGTCAATGTTTCTGCTAGAAGGCACACCTCTCGTAAATCTGCCGTTTGATCCGTTATACTTTGATACTGTAGCTTAGAAGAACATTCATCAGAATGAAGCGGAAACGCTGACGCTAACGAAGTTAAATTTCCACTCCATGCTTTTGGCAAAAACTGTCCTCCTTCATTAAAAATGACGGCCACGAAATCACAATGTAATTCTGAACAAAAGGAATGAGTTAAATACTGAAGCGCCTCTTCTTCCGTATCGATTTTAATAAGCTGACGTGATGTATTTCGCAAATGATATTCGATTCTTTTCATTAACCGCTCTCTCTTATTACTAGACATGTCCCATCCCCCATTTCATCTTTTCTATCTATTGTATAAGAAGGATCACATAAAACAAACTAAATATTTAAATTATTCAACAAGTACATAAAAATCCCGAAGAAATGTATCTACGGGATTGATTATTTACTATTTTGCTGTAGTTACGCTGTTATCTCCACTCGTAATCTCTTTTTTCTCTTTATAATACATTCCATGTTCCTCTTTCACAAATAACATTGCTATACCACCAATTACAGCAGCACTCGCAATTGCAGCAAAATTATATTGTGGTAAGAAATGCATAGAAAGTAGTACCCCTACAAATGTCGGAGCTACAACACCTCCAAGACGCCCAAAGGCCATTGTGCTTCCTACTGCTGTTGAGCGCATATTATTAGGATAATATTGAGAAACAAATGCATTGGACATATTTTGAAGTCCAACTGAAGAAGCACCGATTACTGAAATTAACAAAAATCCAACAAACATACTATTTGCAAATCCGATAAGTGATAACGCAATCGCTCCACAGAAAAACAATGGAACAAGTACCTTTTTAAATCCGATTTTATCTACTATCGGACCGAATATGAGTGTTCCAATAATAGCTCCAATTTGCATAACGGCTGTAAATGAAAGACTTGATTTAAGATCGTATCCTGATTGCATCATCAGACGTGGCAGCCATGTATTCATAGAGTAAATGAGTACGAAAGCACTAAAACATGAAATCCAAAACATAACAGTACTTACTGCACGCTTTTCTTCAAATAATTTAACAACAGGAGAACCCGCTTCTTTAGTCGGTGGTTTTATAAATTCTATTACCGCATCTTCACTTAATTTCGGATTTACTTTCGCTATTACTTTTTTAGCTTCTTCTATTTTCCCTCTAGCTATAAGAAAACCGACAGACTCAGGAATGCTTTTCATTAAAAACGGGATAAACAATAATGGAATTCCTGCTAACCAAAAAACAGGCTTCCATCCTGCTGTCATTAAAAGTGATCGACTTGTAAGAGCCGCTGCCATTGCCCCAACTGAATATCCGCAAAAAATAAAAGATACGATAGCAGTCCGAACTCGTTTCGGTGAAAATTCTGTTGCAATAGCAATTACATTCGGCATAACTCCGCCAAGCCCAACACCAGCGATAACACGGAAAATCGTAAACATGACAGGATCATTCGCAAAGCCAGATAGAAATGTAAATAGACTAAATAAGATTGTAGTTAATAGGATAATATTTTTACGACCTATTTTATCAGCTAATAAACCGAAGAAAATAGCACCAATTGCTGTTCCTATAACTGTATAACTACCAATTGCCCCTGCTGTAACATCCGATATCCCCCACTCTTTAATAAGCGATGGTACTGCTGCTCCATAAATAACAACATCATATCCATCAAATGCAATTACGATAAATAACCAAAATATTAACCAAATATGCATGGAATGAATACGACTCTCGTCTATTACATTCATTGGGTTAATCGATTTCATCTTAATAGCCTCCTTATATGGGTATTCTCCCTATCTTTTTCTTCAACATTAGTAAACGCTTCCAATTATCCCCTTTCTAAGTTTCTAAATATTTTTCTGAATTTTCCGTATTTAAATTGTAATAACTGCTATTAAAAATAGTTATCCGCTTTTTATAGGAAAAAGAAAAGTAATATTCCTACAAATAGCGGACTTTCCTTCATAGGAATTAAAATTCCCACTAGCGAACCTCTATAGTTGAAGTAGAGAAACAAATACAAATCATACAAAATTGGAGTTGATACATTGAAAAAGTTCATTTCTAGTTTCATTTGTCTCACTATGCTGTTTATGTTAGTAGGATTTGATGACCAAGCAAAGAAAGATGCCTCAAAACTAGCCGACACTATTTTTATTAACGGGAATGTCTATACAGTAGAACCACAACAACCTTGGGCAGAAGCGGTAGCCATTAAAAACGGAAAGATTGTGTATGTAGGTAATTCAAAAGGTGCGAAAAAATATAAAAATAAGAATACAAAAGTCATTGATTTAAAGGGAAAGATGTTACTTCCAGGATTTGTTGATAGCCATCTACACGCTTCCGAAACTGTAAATTCTCTTTACTCTGTTGACTTAATAAACGTGAGAACTGTTGATGAATACATTCAGGCAGTAGAAAAATATAGGGAAGAACATACCGATTTAAAGGTTATTCACGGAGCTGGTTGGAGCAATACACTATTCTCATCAACAGGCCCCACAAAAGAATTATTAGATGCTGTTGTAAAAGATATTCCCGTTGCTTTACTTTCAGAGGATTATCATTCCATTTGGGTAAATTCTAAAGCACTTGAAATAGCAGGCATTACAAAAGATACTCCCAATCCAAACAGCGGCGTAATTGAACGTAATGAAAACGGTGAACCGTCCGGTACACTTCGTGATACCGCTACAAATCTTGTATTAGACAAATTACCGAAGTATAATACGGAACAATTTAAAGAAGGCTTAAAAACATTTCAACAGCTAGCGGCGAGTAATGGATATACACAAGTAAATGATGTCATTGTCCCGCAGCAGGATACTGTCATTGAAGCACTAACCACACTTGAAAAAGAACAAGCATTATCTATTAGACATAACATTGCGTTAACGATACAACCAAATGAAGGTCTGGAGCGTATTCCCTATGTAAAAGAGCAACGTGCAAAATTACAAGGTCCACTTGTCAAAATGAATACGATCAAGTTATTTATGGATGGTGTTCTTGAAGGCGGAACTGCCTATTTACATGAGCCTTATAACAACAAGCCAGACTATTATGGCGTTCCAGTTTGGGAGAAAACAGCATTTAAACAAATGGTTCAAACATTAGACAAAGAGAAATTCCAAGTTCATATCCACTCTATCGGTGATGCTGCAACAACGGAAACGTTAAATACATTAGCGTTTGCTCAAGAACAAAATGGAAAACGAGATAGTCGCCATAAAATTACACATCTACAATTAGTAAAAGAAAATGATATAAATCGTTTTAAAGATTTAGGTGTCATCGGTGTTCCGCAGCCATCTTGGTTTCTTAAAGACGGTGAATACTTTTCACAAGCCGTTGATTTACTAGGAGAAGAGCGTGCAAATGAGCAATACCCTATGAAAAGTTTTATGAATAAAGGCGTTGTAATGGCTTCTTCTAGTGACTATCCGATTACACAAGGCCCATACTTCTCCCCGCTAGCCGGTATTCAAATGGGAGTGACTCGTACAAATTTACAAGATACAACTTCACAACACGTTTTGAATCCAAAAGAAAAAGTGAGCGTAGCAGAGATGATCAAGAGCTATACCATAAATGGAGCCTATGCAAATTTCTTAGAGAAAGAAACTGGTTCTATTAAAGTTGGCAAAAAAGCTGATCTCGTTGTATTAGATAAAAACTTATTTAAAATCCCAAAACATGATATTCATAAAACAAAAATCTTACTAACTTTATTAGAAGGGAAAGAAACATTTCGCCCTACAGATTTCCGTTAATTCCAACAAAAAAGAGGTGCAATATGCACCTCTTTTTCATGTATTTGAACAATAGTAATTCCACTAGACTCTAATGCTTCCCACTGTTTCTTCTAGCTTTTTCATTATATTTGCTATCGCTTCAATTGAATTTTTGGTTTCAAATTCTCCAATATTTACAGAATGGTTAGCGTTTTTGACAACTTCAATCTGTAAATTCGTTTTATGTAACCGCTCAATTTGATCTGCATTATATTGGTGATCTTTATCTCCAATTACTAATAGCCCTTCATGATGACTATGTAGGATCGAATCAAATATGGAATCAAACGTTAGTAAAGGTGTAAGTAGTATCACCTTTGACTGTGCAAATTCTTCTCTCTTCATTAAATCATTTGCAATCGGAATTGTTCCAAGTGATTTCCCTAAAAACATCGTATCATTATATTGCTTATCTTTTAATACTTCCTTCATTATAGGATGAATATCATCCATCATTACTTTCGTTATTTCTTCCATTGGTTTATTCATTACTTGGTCGTCATAAGAATAATGAATATGTACTACATCTATTTTATTTTCGAGCATTAACATCGTCGTATAATAAAGTAATGGTTTATCGTAATTGTATCCTGAGCCTGAGAACATAAAGCATACTGTATTAGAACCTTTTTCAATATGTGTATATGGAATTACTTTGCTGTCTATATGAATCTCTTTTTTTGTCCCCTTCACCGTTTTCCCCTCCGCATACATTTATTTTTGTAAAACGATATGTTCTGTGTGAACGAATACATCCTTTACTTTCTCTTTAATAAACGCTGGCTGTAAGTTATATGTATCTAACTCTTCTACCGGTACCCACTTAAAGAAATACGTTCTATCTTCTTCTTCCAAAATATATTCTTCTGCCCCATTTGCA
This sequence comes from Bacillus cereus group sp. MYBK101-2, assembly GCF_051918845.1. NCBI lineage: Bacteria > Bacillati > Bacillota > Bacilli > Caryophanales > Bacillaceae > Bacillus > Bacillus cereus group sp. MYBK101-2. The sequence continues at coordinate 177,486 of NZ_JBQAIE010000006.1, read as the reverse complement.
GGTAATTGTTTCAGCTCTACTTCATAGTAAAAACTAATTTCATGAAACTTTCGTTCAGAAAGTGTAAAGAAATTTTCTACTGACCATATTAATCGCCTTATCTCAATAGGAACGGCTAACTCTTCCGCAAGTTCTCTTTTTAACGCTTCTTCACTATTTTCTAGCATTTTCACTCTTCCGCCTGGTACGTACCAAAAATCTTCACCGTCACCTTGCAGAATGAGTATTTTATTATCCTGTTTACAAATTGCTCCGACGCGATAATTAAAACATGTTTCCTCTACTTTAAATGTTAGATCCACACCGATTGCCTCCTATATTTTATTTAAAAATCGCTATAAAACTATTGTGTATGTGCTGCACAAATAAGATTACTAAATTTTTCTATTTCATTCAATAGATTTTGAACATTCTGGTAATTATACTTATCTTTTCATTACAGGTATATATACATATGTTACAATCACAATGCACAGTGGTTGGTTACTGTATTAAGGAAAAGAAACGTATGAAGCATGTATTAATGATCCAGAACGATTAATTTCTGTATTAGAAAATTTGAGTGAGGATGATGTTCCTGAAATCGAAGAACTCACGCTATATTTCGGACAAGAAGTATATAGAGAAGACTAGTGACGAAGAAGGATTAAAAAAGATGTTTCCTAAGTTATGGAAAATGTATTGGGAAGAACCGATAGAGTGTTAGATTAGTTAATTGCCAAAAACGCCTTGTTTCTTTCGTAACAAGGCGTTTTTCATGACACTATGTTTAAATAGTTATCTTCCCGCTTTCCCACCACTTCATAAACGTTTCTAACGAAGGAGCAACCCAAGTTCTACTATCATTCTCATGATTCCATACATATATATCATCCCTTTGAACGATTCCGTTCAAAATGGAATAACCAAACAAATCACCATTTCCGCCATCAGCAATAAATAATAAACAGTCAAAAGGCATATATAAGTCCTTGAAATCAACTATATTTCTCATATTCATATTTTCAGTTTTAATTTTGGAAGCAGACCATATAAAGTCCCCATACTCACCTTCTACACCGTTTGTTTCCTGTAATAATTGATATAAATCATTTGGAAACTCCACCTGCAAATTTTTTTGAACTTCAGTGAGTTCATCCTCTGTAGCTGGATTTTTGAAACTTAAGTTTGGTGAAATACTGCGAATGGTGTTTTTCCACATAGCTTTTCTCCTCCTTATGTGCAATCAAGTATATTCAAAAAGCTCATCTAAATTTATTGATACCACTTTTCTAACAACCTCTTCTCTCTTCCCCCTGAAATACCTGCTTTTAATTCCCATTCATCCGCACTCTTCATCCACTCATACACATCTGTAACTGTATGTTCTAACCTTCTAAAAGTAAGCCCTTCTTTCACAGCACTTTCAATATTAATAGAAAAACCACCTTTCCACGGCTTCGTCTCACCTTCTAATGAAAAAGTTTCAGGAAGCCATAAAGGCATCTCTGTCCAAGGCTGCACTTTATGTTCATTCATAAACGATTCCTCTACCCAAACGAATGCAGCATCACTATTTGTAACTTTTTTACACGTACTTAATAGCTCTTCCATTGTCAATTCATAGTTCGGACCTGTCACATTGTATATACCTGTTTTATTGTTTTCTGCCATATTTAATCCCCAGTTTGCGACGTCTTTTATATCAACTATCTGCACTGGACGTTCCTTTCTTCCTGGAACTAAAACTTCTCCTCCCTTTGCTACACGCCCAATCCAGTATGGAAGCCGATCTGTATAATCAAATATTCCTGAAAGAAGTCCTGCTCTTACGTGTAAAACACGCCCCGACCAATACTTCTCTGCTTCTTTTTCACACAATACTTTCAGCGCACCGTAATACTCATAAGGAGAAACTTCACCATCCTCCACAGCCTTTATTTGATCACCCGAAGGTTCGGGTTGTAATATATAATCTTCTTTTATGGCATGCGGAATCCAATCTTTATATACGGAAAGGCTTGAGATGAATATATAGTGTTCAATATTATCTTTCAGTACTTCTCCAACATTTCTAATTTGATGCGGAGAAAATCCACACGTATCTACGACAACGTCCCATTTTCGATTTTCTAAACTTGAAACATCATCATTTCTGTCACCGATTAACTGCTCTACTTCAGGAAAAATTTCTTTGTTTGTTCCGCGATTAAATAATGTAACTTCATGCCCTCTTTTTAATGCCTCTTCTACAAAAGCTCTTCCTAAAAATCGTGTACCACCTAGAATTAAAATCTTCATGGTTCTCCCCCATTCGTGATTAAAAATCCTTTCTTTTGTTAAACGATTTTTTGCTGCGGAAAGTTACGGGTGGAATGCAGATTTTCACTATAATTTTAGTTCTATAAAATAAAAAGAAACCATTTTGAAAAGTTAATCATCATGGTTTCTAAAATAATAAGTAATTATTACCGCTCATTCTTTACCTTTACACAATCTCCCCATCAACTAACTCAATAATTCTATTACACTTATTCGCTACTTCAATATCATGCGTTACAATAATAATCGTTCGTCCTTCTTCATTCAGTTGTAATAGTAGATCCATAATTTCTTCTCCTGTTTTTCTATCTAAATTCCCTGTCGGTTCATCAGCCAAAATTATTTCTGGTTCACCTACTAATGCTCTAGCAATTGCGACTCGCTGCTGTTGTCCACCAGATAGCTCGTCCGGAGTTTTATGCATATGTTCTTTTAAACCTACTTTTTCTAAATAGAACTTCGCCTTATTTTCTCTTTCCCGTTGCTTTAGCTTTCTATATGTGAGTGGTAGTGCTACATTATCTAGTACAGTATGTTCCTTTAACAATGCAAAATATTGAAATATAAATCCAATCATTTCATTTCTTGTTTTATGAACTTTATTTGCTCTAATTTCAGTTAATGTTTTTTCATTTAACGTATATTCACCCTCATTTGGCATATCAATTAACCCAATAACATTTAATAGCGTACTTTTCCCCGAGCCTGATCGACCCATTATCGCTATAATTTCGCCCTTATTTATCGTTAAATTTATACCGTTTAACGCGAACGTGTTATGGTTCTTGTTACTATACACCTTCTTAATGTCTTTCAATTCAATTAAACTCATTATTCCATCCCACCTATTAATGTTTTCGGTTCAAGCTTTCTAATAAATAAAAAGACAATTACATTCGAGACAACAATGATCAATAATAAGAATAGGAATACTAAAAACAATATAGGCATATCCAATTTAAAGTCTAATACCGTTGCTTCCTTTAAATCCTTCGACATTTGTAATAGAACCCCATACCTCCATGAAAAGTAAGCTATTGACATTCCTAAGCCAGTTATTGCTACAATAATGTTCTCTAAAACAATTTGAATAAACATACCAAATTTACTTTCGCCAAAAGCTATTTTTATACCAAATTCCCGCTTTCTCATCAAGATAGAAACAATGGTCGTTACTACAATTCCGACGATCGAGAATACAATGAATAAGATTCCTACTATAAGTTGAGGTATTTCCGAATAGCCGTTAAGAGTAACATCTTCATTTATTTCATCACCTAAACTTTTTAAATGAAACGTACCGCCGTTTCCTTTAAGTTGAATTGATTCTTCTAGTTTCTTTACATCTGCACCTTTTTGTAAATATAAAGCTGTACTTTGATGTAGTCTTAAAAACATTGCTTCATATTTTTGAAATCTATCAAATGACATAGGTAGTATCATTGCGTAATCCAACTTCAAATATGTGTTCGTCGTATTATTATTTACGATAAATTTATTTTCTGGCAAAAAGCCTGTAATTGTATATTGATTATTAATTGTATCCCCAACTTGAAAATATTTCTTAAAGTAAGAACCCATTAAAACTTTTGTTTTTTCTTCACTATTTTTTTGAAAGTCATCATGCGAGAAACCTTCTTCAGGTTTTAAAGGTAAACGTAACATTTTATAGTAGTTTTCATCTACAAAAATTGTTTTAATAGTAGGTCTTTCATCGTGAAACGTTTTATGTTTCAAATCAGTAATCATACTGTTTTGAAATGGTCTATTACTTGACTCTATTTCAATAATTCGCTCCTCGTATGTACCATACGAAATCACATCTTTATTTTGATGAATTGTATTATAAACCGCTTGAATTTCCTCTTTATTGAATTGATTGCTTTGTAATCTATCTGTCGTCATTTCAAAAGTAACTAAATATGTTTTATCCACATTTAATACCGAGCTGGATTTATCGTTTAGATGGTGTAAATTATAAAATACATTAATTGAACTTGTTAGAGTTGCTAATCCAAATGTAATTTGTATTAGAAGAAGTACGGAAAATAGAAATCTCTTTTTTAATGCTATGAACGCACTTTTTATTCTCATCATTTTTACTCCTTTAATGCTTTAGCAGGTTCACTTTTAAGCACATATACAAATGGTATGACAGAGAGGATGAAAGGTATAGTAAGTGAAAGAAATACACACATTACAATATGAGTAGACTGTAAACTCATACTATAACTTGTAAACTCTATAATATTTCCACTCAAAATGCTAAAAATCCATTGTATGCATATTGCACAGGCTGATGCAGTGATTGCACATAAAAATAATTGACTAAATATAAAAATAAAAAGATTTATATTACTTGCTCCCAAAGCTTTCCTCAACGACAAACTTTTTTTCTTCGTATAAATCCAATAATAACTTACTATTATACTGGTAATGAAAGCTATACATAAAAGCCTATATGGAAAACTGAGTAACTCTTCTACGGCTTCACTTGAGTTTTTTTCCTTTTCATAGTTCTCTTTTTCACTAATCACTTTGGCATTTATATCTTTATTGTTCTGTTTCATATGCTGTATGAAAGTTTCTATTTCCTTGATAGGGTTTTCATTAGAACGAACAATCATTTGGAATGTATTATCTTTTTGTATCATCTGTTTCACCTCATCTGGCATGTCATTTAGAGAGACGAAAATTTTAATATTATACTCATATCCAGTATTTTCTCCAGCTACGCCTTTAACTGTATATTCCTTATTAAATAATTTTATTGTTGCCATATCCTTATAAATTTTCTTCCCCACTATTACACTATTTTTTTCATCTTGTCCCATCTGAGAACCTTTTAGTAAAGGTGGAGACCAATTTTTATTAAGGAGACCATTCATTATTACGTGGCCGATATCCGGAATAGTAATACGAATATCATTTGTAATAACACTAGCGTTTTTAAAATCAGATTCTATTAACGTCTGAAATTGTTCGAAATCGATTTCCCCCATATTAGTAAGTTGAACTGAATAGTAATAATTAAAATAACCATTTTTACTATCATAAAATTTCTCATCATAATAATCTCGCGTCGACATTGCGATCAGGATTGGCCATATTGTCAATACAAATCCAATAAATAGCATAATGAATATTGTTTTGTTCACCACTATTTCTTTTAATACTAGATTCATATATCCTCCTTATTTAAAAAAACGTGAAAAAGGTATTTATCCTTTTTCACGGTTTTTGTTGATTTTTATTTAATTACCATTTCCTTAGAAGTGTACGCACTATCCCCTACCATTATCCATTCATGACCCGAATAACCTCTGGTCACCGGTCCTTTGGATGCAACGCTAACGTTTATACGATCTGAAGTTTTAGCATCATATAATGCTAACTCTTTAGAAGTCCCATCATCAAAGCTAGCTCTTACAGTCATCTTGTAAAAATGAGGTTCGTTCTTTTTCGCAATATAGGCAGTTGCCTTAGCTTTTGCTCCACTTCCTGTCCACGTTGCATTATTATCCCAACTAATCGAAGCAAATGAAACGGAAGAAACCATACCTAATAAAGAAGCAGTTAGTCCTGTAACAGCTAAAGTTTTTTGAAGTAAGCTTTTCATATATCCTTAATCTCCCTTTTTAAAATATTCACTTAAATATTTAAGTATTTTTAGGCCTTGTCCTCATTATACTTAAAAAAAAATAAACCTATACCGTTAAAACCTAATATTTACATTTTTTCACACAACTCTTACATTCCCCTGAACTTTTCGTCATAAAACAAAAAGATGGTATGAAACTCCAATTCACACCATCTTTTTACTAAAATTATTTATTTGACCGTATATAAGGAAGAATATATTTCACAATCAATTCCCATCTATCCCGTACATTCGGTATAATTTCAGACGCAATCACCACTACCAATTCCTTCTCTGGAATACAACAAATCATATTCCCACCATCACCCATTGCACAGTATGAAAAGATTCCATCTTCTTCTCGTAACCACCATAAGTAACCATATTGATTTTGGTTCATTTCTGTCGATTCTTTTATCCATGATTTTGATAGTATTTGTTTTCCATTATGATTACCTTCATTCAAATACAGCTGTCCAAACTTAACCATATCTTTAACTGTTAACGCTAGTCCCCAGCCGCCTGCCGAAATACCATTTGGATCATGAACCCATCCTTTTACATCTTTTCCGAATAAGTCATCAAATCCAAACGCTTTCATATTGTAGTTTGGAATTTCTCTCATGCCGAGTGGCTGAAATAGCTGTTCATTCGCAAATTCACGCGCACTTTTTCCTGTTACGCTTGTAATAATTGCTGATAATAAATGAGCTCCTGCAGATGAATATTTAAAAGCCCCAATTTCTCCGCCTTTTCCTATCCTATTTAACGTATACTGTATCCAATCTTGTTGCGTACATAGTTCTTCTAACTGTTCCTGCCAGTCTACGAAAGGATGTGGAGCTGTCATCGTTAGAAGATGGCTTACTGTTACTTCAGATGAATTAACGTTATATTCCGGGAAAAATTCTATTACTCTTTGATCAACGCTGTTTATATAGCCCTTATCTATACATATCCCAATTAGCGCAGAGATTATCGTTTTTGTGACTGACGCTATGTGAAATGCATCATCTGGACCGTGACCGTTATAATATTTTTCAAAAATAACATTACCTTTCTGCACTACTAACATACCATTCATATTTTCATATTCTTCTTTTATAATCTGATCTAACTTTTCAGCAGTTTTCATTATTCCTTCCCCTTTAACCTATAATTAAAAAGGTTCGATAGGTACATATATATCAACTATATGTTTATGTTCGGGATGCTGCTTCGAATCATTTCTATATACTTCAAAAGGATACGAGTCTCTCGGTTTATATCCGCTATTTGGCAGCCACTCACCATATATAAAGTCCCACGCTCCCTTATATTCATCTTGGAATATTTCAAAATGTCCTACTGCATACTTGCCTGAAGGTATTATCATTATTCCTATGTCGTTCGTTTCTATTACGGATTCATCTGGAATTGTTATACATAAACTTGTTCTTAAATGATAGTCCTCAGTAAATTCATGATGATCGTGGTAAATGGTTAATACTTTCGTATCCTCAAATACATGATAGTTTTGCTCAGATGCGTAATGAAATAGTTTCTCTATCATTTCTGGAAAAGCTATAGTTAACTCTTCGTATGTACCTGTATGTCTTATGTATGCGACGTTTATATTATCCGCTGTTACAATTTCAACATTACCTCGAACCTTCTTACATTCATTGTATTGAGTAATTCCCCTTACGTCTTTGCAATTCTTGCTATTATGGTTTCGATATTGAGACGGACTTACACCGTAATAACTTTTAAATGTCCGAGAGAAAACTGCTGAATCTGTGAAACCAAAATGGTAAGCGATATCAGTAATCGTCATATCCAATCGATATGTAAGAAGGTTTGTTGCCCTTTCTAACTTCAAGCGATTCACATACCGAGATAACGGCTCGTCTACTATTCCTTTAAAAATTCTATGAAAATGAAACTTTGAAAATCCTGCTACATTGGCTAGCTCTTCAATGGATAGTGAACTATCTATGTTGGATTCTATATAATCTTGAACTGTATGTATGCGTCTTACATACTCATTTCTACTTTGTTTATTCTCCATACTTGTTATCTCCTCACAACAAAAAGGCTAACTTTTCGCTAGCCTACTTTTACACCTGTTTCAAAAATAAAACTCTACTACCGCCGTTCCCATCATAATTTGTATGTACCGATACACCCTCTACCTCATCATCCCCAGCCTCAATTCGAAAACCGATTTCTTGATGAAACTGTATCGATTTTTTATTAACTGGTGACGTAATTGCTTTTACAACTTTACGATTATTTGCACGAGCGACATCAAAGAAATAAGAATACAATGTCGATGCGATTCCTCTTCTTCTATACTTCGGATTTACCCCGATAAAATGAACGTACGCTTCCTCTTTATGCGTTTGCGAAAAGAATCCGCATAAGAAACCTAACGTTTCGCCATCTTCTTCAATGATAAAACTCGTTTCTTGAAAGTGAACGAAAAACAATTTTGGCAACATGGTAGCCATGTCTCTCCCGCCCCACCAATCATTTAAAACAGAATGAATCTTTATATAATCTTCCCCTTGGATGTTTCTTACTCGCATATGTTTCTCCCTCTCACTCACTTCATTTTTTCATAAATTTTAATGACTGTTTCTACTAAAAGGATAAATACCCATATCCCGCAAAATACAAGAACTGACTGAAATATAGAACCTAACATCACAATACTTATTAAACCTACTTCCGATCCCGAAATAGAAATTTCATCAAACCTAAGATTATGTATAAATGGACCAGTTGAAAAAGCCATTAAAATAGATCCTATTAAATAAATCACACTTATTATTTTTAATATCTTTATAGAAAGATACGAAGTTTGTTCTTGCTCCACTTGTGATAATTCGATTTCTCCACTCGCAATTCCTTTTTGCAAACAGTCTTCACATAAAAATTCTTCCTTAATTTTTTTACCACCGTGCAATGTACCTGTTATTTCTTTACAGCGCGAACACTTTCGATTTATCATTTTGTTATCACTCCAATCTCGTAAGATTATACTTATACAATTCCATTTTTACCTTATTATCCATTTTATGTATTTTATAGAGAGGTGACGTGTTTTATGATATCTAAACTTACTTTTGGCTATAAAAAGCCTACTGAGCAATATGTATTACGACCTAGTTGTTATGCAATTATTTTTAACTCAACCTCTTCAAAGATTGCTATTATCCAAAAAGAAGAACGCTACTTTTTACCCGGAGGCGGTATGGAAGGTACCGAAACAAAAGATGAATGCTTACATCGTGAATTACTAGAGGAATTAGGATGGATAATTGAAATTGAGCAGTATATCGGTAATGCAATGCGATATTTTTATGCGGAAAAGGAAGATACATATTATTTAAACGATGGGTTCTTTTATATTGCGAACATGGTACGGAAACAAACCGATAAGTGTGAAGAGGATCATATTTTAAAGTGGATGTCTCCTTTACATGCTGTGGAACTTCTACTTCATGATCATCAAAAATGGGCGATTGAACAAGCGCTTTTATTACGAAATGAAAAATGATCTCCTTCTATATGAAAGAGATCATTTGTACTGTTAACTTACCTTTTTCAAATTGAGAGCTGGCTTTTTGATTCCACCTTTTTTTACAACATATAAACCGATGAAGATAATAAGACCGCCAACGAGTTGCATCATGTTTATTTGCTCTCCAATTGTTACAGCCGCAAAGATAACTGCGAATAATGGAACAAGATACATGTATACCATTACTTTCGTTGAGCCTATTTGACTAATACCGACATACCACATCGCAAGTCCGAAGATTGTCGCGAAGACGATTGAATATGCTAGTGAACCCCAACTTGGCATGTCTACTGGCCACGTTAATGTGTTTACGTTGAATAAACAGTATATAACGAGAGGTACAATTCCAATTAAAGTAGACCATGATGTGACTCTCATTGCGGAGTATTTTGTAATAAGAGGTTGCGCTAATATCGGATACCATCCCCACGCAATTGCTGCGACTAATCCAATTATATTTCCGAGCCATGCATACTCGTAAGTAGCTCCTCCTGTATGACCTGTTAATAAAACGAATGCGGCACCAATAAAGGCTACTATTGAACCAATCTGTACTTTCATCGAAAAGCGTTCTTGTTTGTGCAATACTGCTAATATCCCTGTAAATATAGGTGACATCGCAATTAATAATGAGGCGTTCGTTGCTGAAGTATATTTCACAGATAGCATAAACATCGTTTGATACATTGTCGTACCAACGATACCGACTGCTACTAATCGTAACCAATCTTTTCTTTCAATGCGTAATGAGCGTTCCATTAAAAATGTAATAAGTAATAATACCGGTGATGCTACTAAAAATCGTAAACTATTAAATTGAATGGATGACATATATGCCACGCCATACTTTCCAATTGTATAATTCGCTCCCCATACTAATGCTACTGATACTAGGAGCCATTCCATTTGCCATCGTTTCATCCGAATCTCCCCTTCCATATTTAGCATAGTAAAATTGGCTGGATATAACACCGTCCAATTGGCTGTTTTTTTACCCAGCCAATTTGTTATACTGAATGTATATAAGAGTTACGGAGGCGTTTTTATGGAATGGAAGCTAGATAGCGACAGTAAAATCCCTATTTATCAGCAAGTTGTTGACTTTATTGAAAAACGTATTACATATGGAGAACTTCCTCCAGGTAGCTTCCTCCCTTCCGAACGGAAATTAGCTACACAGTTAAATGTAAACCGCAGTACAGTAACGACTGCTTATAATGAACTGCGTGCTATGGGAATTGTAGAAAGTACGACTGGTAAAGGAACACGCGTGAGTACACATATGTGGGGTGTTTCTCCAACATTAACGCCGAACTGGAGAAATTTCGTAGAAGGTGGTACGTTCTTACCAAACTTACCGTTACTTCGCCATATTCGGGCAGAAGTACAACAAAATGAAAATATTATTGATTTTGCAAACGGAGAGCTTGGTTGTAATCTTTATCCTCACGATCAACTACAAACGATTTTACGAGAACAACCGTTAACGCATGCATTAAGTTATGATCATCCGCAAGGGTACCTCCCGCTAAGACAAGCGGTAGTAAAATATATGAAAGAATATTTAAAAGTGGAAGCGACTGAACAATCGATTATGATTACATCTGGTGCACAGCAAGCCTTGCATCTTATCGTACAATGTTTATTAAATCCGGGTGATGCTGTCGCTTTCGAAAGTCCATCACACTGTTATTCCTTACCGTTATTCCAATCAGCAGGTATTCGTATTTTCCCATTACCTGTCGATGAACACGGTATTAATCCGGATGATGTGCAAGAGCTATATAGAAAGCATCGTATTAAAATGATTTTTTTAAATCCAAACTTCCAAAATCCTACGGGCACTATGCTGCATCCAAACCGTAGAAAAAAACTATTATCACTTTGTGCAGACTTACGAATTGCGATTGTGGAAGATGATCCGTCTAGTTTACTTACGTTAGAAAAGAAACAACCTTGCCCTACGTTGAAATCGATTGATGAAAATGGAACTGTCATTTACGTGCATTCTTTATCAAAGATGATTGCACCGGGATTACGAGTCGGCTGGCTTGTCGCCCCGCAATCGGTAGTAGAAAGGTTATCTGACGCACGACATCAAATGGAATTAGGTATGAGCATTTTCCCGCAGTGGCTTATGCAGCAGTTTTTTGAAACTGTACCATTTCAGTCTCATATCGTACCGTTACGAAAACAATTAGCAGAAAAAAGAGACGTTATCGTTCGTGCTCTAAACGAGCTACTTCACGATAAAATCTCTTTTTCAAATCCGACCGGTGGTATATACATATGGGGGAAATTAAAAGAACCGATCAACGAAAAACAACTCATTATGCAAAGCTTAAAACAAGAAATAGCCTTTATGCCGGGGAGTATTTTCGGCGCGAAAGATGGTTATATTCGTTTATCTTATGGAAAAGTGAATATTGATCAAATTGAGGAAGGGATTTCTCGTTTACGTGAGGCTATTTTGGTTTGTGAAAAGTAACTTTAGATACAAACCCTCATTTGACAAAACCTAAATCTACCATTATCATCAACACGAACCTAGTTATAGGAGTGATACCAATGAAAATCTATGTTGATGCAGATGCTTGCCCTGTAAAAGATGTAATTATTTTTGAAGCTACGAAGGCAGAAATTCCTGTTACCCTCGTTACAAGCTTTTCTCATTATTCTAATGCAGAGCAGCCAATAGGCGTGGAAACAATTTATGTTGATTCTGGAGCAGATGCTGCGGATTACCGAATTATGCAGTTAGCCCAAAAAGAAGATTTAATCATAACACAAGATTACGGTCTTGCTTCGCTTGCTTTAGCAAAAGGTTGTATCGTACTACACCATAAAGGCTATAAGTATACGAATGATAACATTGAACAATTGTTACAAACACGATATTTAAGTGCAATGGTTCGAAAAAGTGGTAAACGTACAAAGGGACCGAAACCATTTACAGCAGAAGATAAAGAAAAATTTAGAGCGCTCTTTAAAAGTTTTATCGTACGTTAAAAATGAACCGTCTATTTGCAAGAAAAACTTCGTAAAATAAAGAAGAGAATATCCAAATGAACATTCTCTTCTTGATGTTTACCCGTTTAAAATGAAGGTAAATTATCTAGGTTATTTTCTTTTATTCCATCAGGTTCACTACGTATAATATCTCTGCCATACTTATGAAATACATCCACATGAGCTAACTTCCCTGATTTTGCTTCTTCAAGAGCAGTCATATAATCTAACTCTCTCCCGCTACTTGTTTTAAACGCTATTAAATCCCCATCATCATTTTTACGAACGGCAACAATTTGTTCTGCTTCTGAATTGACTTCATGGTCTACTTCAAATTGAGCTTGTTCTTCTCCTTGATGTAAGTAATCATTATACACTTTTTCAAAATCTTTTTTGTCCATTAAACTCACCTCCAAAACCTTTTATTAGTATGGTTGGGAGGTATTGGTTTTATGTAATTTTCTCTAAACTTTAGTATTTTCAAATGAAAACATTGTCCCCTCACTATTTGATTGTAAAGTGTATTTTATATCAAACATCTTTGATATATCTTCAATATTTTTCAAACCAAGTCCTGTTCCTTTACTATTTATATCGAACCCAATCCCATTATCTCTAAAATAAACAATATCTTCATCTATAATGATTTTAAGTTTTTTAGCTTTTGAATGTTTAAGGACATTTTGAAAAATATTATCAAATAGCCTTTGAATCCATAACTCATTACTATTCCATATCAACTCTTTATCTTGTGGATTATATACTAATTCAATTTTATGAATGCTATACAAATAGCTCCATTTTTTAATCATATTTTCTATTAAATTATGTATATTCACTTCATCATGCACAATATAAGTATTCTCTAAGGTTTCGGTAGATTGCATATTAAATTCGTTAGTTAAATCACTTATATATTGTATCTGCTCATACAGTGATTCAAGTACTGGTGCTTGTTCCTTGTACTCACCTTCTAAATAATATAATTGTAATCTGACCGCTGTTAAGGGTGTATTAATATCATGCCGTAATTTATTTAATAGTTCCTTTTTTATTTGTTCCTGTTGTTGTAGTTCCAATTCTCGATAAGTTGTTCTTTCTATAAGCAAGTTTACTGATTTAATCAGTTCTCCCATTTCATCATCGCTTTTAACATCTATTATATTAGGGATTTTTTTATCACTCGCTAAATCTCGAATTGTTTGATTTAATATATTAATTTTATTTAATACGGTGTTAATCGACCTTGAAAATACAAAAGCTAATACTAATAATGATAACAAAAATATGATTAACATAGTAGGATATGCATAGGATTCGTGAAAAGGGATGTTCTTATTTTTAGTTTTAAAGACAGCATTATAAATAACTGATACAAAGATACTAATCGACAACAATAACAGTGGTACGCTAATAATAGCGGAGAATAATAGTAACTGATATTTTTTCTTTAAGTTCATTTCTTCATATAGGTATTTAATCTATACCCTTCTCCATATATGTTCTGAATAATATCACCTGTTTTATCATCAATTTTGGTTCTGATTTTCCTTATATGTACGTTCATGATATTTTGATTTCTATCTTCGAGTTGCCATAGGTAATCATAGAAGTGTTCTTTCGATAAAATTCTATCTCTATTTTCATATAAATAGAAGAATATTTTACGTTCAATTGCTGTAAAAGCAACTTCATTACGCAAATCATTAATAAAAACTCTTTTATATTCTGCATCTATAAATACATGGTTAATTTGCGTGAACATACCATATTGATTACCTAACATTTTCTGAATCCTTAACAACAACTCTCTAGGGTCAAAAGGTTTTATCATGTATTCTTCTCCAATAGTTAAACCTTTTAGTTTACTATCCATATCATTCCTTGCTGATAGAAATATAATTGGAATATTTAATCCTAGATTTTTTATTTTCTTTGTAATTTGATAACCATCTTCGCCTGGTAACATAACATCCATTACGACTAAATCTATTTCATGAATTATATCAAGAACTTTCTTTCCCTCTTTCTCCCAATACACATTATACTTCTCACGCTGTAAAATTTTTTGTAATAAATCTCCTATAATTAAATCGTCTTCAACAATTAATATGTTATATACTTTCATTATGTAGACCTTTCATCACTAAAATAACAATTGCTTAGTTCTTCACTACTTTATTCTTAATAAAATCCATAGCAATTTTGTATATTTCATCAGGAGCATATAAATAAATACTATGTGTACCTTCAATTATTTTCACATCAGCTATTAATAACTTGCTAGCAAACTCCTTATAATCTTTGTTTTTTTGCTTTGTATACTTCGAATCTTTATATTGCCTAGCAATCGCATCTATAAATAACATAGGTGTTTCTTTTGGGATCGATAAAGAATTTGATTTTTTACCGTTATTGTAGCTTTGTAAAAGTTCTTGCTTCATATCATCATTAAAAGCCCGCTTATACGTAAGCGCTTTATAAACATCTTTTTCCTGTTCGTTTAAAAAGGATTGACGAATGACTTCGGGATTATAAGTAATAGAGGGAGCTAATCTCTGAAAACCAATTTTCGTTAAAATATTCATCCCTTTTATTTTTAATGAATCAACCATATCTATTTTATTAGTCACGTACTGTTTAGGTAAACCAATATCTAACGCAATAATCCCTTTTACTTCACTTGGATATTTTTGTGCCCAATAAATGGCCTCAATACCCGATAGAGAGTGTGGTACTAAGATGTATGGTGGTTTATTCCCACTTCGAATAAGCGCTTCTCTTGTTTGTTCTAGTATCGTATCAATATCTCTATCATCTTGAAAAACATCACTGTATCCATAACCAGCTCTCTCAATTACAGAAATCTTGTTTTCTTTCGAAAATTTACTGTATAAGCCTTTCAACTCATAAACAGGAGCGGCAATTCCAGATCCGGCCATAAATACAAACGTATCTTCCCCGCTCCCCTCATTATAAGCATTCACTTTTTTATTATCGAAATTAACAAGTTCACCTTTATTGTTCATTAATTTCGATTCCATTTTTAATTGACAGTTATGATATATAAATACAGCACCTGTACCAAAGAAAATAATACTAATACACATTAAAAAAATTATTTTCACTAACCTCAATATTTTTTTCATTTGACACCCCTTTCAGCCTATACTAAAAGGGTACAATGTAAAAATAAATTTCTAATAAATTTTTCAAAATTAATATTTATTCTTGGTTTCTAAGGCTGGAGCATTTTTAATACCTACGCAAATCCTTCAAAGTCTCCAATATATCATCCGTAAAGGCTGTACTACCCTCTGTCTCTAAAACTCTGAAATAAAAACTTCTTAAGAAAGTTCTAATATTTTGTACTAAAATAGCATGCTGCGGATGTCGGATGTCTTCAACAGTTGCTATACTATGTAGCCAATTGCTCCACTCTTCTTCCGTTAAAAGATCTTGGTTACGTAATGACATAATTGGCTTTACTAATCTCTCATCCTCAAAGTGTACATATACATAATCACTCAATCGAACCTTCTGACGAACAGCAGCTAATATTGCATATGAAAACTCACGATTTTGTATTGTACGTGCTAACGCATCGAGCGCATCCGCTGCGTGTGCAGTAGAGTGTGCCCAGCCTTTTCCTTCTACGTAACCTCTTACATCTTCTTCTAAATATACATATTCCAGCACTTGTTCTGCTACACTGTACAGTTGTTCTTCGGATAACAACGGTTCTCTTTCATGAACAGATAAAATAAGTGGTGGAATTAATACGGAGAACGCACGTTTAAATACAGAATCTGTTCCCTTTTCACCAATTTTATAAAATAAATAATCAGGACTAATTGCTTGTAACATTAATCCTCGTAATTCTTTTTGTCTAAACACATCAGTTGTAATCCATGTGTGAAGCGTACTATAAATTAAATCATCGCGTAATTCAGCATCTGGTGATCCGATATAATCTAGCATCCACTGCGCATATGGATAAGCATCTACGTCTTCTGGTACAGCATAATTATTATTTTTAATTTGTAGTAGTTCTTCTTTTAATTCTAGTACTTCATTCATTATATTTTTTCTCCCCTTTTTGCGTTTCTTATTGCCTTATCCCCCGTTTTTCACTTTCTAAAGCTAATATAATTATACGAGAATTATAACTATTAATAAAAGGCTATACATATTCTTTTGATTGTGTATTACATTCGCTCTTGAAATATAACTTCTGGATTTGCTAAATCACTATTCCGAAATACAACATCTGCACAATCTTTCGGATTATGCTCCTCTATATACATCTTACAGGCCGCATGATACCTGTTAAAAACATTTTTTCAGCTTTTTTATAACTTCCAAAAGCCTCTGTCTCCCGCTTCGCACCACGTTTTCTCGCAATCTCAAAATTTGTATCTACAAAGATTTTGTAATCAAATAAATACGCATAGTCTTTTTTTAATAGAAACGTTCCATCTACTATGAGTACCATATTGGGTTGAGCGAATATAGGCGTATTATATACAGGAATATCCGTTATTAAGTTATGAGAAATCGTTTCATACTGTAAATTCCCGTTAGGTCCTAAAGGCTTTAATAATCTTTCTTTGAAAGCTGTATAATCGTGTGCATCTTCATAATACCCTTTTGCAGATTCTTTACCTTGTGCATAGCGAATCAATCTTGGATTATGAAAGTCGTCAATGCTAGCGCGTGTTACTGGTAACCCTCGTTTTTTTATTTCTTCCGCTAGTTCATTTGCAAATGTTGTTTTTCCTGAAGCTGTAATACCACTTACTCCAACTCTAATTGGATGAGTTAATTTTAACGTTAAAATACGATCAATAATTTCTTTGATGTTTTGTTTTCGACACATGATATCCCCCTTTAATCAGTTAACATAATATAATTACAGGTAACAATTCATGTCACTATTCGTCGGTAAGTCGATATCCTTTGTCGAATCGTCGATATATCAAAAAAATCGTTGATATATTTTAAGTTACGATAGATATATTATGATTGGTTTACTTCCCCTTAAATCCTCGATACAATGCAGTCCATAACTCTTGTTTGTATTCTGCAATCTCTGGCATATCAATTTCTTCTGCTAATCGAATTGCCAATTCAATATCATACGGTACACGTACGAGTTGAATAGAAAAGCTTGCTGCTTCTTTTTCTTTGTAAGTTCCTTCAAATATTAAATAAGAAGCTTGTGTAATTTCAAGCGGATTTCCTACGCTACCAGCATTACATAACGTTTTCCCTCTGAAATTTTGAACGAATGCTTGGTGAACGTCACCGTAGCAAACGACATCTGGTTTTCTTTCTCCTTCTATATTCTCCGTGAGCTCACTGTTTTCGAACATACTAATACGCTCTTCTCTTGAAGCGTGTGGTTGTATTCTTTCATATAAACTTCTCGGTGAAGCGTGAAACATACGAATGAGTTTGCCGCTCATAAAAAATTCGATTGAAAATGGTAAGCTTCTTAAATAGTCATTTTGTTCTTCCGATAATTGTTTTTGATGCCATTTTAACGCTTCAAATTCAGTCGGTTTTGTTATAAAATCATCCCAGTTTCCCATTACGACTACTTCACATTCTTTACGAATGATTTCAATTGCTTCACTAGAATGAGGCCCTTTTCCGACTAAATCTCCAAGACAAATAATGCGTTCGATTCCTCTCAATTTAATATCTTGCAGTACAGATTCTAAAGCTGGAATATTACCATGTATATCTGAAATTACCGCAATTTTGTCCATATGTATTCCTCCTTTATTTATTACATTCACTTGATTGGTACCATTTTGGAATATAGGATAAAAATTGATTATGATCATCTAAAATTCCGTTTAATCTTTCCTTCATATCATCTACTAAATGCGGTGTGCTTCGGTTTGTCCAAACGATATCCGCTGGGAATGTCATTGCTGCATATAATGAGTACAGTTTCCAAAAATGAAGTGACGGTTCTCCTCCGCAATAACCGTGAACTTGTCCAACCGCAAATGGTTTACTTATTCTTATAGTAAAAATCGCTACGTTATAAAAATCGTGTATGGGATCGCCAAAATCATATCCACCAAAATCAATAACGATAAATTCCTTATTATGAATCATACTATTTGCTGGATGGAAGTCATCGTGTAAAAATGTAATTGGACGATTTTTTAATAAGTCTTTATGATTTTCTACAAAAGTTAATACTGGCTTCAAATCTAGAAAATCCACTTCATAATTTGCTAATGCCTCTATGTATCTTTTGTATTTATTCCATCTAGATGTTTCCCATTTATTACTTGCACTTTCTTTTTCTATCGAGTGTATCCTCTTTAATACTTCTCCTGCTTTTCTTCCTGCATGATACTGTTCTTCCGCCAATAGCTTCCTTAAACCTTCTTCACCATTTACACCTTGGACCCATTCAAATACTTGAACACATTTATTTAATTCCTCAAGTTTTATGAAGTGAATTAACTTCGGCGTTGGAATATGTAATAACTCTAATTGTTTCATATACGTATATTCTTCTTGTTTACGTTCAAAATGAACAGCATCACATACTTTTACAAAATATGTTACTCTATTTTCTAATTCTATTTTATATTTCTCTTCATGTGAAAAACCTTTTGAAATCGCTGTACACTTTACAATACGAGGCCATTCTAGTTGTCTCTCTATCTCTCTATACATTTCTTCCAAAGCGTTCACCTCTATCAATATATGTACAAACTACCTAACACTTCATACTCTCGTTTATTTTCCCCTTTAAATTCTACTGCAAATGGATATTCGCCATGATTCTTCAAATATTGTAGTACTAGCCCTTTCCCAATTGGTTCACAAAACTGTACTTGAATGTCACCAAACGATACACTTTGACACTCCGCATTCCATTCTTCATTTTTCACAACCGAGCTTGCAGTTAACTCCATTACTTCTTTCCATTTCTGCACCGTTTCTCGAACATTTTTCACCGCGTAATGAATCGTTTCAATTTGTTGTACGTTGTTTTTATGTTCAGTAATTGTTCCTATGTTACGTAAATCGTTTCTTCTTTCTTCGTCCGTTTCATTCCATTGTATAAAGAAAGGTAATTTCGGCCCGTTCTCTTCTTGCTTTACAAATAACATTTTCCATTCTAAAAGGCGGCCATCTTTTCTCATGCGTTTCCCTTCAAATGGTCCTATCGTATGTATACCGTGCTTACTAAATTTAACTGCTAGTTCTTCAATGGCATCTGTTCGAATTGCGATTTGTAGCATTCCTTCTCCATCTTGTAATTTCACTACTGTTTCTTGTACTAATGGATTGTCTGCTTTCTTCGCTTTTTCTTCATGCTGAACTGCCAAAAATTCTATATATGATAAATCAAAATAACATAAACTATTCCAAGTACCCCAATTTGTATGCTCTCCGCCTAGTACAGTATGAAATCCACGCTCCTGCATTTGTTTTGCCGCTTCTTCCGGTGTGCCATGAACTGCGTGAACGAGATGATCAAATCGTAACATGTCTTTCTCCCCTTTCTCTCCATCCTTTTATTGTATATTTTATTTTTCTTTCATTCAATTCAAAAAACTTTAAAACCTAGTTGATTTATACGATTAATGTGTATTATAATGAAACAAATTTCAATATTGCTGATTGGAAAAACCAAAGGCACTTTTCTCACACGGGAAAAGTGCCTTTTTCATTTACTATTACAGGGGGATTTTTTATGCAGAAATTAATTGTCTTTGCTATTATTGGATTTTTCGCTCAATTAATCGATGGAGCGCTTGGAATGGCGTACGGGGTAACGTCTACCTCACTTTTACTAATGTTTGGTATCGCACCGGCTGTAGCTTCCGCATCTGTTCATTTAGCTGAAGTTGTTACAACCGCCGCTTCTGGTGCATCTCACCTCAAATTTGGGAACGTTGATAAATACACCGTTTCCAGGCTTACATTACCAGGAGCAATTGGCGCATTTATTGGAGCATGTTTTTTAAGCAATTTACCTGGGGATGTAATTAAACCGTACATTTCTGTATTTTTATTTACTTTAGGGGTTTATATTTTATTACGATTCATTATTCAAAAACAAGTTGTTACTTCAAAGAAACGTATGTCTGCTAAACAACTTGTTCCGCTTGGCTTATTCGCTGGATTCGTTGATTCAACTGGTGGTGGTGGCTGGGGGCCGATTACGACACCTGTACTTTTAGCAAGAGGAAATGAAGCTAGAAAAGTTATCGGATCTGTAGATACGAGTGAGTTTCCTGTTTCACTCGCTGCAACAATTGGTTTTTTCATCTCACTCGGTTGGGAACAAGTAAGTTGGGTTTGGGTATTTTCGTTAATGCTTGGCGGTATTGTCGCAGCTCCAATCGCTGCATGGTTAGTGCGCATCGTACCTTCTCATTTACTTGGCGTATTAGTTGGTGGCCTTATTATCTTTACAAACATTCGTACACTACTTACTACATTTAAAGTGGATCCAACGATTATTTCCCTTTCTTACGTGGCAATTGGTCTTGTCGTTATTATTTCTATTTTCATTACTGTTCGTAATCATTCCAAGCATTCTAACACACCGACAGCCGGATATCCGAATGATCAAAAACAAATGCTACCTTAACGATAAAAATACCGCCCGATATACTTCGAGCGGTATTTTTTATTTTTCTATTTTCCAATTAATCATCGTTTCTGTAGTACCCATTCTCTTCATATGTAATTTCTCTAATACACGAATCGAGCTTTCGTTTTCAAGAAGTGTCTCCGCAATAATTGTTTCTACCTCTCCAGTTTGAAAAGTCCAATTTATTAGTTCTCTTACAGCTTCTGTCGCATACCCTTTATTCCAATATTTCTCAATAAAACCGTAACCAATTTCTACTGTATGCTCCTCATTTGGTTTCCCTTTAAACCCTATATCACCTAGAACGATGTCATCTTCTTTTCGAATGACATACCACGCGCCCCAAGGTAATAAATCCTTATCCTGTTTTACATTTTCTACATGCCCTACAACATGAGGACCACTATTATATCCTTGCTCGTTAGCAACGTGAATACTCTCTTCTGTACACGGCACTATATAGAGCCTTTCTGTTTCTAATTTCATATTGATTTCCCCTTTTTTGCTTAAATGCTACTCTAATTATACCAAAAAATATGACCTTATTATGAATGTCGAATTATATTTTCTGAATTTTCTTTTTATTTTTAAAGGATTTTTCAATATTTTTTGCGAAACATTTGTATAACAATTTTTTCTTTGCTTATTGTTACATAATAGTAGGTTCGGGTGGAGTTTTGCAAGCGTTTCCTATACAATAACCGATCTTTTTTGATTTTTTCCTACAAAATATCTTGCAATATATTCAGAAACTCATTACAATTGCCATATATTAAAAATCTTAGCAATATATCAAATCCTCATCAATCCGATGAGGTAGAGGTTGCGACTTTTAAGAGTAAAACGGACGAGACACAGAGAAAGTCACCGACTCCGTTTGAAAGGAAAAGTTGCCGAAGTTTATATTTCTTCTCTGGAAATATGAGCTGGGGCTGTCTCCGAAAGGAACAGAACTGTCACGTTTACAAAATTACCGTGTAAACGTGGGGTGCTATCTTAACGGAAGGGTATGATGGGGTGGTTATTTGTGAAACGTTCCGCCAAATTCCTTTGGCGGTTTTTTGTATTTTTCTCCCCCGCTCCTTCCTATCTTACAAGAAAAGGAGTGTTGAACATGAATAGCGCAACGAATCAAACTACCTCTCAAACAGAAACTACAAAAGGAAAAGGTGAATTAAGACGCGGTCTAAAATCAAGGCACCTTACGATGATTTCTCTCGGCGGTACAATTGGTACCGGACTATTTCTTGCCAGCGGTGGTGTCATCCATTCAGCTGGACCTGGCGGTGCATTAATTGCATACGCCGCAATTGGAATTATGGTTTACTTCTTAATGACAAGCTTAGCTGAACTCGCAGCTTACATGCCTGTTACTGGATCTTTTAGCACGTACGCAACAAAATTTGTTGATCCATCACTTGGCTTTGCACTTGGTTGGAACTATTGGTATAACTGGGCCATTACAATTGCTGCTGAACTAGCGGCTGTAACATTAATTATGAAATTTTGGTTCCCTGATACCCCTTCTCTTATTTGGAGCGGATTATGTTTAGCTATTATTTTCCTTTTAAACTACTTATCTGTTAAAGGGTTTGGTGAATCTGAATATTGGTTCGCACTTATTAAAGTAGTTACCATTATTATCTTTTTAATTGTCGGTTTCATGATGATTTTCGGAATTATGGGCGGCGAAACTGTTGGCTTCAAAAACTTCACTGTTGCAGATGCACCATTTAACGGTGGTATCATGGCAATTATCGGAGTATTTATGGCAGCTGGTTTCTCCTTCCAAGGAACTGAATTACTTGGGGTAGCTGCTGGTGAAACTTCTGATCCAGAGCGTAATATTCCGAAAGCAATTCGTTCGATCTTTTGGCGTATTCTTTTATTCTATATCCTTGCCATTCTCGTTATCGGTTTATTAATTCCTTATACAACTGAAAGCCTTGCTGCAAGTGATGTAACAGTAAGTCCATTTACACTTATTTTTGAAAAAGCGGGCGTTGCCTTTGCTGCTTCTGTTATGAACGCTGTTATTTTAACGGCAGTACTATCTGCTGGTAACTCTGGTATGTATGCTTCAACTCGTATGCTTTGGGATTTAGCTCGCCAAGGGAAAGCACCAAAGTTTCTGGGTAAATTAGATAGCCGCGGTGTACCTGTTAACGCATTAATCGTAACATCGATTGTCGGTAGTATCGCTTTCATTGCTTCTTTATTCGGTGACGGTGTTGTATACATTTGGTTATTAAATGCATCAGGAATGTCTGGTTTTATCGCTTGGGTCGGCATTGCAATTAGTCATTACCGTTTCCGTAAAGCATATATCGCACAAGGAAAAGATTTAAATGACTTACCATATAGAGCAAAATGGTTCCCATTCGGTCCAATCTTCGCATTTACACTTTGTATCATCGTAATTTTAGGACAAAACTACGGCGCATTTATGGGTGAATCAATCGATTGGAATGGCGTACTCGTTTCTTACATCGGTTTACCCCTCTTCTTAGCACTATGGTTAGGATATAAATTTACGAAAAAAACAAAAGTGATTCCACTTGATAAATGTGAACTAAAATAAAGTGAAACTTTAATCCGTGGGGGTTTTCTTCATCCCCCACGGATTATTAGTTGAACCAATCGGACTTTTATGGACAGTTGATCCCCCACCTAACTTCTTTTCTTTCGCTGCATTTTGAGGTGGGGGTCTTACTGCCCATTAAAGTCGGATAAAGTGAAACGAGCAAACTAATTTGTTTGCTCGTTTTTTATTGCAAACCTCTTTGCTTCCCTATTGCTCCTGTTTTTGCAATAATAAAGGAAATATAAATAAAGGTTGGGATACAATGAACATTCGTATTACTGATGAAGCAATAGCAGCTATACATAGATTAGAACGTGAAGACAAAAAGATCATTCGCGTTAGAGGGACAATGACAAACTCTTGTAGTATTTTCGTTGATGTAGATTTAATTTGGGATACATATAATGCAGATGACGTTATATATGAAGATGCTGATTTTATCGTACAAATGGATTCATTTACGAAAGACTACACTGGTGATACAGTGAAACTTGATTATAAGACGACAGGTTTTAGTATTACGACTCCGAGTGAGACTTTAGTTTATGGATTGTCGATTAAAAAATAAAACTTGTTTTCAACTGACCACTGAGGTGAAAAAATGGGTAAATATGTTCCGCTAAAATTTTTGTTTAACGAAGAATTAGCAGAAAAAATGGCTGATTCTATTTGTAAACACGATCCTACTTTCTCTAAAAGAAACTTTGTGTCTTCCGTAACATGTAAAATTGAAAATTTAGAGTTAAAGCAGCGTATTGAAGTAATGGCAGATGAATTACATAATGCTTTACAAAAAGATTTTAATGAAGCAATACATATATTACTAAAAACGTTAGGCCCAGAAAATACAACAGAAGTAGGCACATTTACAAACGGATATATGTACATGCCTATCGCAAAATACGTTGAAAAATATGGGCTTAACGATTTTGAAACCTCATTCAACGCCATGTATGAAATAACGAAAAGGAATACTGCTGAATATGCCATTCGGCCTTTTCTTCAAACATACCATGAAGACACACTAAACATATTACAAAAGTGGATTCATGATGAAAACAGTCACATTAGAAGATTAGTTTCTGAAGGTACGAGACCTAGACTTCCTTGGGCTAAAAAAATAGGAGCTCTGAAAGGTGACTTTCAGTACAATTTACAGCTTCTTGAGCCTTTAATGAATGACCCTTCTAAATACGTTCAAAAATCTGTAGCCAATCATATTAACGATATTACGAAAGAAGATAAAGAACTTGTTTTTCAATGGTTGCAGCAATTACGTGATAAACAGCATCCAGTTAATCCTTGGATTATAAAACATGGGTTAAGAACGGTAATAAAAAATGATACTTTACCAAAAGATTTTTATTTTTGAGTATTTTAAACAAAAACGCGTATGCTTCAAAAATGAAGTATACGCGGTTTTCTCTTTCAAACATTATCCTTGCCTTAAAATATTTTGAAACATTTCCGGCTTATTTCGTTCAAAGCTTTCTATAAGTTCTTTTCCAAATATCGTTATACTCTTCTCCCAAGGGTGGCCTAAATAGCCCCACTTAAAGTCTTTCTGAATAAAGAAGTAGTAATCTCCATTCGGAAATACGGGAATTATCCACTCATCAAATTCAGTTCTTTCAAACTCTACATGTGGATTCGTCCAATAACACTCATGTTGCCAATCCAGTGCCATGATATATTCATTCGATGCTGTAATTTCTTGAAAGGCTTGTAACGCTTTACTTTCCAGATCGTTTATCGACTCTCCAAAGCAATGAGAAATATCATATGTAACAAAAGGACTTGGCACCTTAAATGATGGGAATATAGAAAGACTTGGTGAAAACTTAAGTTCACTATATATCTTGTCCCAAATTTGTTCATCCTCTTTGTCCGTAAACTCTATCCAGTTTTTCATTACGCAACTACCTTCCCTAATAACTTCAAAGGAATTCCACTCAACTATCCCGAATATATAAATAACCATTCTCACAAGGAGCGAATGTATATGAATCTATTCGAACATGAAACGTAAAACCGCTTCTCTTTCATAAGAGGTCCTCCCTTTTTCCTTTCTCATCATATCATTCATTTATGAAATAGGAGGACAAATTTATGAAACGTGATCCATTATTTTTAACTTTATTAGAGAGTACAAATACAAACTTTAGTGGCTGGGATTTTTCTTTCATTTCAGAAACGGGCCGAATGAAGAGCGAGCCTTTATCATGGTCGTATGGTAGCACTGCTTATCAGCTTATGCAGCGTGCTAAATCAATGCTCGATATGGGGACTGGCGGCGGAGAGTTTTTATCTATGTTACAACCGTTCCCGTTAACTATTTATGCTACTGAGGGCTACGCTCCAAACGTGCCAATTGCTCGAAAAAAGTTAGAGCCTCTAGGGGTTACAGTCGTCGAAGTAATTCATGATACTGCTTTACCATTTCAAG
Organism: Bacillus cereus group sp. MYBK101-2; assembly: GCF_051918845.1. NCBI lineage: Bacteria > Bacillati > Bacillota > Bacilli > Caryophanales > Bacillaceae > Bacillus > Bacillus cereus group sp. MYBK101-2. Next base: position 151,300 of record NZ_JBQAIE010000006.1, on the reverse strand, counting down.
ATGGTCAGTTTGATTTAATCATAAATCAACATGAATCATATGCTGCCTCTGAGGTAAACAGAATCCTTGCTCCTAATGGAATATTTCTTACACAACAAGTTGGCGGCCTTGATTGCGCGGAACTTAATGAGCAGTTTAACGCACCTCTAAATAACGAATTTGCAAGTTGGTCGCTCGAAGCTGCATGCATTGAGTTAAAGGAAAATGGATTTACTATTTTAGAAGAAAAAGAAGAGTTCCCTTTTCAACGCTTTTATGACATTGGCGCTATCGTCTATTATTTAAAAGCGATTCCGTGGCAAATCCCTAATTTTACTGTTGAAAGGTATTGTGAGGAATTATATCGTATACATGAAATCATCTTACAAAAAGGTTATTTTGATGTGAAGCAACATCGTTTTCTGATTAAGGCGATTCGCAGTTAATCATGGAGCATATGAAAAAGAGATGGATCTACCATCTCTTTTTCCCCGTTTATTTTTAAAAATTTTGTGATGGTTTCTAGATTGTTAAGTACGTCCACGTCTTGCAATCACATCAGCTAATGTAATAAGTTGCTCGTGCGTTATCTTTCCGGATACCTTTTCTTTTATAATTTTTTCCATTTCCTTTGTAACAGTCATGCCTTCTATTTCTAGACTCGCTTTGGCCGCCTCGAAAGCTTTATTTAGTTCTTCCTCGTTTTTGAATGTCATAATTTGAGTTACCCCCTTCAAATCATTTTTTTACTCTTTTAATACAAGAAAGGTAATATCATCCCATTTCCTCTCTAATTGTAAAGTAGTCTTTTCAATACTTCCTCCTGTTAACAAATCATATCCTTCAATCTCAGCTACCAATTGTTTCGTTTCACTCTTTGGATTCATATCTTTGTATAAGATGTATAACTTATTACCATGTACTTGTATATCCGAAATCCCTTTGTCCTCTCTAGCGATTTTTGTATTTTTGTCACTTTGTAATGAATATGTACGTATGATATTCAAATTCTCATCTAACTCTTTTATTTTTTCATCATGATTTAAAACGTACACCTTATTATCATACACCTGCACTAAAACAGGTATGAATTGCTTGTCATCTAATACCGTTTCTTTTTCCACTACTTTAGTTTTCGGGTTTATCATCATTAATTTAGAAGACAACTTTTGATTTACATTATCACTTAATGCGAGTATTAGTTTATCTTTATACTTTTGAAAAATTACTTTTTGAGGAGTTGGTGCAAAATACACATTTTCATTAGGAATTTCAAATTCGTTTGTTTTTTTATTTGTGACCAAATCTATTTCTGAAATATATACTTTATCTAGCGTTTGTGAAAATGCGTATATATGATTCTCAATAATATGCGCACCTTGAATCGTTCCCTTTAGTTCTACACTTTCTTGCCTTTTATCATTCTCTTTCCAATATACGAGTTCACTTGTATATCCTTTCTTTTCGTCTACCAGCCCAATGTTCACATCATAAAATTTATAACCTTGCTCTGCATGTATAAAATATGCCCCTGCGTTTACATCTTGTAATTCTTTAGGAATATTGATCCCTTGTACCTTACCAATCTTATTAATTACATAATGATTGTTATTTCTATTTGATGAGAAGTAGTACCCCTCCCCATCTTTTGCATTACTCATTATACTTTGGCCATCCACTTCTATTTTACTAATCTCATTTCCTTTCTTATCATATGCATATATGTAACCACCGGCTTTCATTGCATTTGAATAGGATACGAGGTAATCTACTTTTTGAATGTCTTTAAGTTCTGTATCACTTTTAGAACAGGCTACAAAAAGGAACATCGTACATATAACGATTATGGCCAATGAATTGTATTTCTGAAACATATCATCACCTCGCATATATAATGAGAGCAATCAACATACAAATGCTAATTGCTCTTTGAAATATTTTATTAACTTGAGTATGAAAGATTTTTTTTACATATCGTTTGTTCGCATTATCATCTGTCAAAAATGAAGTTGTGTAATGAATAATATTCCCATTATCGTACGTGAATATATGCTCTAACTTATTTTCTTCTGTTAATACTATCGGTAAGTATTTTGGTAAATTGCTAACTACACCTCTATTATCCTTATTTAATATCCAATCAATTTCTTTCCATTCTAATAATCCTTCCGCCGTACTTACTGGTGTGTCCATATGTACTCCATCTGGCAGGTCAGCAAGGAATACGTACATTCCTTCACGCCCCTGAGGCTCGTCCTTGCTTTTAAAAACTACATTCCCTTTATACGTTACACTTGGAAAATCTATGCCTGTTTCCTCAAGCGTTTCTCTAATTATTCCTTCATATGGTGTTTCATTGTCTTCAATTTTTCCACCAACACCATTCCACATTCCCATATTCGGCTTTTTGTTTCTATTCAATAAGAGTATTTTCTTTCCTTTTCTAATGAAACAAATTGTGTACTTATACATACGTTCATCTCCTTTCCTTTTCCCTTCATTTACAGATTTAAACTGTAACTTCCTGCAAAAAGTTTTTTATTATACAAATAATTGGCTTTTAATGAGGTATTTTGCTCAATTTTATTAAAAAACATTCTCCTTACAATTATATTTCACATAATATATTGTACAACTTTCGTTTCAGAAAGGAGTGTTCAAAATCGATAACATAAGCAGCGAATTTTTAAAACAATTTTACGATAGTCGAGTCTGGTTATATGATACACATTGGCTTGGAGTCCCCATTCTCAAACTTCCTTCTGATCTATTTTTGTATCAAGAAATGATTTACGAATTAAAACCCGACTTAATTATTGAATGTGGCACTTGTTATGGTGGTAGTGCACTATATTTAGCTTCTATATTAGATTTAATTGGCAAAGGTCACGTTCTGACTATCGATATATTTCCACAACCAAATCGTCCATCCCATGATCGTATTACGTATTTAACAGCTTCTTCTGTTTCAGTAACCGCTGTGCAAACAATATTAAGTATGCGTAAACCTAATGATGTGATTTTAGTTATTTTAGATTCAGATCATAGTAAAGAGCATGTAGCAAAAGAATTGTTGCTTTATAAATCTATCGTTACTACAGGCAGTTATATTATCGTAGAAGATACATCTATTAATGGAAATCCTGTTTCTCCCGATTGGGGGCCTGGTCCAATGGAAGCAGTTGAAGAGTTTTTAGCTACAAATAACAATTTCATAATCGATGAATCTAAGCATAAGTTTTTCATATCATTTAACCCAAAAGGTTTTTTAAAGAAGGTAAAGTGAAACGTTAATAAGTGGGGTTTTGTAAATCCCCACTTATTCTATGATCTTCATTTTTGAAAAAGGATAATATACAAATTCCACTTTTCCTATTATATTATCTTCTTCAATATATCCTAAACCGTTTCGACTATCTCTACTAAGTTCACGATTATCTCCCATTACAAATAACTTATTTGGCGGGATTTTTGTCTTTTGAAAGTTATAAAACACTTGCGTATTATTGAACAAATCTTTATTTGTATACGGTTCTTCTTGTTTTTTATCATTCACATATACAGATCCATTCGTTATGTTAATTACGTCACCAGGAAGTCCTATTACTCGTTTCACATAATATTTTGATTCATCCTCTTCCTTTATAATGACAATTTCTCCATGCTCTAAATCGGAAAAGTGTACGGCTGCTTTATTTACAAATACGTAGTCTTCTTCATATAAAGTCGGTTGCATCGATTTCCCTTCCACTTTACATAAAGTAAAAGAATGATAAGCTATTACCAAAACAAACACGAAGAGTATGTATTTCCCCCAACCTCTCTTAATCTCCTGTTTCATATCCATTCCCACCTTATTCAAACGCTTTTTAAATCAAAAATATATCACTGCACCATATGTCTCAATGCAGTGATATTATTTTTACTGGGCCTTGTTCGGCTGCTCTACTGGGACTGGATTTCCACCCGATCTTTTCGTTTTCAATTCAAAATACGCATCCAAAATCTCTTTACCAATCGCGGAATTAATTCCTGATTTGTCATCATTTACCCATGGTACAACAACTGAAAAAGCTACTTCTGGATCAGCATCATATGGTGCATAACCGGCAAGAGTTAAATTATAACATTTTTTTCTATTATTGTTTTCATCTCTTCCAATTTCACTTTCTCCACCATACACGGTTTCAGCTGTTCCTGTTTTTCCAGCTGGTTTATATGGTAATCCTTTAAACGTTGCAGTACCAGTTCCATCATTCTCTTGAAAAACTCTTCTAAATCCTTCTTTTACATGATTAATGTATGAGGTGTTCATATCCACTCGATTTAAAATAACTGGCTCAATAGACCGAATAACTTTTCCAACATCCTCTGGTCTATGTGGTTGCTCTCTCACTTCTTGCACAATTTGCGGTTTCATTCGGTAACCACCGTTTGCAATTGTTGAAATATATTGAGCAAGTTGAAGCGGCGTATATGTATCGTATTGTCCAATCGCATAATCGAGTAAAAAACCAGGTATGTTATCTGTTCTCCCCATTTGACCAATCGATTCATTCGGCAAATCAATACCAGTCGGTACACCTAAGCCAAACTGTCTAAAATAGTAACGCATTTTATTAAATGTCTCTTGTTTAATGTCTAATGGATTGTTTGGCACATAATTTATACCTGCCATTTTTAAAGCCGTGTTAAACATATAAACGTTTGATGAAACTTGTAAAGCTCTTAAATCATCAATATCACCAAATTCTTTCCACGATTTCTTCGGCTTGGAGCTTCCTTTAAAATACATTGGTGCATCAAAGAAATGCGTATACGGCTTAATTGTGTCAGTTTGATAACCGGCTAATAATGTAGCCCCTTTCACAGTTGACCCTAACTCATAAGAACTTGTCATCGTTCCTAAAGCGTAGTCTTCTATTTGCATCCCGCCATCTTTATTTACAATTTTCTTTCCTGCCATCGATAAAATTTGACCGTTTTTCGGGTTCATCATTACAACGAATGCACGATCCATCATCGGCTCTGCAGAATGAAATGCTCGTAAATTCTTTTCAAGACTTTGCTCTACTTTTTTCTGTAATTCCATATCCACTGTTAACATTAAATTATTTCCACTTTTTCCTTCGGTTACTTTTTCATTTCGAATCACATTTCCTGTTTTATCTGTAATACTTCTAGTCTGTTCTTTCGTTCCATGGAGTGCATCTTCATATTGTTTTTCAATGTAACTCTTACCAATACGATCATTTCTGTTATAATCACGTACTAAGTAATAATCTAATTGTTCTCTTGGCAATCCTTCATTTTCAGTAGAAACGCTACCAAGGATAGAACGAAGTATTTTATCATTTGGATATTCACGTTCCCAGTCTACTGTCGTATCTACTCCAGGCAAGCTTGCCAATCTTTCACTTACGACTGCATATTCATTTTGACTTACATCTTTTTTAACGATTTGCGGCGTCATTTTATATCCCGCATTCATTTTGCTTTTAATTGCTAATACTTCTAAATCCTCTTTTGAAAGTTCGCTTAATTCTTCTTGTGTAATTCTTTCCCTACGTAACTCTTCAACTTTTTTATCTAATTCTTTCCCTTCTATCTCCTGCTTCCTAAATTTACTCTCATCTTCTTTCGTTACTTTTTCTGCTGCCCGCTTTTCATTTAACTGCATCCAAAAATCCTTTTTGTCTGTTTCTGTTAACTTGTCTATATCCTCTGGCGACATTTCAATTAACTGTGCTAATTGTCTTGCTACTTGTAAAACTTCTTTCGAATCTACTCCTTTCATTTTCGTATATGTAACAGTTCGTAGTGGTTTGTTATTTACAATCACCTGACCTTGTCGATCAAACATTTTCCCTCTAGGAACAGGTGTACTTACCGTTACGTCTTCCTTTTTGTTCACTTCATTTCTATACGTTTCTCCATCAATGATTTGCACTTTACCTAATTGAATTATAATAGCTGAAAATAAAAGAAAGACGATAAAAAATAGTACATTTAACCGAAAAGGAATATGAGTCTTTTTCTTTTTCGATTGTTTCTTCTGCTCCTTTTTCTGTCTCATTTCGCTCCCTCGCTTCATTCTATTAACATTTCTACGTAGAACCATTATGTATCAAATTTATTTATATGATATATATAGAATTTTATATTAATTATAAAAGAAATAAAAGATTTAATTTTCAGTTTTTTAATTTCACATCCTATTTATTACCATTCCCTTATTAAGGAATAACATGAATGTTATTCTAAAAGAAAGGTTGTATACTTAAGAAATAAATCAATAAAAGACATTACTAAGGAGAAAATGAAATGACAGATTCATTTACAATACATACTAATACATCATTTTGTTTAAACTTTATGATTTACATTCAAAATATGTATCTTAACCAAAAAGAGAAAAAGGAAAATTTGAGATTTCCTTACATAGCAAAACAAGTAAATTTCTCTACTGACTTTGAAGATCATTTCAAGGAATTATGGCATATACTTCGTAAACAAATTGCTAACGACCGATATGATTTACAAATTTTTTATGAGGGAAATAATATCTTCTATGAGAAGCTTTTTGAAACTCAATTATGTAATGAGGAATCCTTTAAAGAATTACTGTGTAGTTTTAAAGTATGGTGGACTAGCATAGCAGGTCAGCATTCATTAGACTGTTCTGTAAGTGGGTATAGTACGCAACTTTATAATGATTTAGTTTTATACTTAAAGCAAAACGAAATAGAACCTTTACAACAGCTACATATTAGTTTACTTTATGACGACTGTGTATTCGTTAAAGAAAACATTTCTTCCTATTCTGCTATTTTGCCAACCAAAACATTTTTTATAGGTTATAGAGATGTGGTTGCTACATTATTAAAATGTTTTAAACAGTGATTACCCAAATAAAAAACTGAGGTGAATACCTCAGTTTTTTCGATAACTTATTTTATTGAAGATACCCCTTCAACAAACGTACCAATCTTATTTTGAAAAACAAAATCAAAGTTATACTCTTGTCCTGTTAATTCTTCATTTACTAAAATGGTTGTTGCTCCTACTTCTCTCTTTGCGATTTGTGGGAATGAAGCGACAGGTTGTACTTTTAATGACGTTCCCATAACGATAAGCACATCTGTTTCATATAAACGTTTTATCGCATTTTGATATTGCGGCAATGTATCTCCGTATAAAACAACGTCTGGATTTAAAATGAAATTACACTTCTCGCAGCGCGGCACTTCATGATCTATCATATACTGCAAATCATACCCCGTTTTACACTTCGGACAATGTGCAGTTTGCAGTGTTCCATGTAAATCAATAACATGTTTACTACCACCTAATTGATGTAAACCGTCAATATTTTGCGTTAAAATCGTAATATCTTTCCCTTGCTCTTCTAGCTCTGCTAAAAAACGATGACCACGATTTGGCTTATATTGATGAAACGTATTGATTTGAAATATTTCTTTATAATGCTTCCAAAATTCTTTCGGACTTCTATTATAATATCCTCTTGATAAATACATCTCCACATTCGCATCAGCATACAATCCATTTGCTGAACGGAAATCGGGAATACCACTTTCCGTACTTGCACCAGCTCCTGTTAATACTGTAATTTTCTTCGCTTTTTCTAAAATCAAACGTACTTCTTCAAATTGTTGCACAAAAATCACCTCTATGTATATTGCTATACTTATTATACCAGTTGTTTACAGGAGGTGTCGTATGATTTGATTTATAGTATAACAATAACGCATGCAAACATGTATTAACTTTTTCACTTCATAATTTAAATTCAGTAGAAATATATGATACTTACCCCTATTTGCTAATTAACAGTGTAAACACCTTTCTTATTCTAACTAGTTAATTAGTAAGTTAATATTATCTGTAAAATATAAAAGAGAAGCGTATGCCTCTCTTTTAAAATTGGAATTCTGCTTGTTGTTCTTCCGTAATAGTCTCATACCCATCAGGATTAACCGTATTACTAAAGATTAACTTAGCTGATGTAATCTCCTCAGGCTTCCCTTTAATAATAAGACCTACACTTCCCTCTTTTTTTACTTTACCATAAAATTTACTATCACTATCTTCGCTTTCCCAAATAAAATCATTTCCAATTGCATCCAGCTGTTCGCCATTGTTCAGAACAACTTTTTGAAGACCATAGAAATCTACATTTTGATCACTAGTGTTTTCTACACTATATTGAATTTGTATGTAATTTAGATCATCAGGTAATTTATTCCCACCTGTATATTGAAGTAAAAATTCTGTCATAGACTTATTAACTTTATTAAGCTTAATAATCTTCATATCTTTTACAGTATATTTAATAGGTGCGATATCTACAGTTTGGTTAACTTCTTTAATTTTCATTAATTCAGCTTCATTACCATCTGCTTTAGCTTTCTGCCCTACTTTAGATAGGTTTACAGTACCTTTTTCCTCTTTTTCGGACTTGTTAGAAACATCTTTTTGCTCTGCAGAAGTTGCTTTTTCTTTATTCTCTGTGGATGTTTTTTCATTTCCGCAACCTGTAAGAATGCTTCCTGTCAGCATGATGCTGCCTAATAAAACTGAAATTTGTTTTTTCATAATGTACCCTCCATGATGTTACTAATACTTATTTTCCCCTTGAAAACTTTACCATGGAATATTATACAATGTAAATAGTTTCATCAAATTAAAAAGAAATCCAATTTTAAGATTTCTTTTCCTTTATTACTAGTTATTATATTATTTTGTGAACATTTTTTAAACCTGCTATTTAGCTACTTTATCATCTTGAAGTTGCTTTTGTATTTCTATTACATCCTTATCGTATAACAAAATATTAACATTAGATTTAACCTTCTATACGCTTGACACATAATATTACTCCGAAGAATAGGGTATCACCCATTTCCCTATTTCTCCAAAACTTTATAAAATCATCTATGGATTCTAATTGTATCCCAAGTTATTCTTCTATTTAATGCGTCGTGCCTCCAACTTCCACAATATCGACCTCAACTGTCGCCGTTACCTCTACTGCCAATTCTATCCCTTTACGAATAGTAGAAAGTGACATACTTGCTTGGCCTGGATAATTACTCGCTTGTTCTGGCAAGAACGGAATATGAACAAATCCGCCTTTTATTTTCTTATCTTGTTTCTCTAGTTCATGCATGAGTCCGTAGAATAAATGATTACAAACGAATGTACCTGCTGTTTGTGAAACGGAAGCTGGTATGCCTTCTTCTTGAAGTCTTTTTACAATTGCTTTCATCGGAAGTGTAGACCAATAGGCAGCCGGTCCTTCTTCTACAACCGGTACATCTACCGGCTGATTCCCTTCATTGTCAGCAATTCTTGCATCATCAACGTTAATTGCGACACGCTCTATCGTAATATCTGGTCTGCCCCCAGCTTGTCCGATACATATAATCATTTCAGGGTTTAGTTCATCTATATATTCTTTTAAAACTTGTATTGATTTATCAAATACAGTTGGGACTTGTTTACTAATAATCTTATATTCTCCGATTGTTTTTTTATGCAAACTTTTTGCGACTTCCCAAGCTGGGTTGATGCTTTCTCCGCCGAACGGATCAAATCCTGTTAGTAATACTGTTTTCATAGTTTTCCCCTCCTAATTAGAAACGATATACAAGGCCGTACATAATAAACATATTTATGATAAAGATTGAAAGAGCAATTGGTACTTGTGCTTTAATAACTGCATTTTTATCTTTTAGCTCTAAAAGCATTGCCGGAACGATATTAAAATTTGCTGCCATTGGCGTAAGCAGCGTTCCGCAATATCCAGCAAACATACCAAGAGCGGCCATAATTGCTGGGTTTCCGCCGTGCATTTGTACAATTAAAGGTAAACCAATTCCGCCAGTAATAACGGCAAACGCTGCGAATGCATTTCCCATTACGACTGTGAAAAGCATCATTCCTAAACAATACGCCATAACAGCAACGAACGGATACTCTGTCGGTAACACTTGTCCGACTAAATCAGAAACGACTTGTCCAACTCCGGATTTCGCGAAAATACCGCCAAGTGCCGCTAACATTTGTGGTAAAATGACAGCCCAGCCGACAGCTTGTAATAGTCTACTTCCTTCTTGTACAGGAGTTGTTATCTTCGATTTTGTAATACGCATCGCCGCAACGAATGCAAGTAATGCTCCTAGTGCTAATGCTACTAGCGTTACTTTGTCTGGATCAACAAGGGAGACATTTCCCCATTTCATTTTCCCTAACATTAACGTACCGATAATTGTAAAAGTAGGAATTAATAGTGCAGGCATAAAGATTTTATTTTTTAATTTCTCCGCATGTTTCACACGCTCTTGTACTGGAACTTCTTTCTCCTCTGATTTTGTTACTTTATTTAGTGAAGCTAACACAACCATAGCGAGTACAATACAGCCAACGTAAAACGAAGGGATTACATTTCCGAATAAAAATGTAACTGCAAATAACGCCCAAAATAGGCTAGAACCAAATCGATTTGGATGTTCACGATCGAATGCGATACGAACAGCGATAAAGGCAACGATTATACCTAATACGTAATAGATTGTATCCATTGTAATAATATTCATCTTATATTGCCTCCTTCTCTTCTTTTTCTTTTGCTGTCATCGTTTTCGCTATATATTTATCAAATCTTCTAAATCTGATCCAGCTGACGATAAGTGCAGATATTGCAGTTGGAATACCCCAAAGTGCCATATCCCATACACCGACATGCATACCTACTGAATCGAAGAATCCTTTCATTAATAAAATGGCACCAGTTGCGATAAAAATGTCTTCTCCGAAAAACCAAGCAGTATTTTCCGCAGCGGCTGCATTCGCTTTAATCTTTTCTCTTAACTTTTCAGGGAGCTTACCGTATTTACCTTGCGCAGCCCCTTCTGCCATAGGTGCAACGAGCGGTCTTACTGTTTGTGCATGACCACCAATATTAAGACCTAGTGCTGCTGATGATTCTCTTATCGTGAAATATGACATTAATACTCTTCCAGTTGTTGCGCCTTTTGATTTCGTTATAAGTGCTTCTGCTCTTTCTTTTAAACCGTAACGCTCTAAAATTCCGATTACCGGCAAAGTTAGTATAATAGGCATAGACATATATCTATTTTCTATGAAAAATTTACCGAACATGCTGATTACATCATAAAAGCTTAATCCCGAAACCATCCCCGTAACAATACCTGCAACCATAACGACTAAAAGTGTATTCAATCTAAATAAAAAGCCCACCGCAACAAGTAATATCCCGATTAATTTCACCAATTCCAACACTTCCCCTCATTATTTTATTTCGGTGCGCATATAGAAATCTCATTATTTTCGAATGTTCTGTATATTTTGTTCGCAAATTGTACAGCTTTCTCTCCATCACCATGTAAACAGATCGTCTGCGCCTGAACTGCTACTTTCTCACCATTCACCGAATTTACATAGCCTTCTTTCACCATTTGTAGCACTTGCTCTATCGCTTCATCTTCATTTTTTATAAGCGCATTTTCTTCTGTCCGGCTCGTTAATGTTCCATCTTGCTTATACGTACGATCTGCAAAAGCTTCTTGTACGAGAGTTACGTTGTATTTTTCCGCAGCCTGTATAAACGCCTCACTATTTGCTAATCCGTAAAGTAATAAACTTGGATTCATATGATGTATTGCCTTTGCGATTGCATCTGCAATTTCCGGATTAGTTGCCGCCATATTATAAAGAGCACCGTGTGGTTTCACATGAAGCATCTTCCCGCCAGCTGCTTTTACAAAAGCGTCTAATGCACCAATTTGATATAAAACATAATCGTATATTTCACTTGCTGAAACGTTCATGTTCCTTCTACCAAATCCAATTAAATCAGGAAATCCTGGGTGTGCTCCTATCGCTACGTTATGCTGCATTGCCTTTTCAACCGTTTGCCGCATAACGGACGGATCACCCGCATGAAAACCACATGCAACGTTTATAGAGGAAACGAACGGAAGAATTTCATCATCACTCCCCATTTTATAAGCGCCAAAACTTTCTCCTAAATCACAGTTTAAATCAATTGTAGTCACAGTGTTTTCCTCCTAATTTCAACTTCGTAAAGCGATGAATTTTTTTAATAGATTCATATTTACTTCTTGTTCTATGTACAATTGTTCCGCTTCTTCCAGCGTAATATTCTCAAACCATACATAGTCCCCTGGTTTTAACTGAGCAAGAAGAGGTAAATCTACTGAAATAATATTTCCCATTCTCGGATATCCGCCCGTCGTTTGCCTATCTGCCATTAATATAATCGGCTGTCCGCCATTTGGCACTTGAATGGTCCCAAATGTAACCGGACTCGATAAAATCTCTTTTTCTTCCATCCTATTTAATACTTCTCCCTCAACCCTATAGCCCATACGGTCAGTATAATTAGATACTTTATACTCTTTCGTAAAAAATGCCTTTCTACTTTCTTCTGTAAATTGATCATATTCAAAGTCAGCTATGACACGAAGCTTAGGATGTTTCTTATACTTTGGTAGTACGCTGTTGCTAATTGCCCATTTCGTTTTTATTCTCTCATCTTTTTGTAAGTCTTGAATGAAACGATTCGCCATTTCTGGTTGTACACCAATTTGGAAGTAGTCACCCTTTTTCAACATTCTTCCTTCTATACCTCCAATCGCAGCACGTATGTAAGTACTTTTGCTTCCCATTATGCGATCAATATGGATACCACCTGCAAAAGTCACATACGTTCTGCAACCACTTTTCACTTTTCCAAAGCAAAGCATGCTACCTTCTTCTGCTAAAATGGGACGCCACAATGGAATACGTTCCCCATTCAATAACGGTTCCATATCCGCTCCACCAATCGCAAGTAAAGTCGTTTTCTTTATTAACAATTTCGGTCCCATAATCGTCATTTCGAGTCCCGCTTCATTTTCTTCATTACCAACTAACATATTGATCATCCGAAGTGCACTTTGATCCATAGCCCCGCCAACAGGTACGCCGTATTGTTGGTAATGAGACCGCCCTAAATCTTGGACTGTTGTAAACATACCTGCATGCAAAACTTCTACATCCATTCTTTAGCCGCCTCAAGTGATACGTACTCTTCCTTCGTTATTGGGATAAATCGTAAATACATACCGCTTTGAATAAAGGTCGGTGTTTCTTCTTCCGGATTAAATAAGGAGATTGGTGTTCGGCCAATAATATTCCATCCACCCGGTGTTTCAAGCGGATAAATACCTGTTTGATTTCCGCCAATCCCTACCGAACCAGGAGAGATTTGTAACCGCGGTATTCCTTTTCTAGGTGTTTCTAGTTCTTTCGATAGTCCTCCTAAATACGGGAACCCTGGTGTAAAGCCTAACATATACACAAAATACGTTGTTTCACTATGTATGCGAATGACATCTTCTACTTGTAAACCGTGATAATGTGCCACCTCTTCTAAATCAGGTCCATATTCTCCCCCGTAGCAAACGGGTATAGAAATATGTTTCACATCTCGTTTCAGCTCTTCCTTATACGTATCTAACATTCTAGCTATGTATTGGCATACGTAATCATACGGTCTTATCTTTCTATCATTTCCCTTCCATACTTCATACAAATTATAGTAAACGGCCAATGAAGTAAATGACGGAACGCATTCAATCATTCCTGTAAACGGATGTTGCTGCAACACTTGAAATAGTCGTTGTACTTTTTCGTATACATCCATCCCGATTTCTTCACCAAATGTAACAATAATTGCTTGATCCCCTAACGCAGAAAATTTCATCCTACTCCCTCTTTCTATGCCAAAAAGCCGAGTTCTTTCGAAATGCGATTCGCTGTCTCTTTCACCTTAGCGATAAAATATGAAATGTTACTTTCGCTGTACTCAATTGCTAATCCTGAAATACTAATGCCTGCTACAACCGTTCCGTCGCTTGCGAAAATAGGCGCTGCTATAGCTGCTGTATGATTTTCTAACTCCGAATAACTAATCGTATGTCCTTCCTTTTTCGCCATTTGTAACACTTCTAACAATTGTTCCTTATCTACGATTGTTCCATCTGCAAACTGTTTTAAATCCGTTTCCTCTATGTATTTCCGTTTCTTTTCCTCTGAGAAATACGATAGTAAAATTCTCGGACATGCACCAGCATAAAGTGGTGCTCTTCTTCCAACCGCTGTATATACACGTACAGGCTGAACGCCTTCCATCTTTTCCACATAAATCGCGTCATTACCATCTTGAATAATTAAATTAACTGCCTGCCCTAAACTACCTCTAAGCTCTTTCATATATGGAATCGCAATATTTCTTACTGATAATCTTTGTGATACAAGTTGACCAAACCGTAAAAAAACGACTCCTAAATGATATTTCCCCTTTTCGTTTTTTTGTAAAAACTCCATTTCTTCTAACGAGCCAATTAAACGATAAACAGATGTTTTCGGCATACTTGTAAGCTGAACCATCTCTGTTAAACTGAGTTCTTCATGCTCATAAAACAACTTTAAAATATCCATTGTCTTAACTGCCGTTTTATTTATACTCATTCTATCTCCTTCTTGTTCCGAATTACGGAACTTAAATTCCATTTTTCGAAACAAACATATAATTTTAAATTATAAAATATTCTTTCAATTCTATCAATATATTTTTCAACTACTTAACCTTTATGTAAAGTGAATACAAAATAAATTTTAGAAATAATGATGGTTCTCTTTCAAAAGCTCAAGTTATAGCAAAACCAAACGTTTAAATAAATAGGCATAAAAAAAGTATGGAAGAATATTTCTCCCATACTTCTTTCTTTATAACGCTCTTACTTGTTTCAACGGCCAGAAAACAGCTTGTCCTTTTCCGACAATTTCATCTTCTGAAATAAATCCAAACATACGACCGTCTTTAGAAACTTCACGATTATCACCTAATACAAACACTTGGCCTTCTGGCACTTTCGTTTTTCCTGTAATTTGTTCTAACGTAAAGTCTGGAGTTAATACACGGCCTGCTGCTTTTTCTTTAAACTCTTTTAAATATGGTTCTTCCATCGCTTTGCCGTTTACATATAAAACATCATTTTTATACTCAACTGTATCGCCTGGTAAACCAATTACTCGTTTTACTAAATCATATCCTTCTTTTCCATGGAAAACGATAATATCAAAGCGTTCTAATCCACTTATACTATAACCAATCTTATTGACGAGAACTCGTTCGTTATTTTCTAAAGTCGGCATCATCGATTCGCCTTGTACTAATGACGGTGTAAATAAAACACCGCGAATAATTGCGATTAATACAAGGGTAAATCCTATAGTTTTCGCCCATGAGAATAATTCTTTCTTCGTATTTTCCTTCATCGTTTCTCCTCTTTCTTAATTGTTTATTGTATGATTTGAACTAATTCTTGTACTAAATTAGGATCAATTTCAGCAAAACATGATTTCCCTTCTCTTACCGCTGTACCGACATGAGCTTGCGAAATTCCAGTTTCATTTAGCAATTGCTTTATATTTTCTTTCGTTACACCAGCTCCAACAACAAGTTGAATTTGACCCCCGCTTACCTTTTGCATATCTGTAAGCACCGGAATATTATCAACTATATTCCCTTGTCCACCTGAAGTTAAGACGTGAGTCACTTTATGAAACTTCTTTAACGTTCTCATCGCTTCTACTGGATTTTCTATGTCATCTATTGCACGGTGATATGTGACATTTATCCCATCTACCACAGATAATAAATCCACTAGTTTCTCTTCATCCACTTCATTTCTTTCATTTAATACACCTAATACAACACCAGCTACTCCTAATTTCTGAGCAACTACAATATCCTCTTTCATCATTTCAATTTCTTCTTCCGTATATGTAAAAGACTTCGCATGCGGCCGAATCATAACGTGAATCGGTATTTGTACTGCTTCTACCGCTTTTTTTATAAATGCATAACTCGGCGTTAAACCGCCTTCTGTATAAGATGAAATTAATTCAATTCGCTTCCCGCCAGCTCGTTCAATTCGTTTCACATCTTCTAAACATGTTGCAATAACCTCTAGCATGAGATGACCTCTTTTCGTGCTTTTTTCTTATTATACAGTAGGTGAAATAAGAAGCATAGTATTCTCCTATAAAACGATAAAAAGAAGAATGAAAAGAAAGATTTTTTCAATTGATAACGTGTATTGGTAATCTTATATTTTTCATATTCTACAAAAAAGGAGTAACCCCCTAGAACGCCTGACTAGGTGTCACTCCTTTTCATTTTACAAAAACACTAAGTTTTCCCTCTATATTTAGTTGTTTTTCTTAGTCACTTCATTATAGTAGTGGCTAAATGCTTCTACTAATGCATCAACGGAAGCATATAATTCTTCTGGTGTATTATCTACCCCTCCCATTTCAATAAGTAATGCATTTGGGGAAAGGTCTTGATTATATACTCCATTGCCGCTTTTACGATCTTTAATAAAAATACCTCGGCTTAAACCGTAATACTTCTCGTCTAAATATGAATTGATTGCCGTTACTATTTTTTTATTTTTTTCATAGTTAGGATTTTCTCGACCTAAAATAAAATAGAGTCGTGCATAATCCTTTCCATTAATCGTTTTCTTCGTAATATTTTTTCGTGCATCGTCCCTATGAAGATCAATAGGAAACATAATATTTTTATCTTGTGCTAATTTATCTTGTAATATTTGACGGGACCCTTTATAAGATTGAGCCCAATTTAAATTTTTACTTCGCAGAAAATCCCTCATATTCGTCGTATCATGTGAAACACCTATACCTTTTTCTTCTAACTTTTGTTTTAAATAATTTCCAACAAACGTAATGTTCACTTCATTATTTGTACTAGAGGCATCATCAGGTATAGTAGCACCTGGAATGAGAGGAATGAACGACTCCCAACTATGTGTATGATAAATAAAAACTTTATTTTCACCGTTATTTTGTGTATTTGAATTGTTTTCTTTCTCACTCTTTGGGTGTTTAACAGCAGTACCTTTATCTTGAATATTCTCTAAAGGAATGCTGGATTCTTCAGGAATGTTCGTATAATCTGTTCCTTCCCCGGCAATTAATATTTCTGAATAAAATTGATTCATATTTGGAAGTTCTCGAGTTAATAAACTACGGAGATCATTTACATTAATGTTTGTAGAAAGTGATAGTAAAAAAGATTCTAAAGACGCTCTTCCTTTTTCTTTATGAAATTCTTCTGCAAAATAACGATTTTCACTTCCTATCATATACATAAGACCTTTAGTAGAATTCGTTCCTAATAACTGATTCATATAAAATGATTTAAATACGCTAGAATTACTAGAAATGACGAATGAAGTGAGGATACATATAATTGTGAATAAAAGACATATCATGACATACTTTATATTAAATACTTTCAGTTTCACTTTATTCATTTTATATCTCCCTTCATTTACTATATTCTTACGCATAATTTTTAAGTAATATGATTAATAATTTAATAGAACTTCCTGAACTACTATATTTTCATTTAAGCTCTTTCCGTAAAGCGAATTATGCTAAAGTTACCGTGCGCAAATATCATCAAAGATTAAAAGAAAATCAAATAACCTGAGTCTATGTATAGACTCAGGTTATTTAATATTTTTCACTCGACAGGAGACACTGCATTTTGATGGACTTTTTTATTGTCCATATCAATGCCTAATTGGTCCTTCAATAACTTCATACCTTTTTGTGTAAGATGGACAGCCCGATTCTTATCCGTTTTTGTAATCCATTCCTGTTCAAAAAATAGTTTTGCTATTGCAGATCCTAACCAACCAGAAATATGGTAGCGTCGTTCACTCCAATCAAGACAAGGTTTTGCAAATACTCTCCTTTTTATATTTGCCTTTTCAATATTTATTCCAAAATTCAGAAACCATTGCTTACCTTGTTCCGTTACAATGTATTCTCCTTCCTTTAAAATTATAAATTCCCTATGTAGTAATTTTTCAGTTATCTCTACACCGAGTCTGCCTGCAAGATGATCATAACAAGTTCGAGCATAACGAATTCGTTTTAGTTGATCCGATTGTTTTAAAGAACGAACTTGGACTGTTGGTGCAATTGTTCCTAACTTTTCAAGAACTTCTGCTACCTCTTGATTAGCAAGTCTATAATAACGATGTCTACCATGTTGTTCAACTGTAAGTAGATTCCCCTCTACTAATTTAGAAAGATGAGAACTAATCGTTGGATGTGACACTTTTGCCTTATAAGCCAATTCGCTAGCAGGTAGTGCCTGATTATTCATTAAACAATCTAAGATGATTGCTCTTGTAGGTTCAGCAATGAGTTTAGCTATATATGAGATATTCGGATATACATTCATATTTCGATGATACCCTAACTATTTAATTGATACAATTATTTTAAGTTTAATAGTAAAGGAGAATGTATTATGAATACAATTGATCTTAGTATACTAAATTTAAAAGAAACGAGAAGGCGCTCAGAAAAATTATGGAATTCTCTTCCCGATACTTTTCTTAATTGGAAGCCTGATCATGAGGCTATGTCCTTTGGTGAAATGATTCGTCACGTATGGAGCTCAACTTTTTACTATCATATGATTTTAAAAAACAACGGCTCAATAAACGACGTACATATCCCGTATGATGACGAGCCGATTACTTGTGTTAAAAAAGAAATTGAATTAGCGCAATCATGTTTTGCCGATTTCATAGAATATGTTCAATCAATAAGCATAGCAGATCTAGATTCAAGACTTATTGATCGAAGCGATGTTGGCTATCAACGATATTTAGGCGATATGCTATTACGAATTGCTTATCATGATGCGGTCCATGCAGGTCAATTTTTACAATATTTACGAATGGTAGATTTGGAAAGACCTTTAATTTGGGATTAGATAAGACAAATGTTTACAACGCTTCTATACTGGCATTATAATAATACGCAGCCAATTATCTAACTAGTCAAAATCCTTTTCGTTAGTTAAAAAAAGAGCAGTTTAGTTGTTGTACAATAATTAATATATGGGGATGATCACGTGAAAAAGCACTCTGAATTAAAAAAGCATTTATGTGCACTAGAGGAAAAACTATTAGAACCTAAAACTCGTACAAATCCAGCTGAACTGGACAAGTTACTTGCAGACAATTTTTTGAGTTTGGAAGTTCAGGAAACGTTTGGTATAAGAAGGACTCTGTTGGTGGAGATGGACTTAGTGTAAGAGAAATGACTCTTTCTAATTTTGAAATATACCCTATATCGGACGATACAGTGTTGGCAACATATCGTGTAAGAGATGAAACTAGAATGCAGAATACTTTGCGAAGCTCCATTTGGAAACTGATAGAGGGAAGATGGCAAATGTTTTTCCATCAAGGAACACTTACAAAATCATGATAACCATTTATATTAAAACGTGTGCTTTTTAAACTAGTATATCCAACGAATAAAAAGCACGCGTTCGATTACTAATCAAACACGTGCTTTCAAAACAACTATATTGTACATAAACAATAAAATTCAAGCTAAAAAACTACGACCGAAACACCGCATCCGCCAACATAGATAGTGTTGCATCATCCATCGGCGGATTGTGTAGTCCTGCTCTAACGTTTAAATAGTAACGGTGAAGCGGATTTTTTTCTGATAAACTTTTTGCTCCTACGATGCGCATTGATTTATCCACTATGGATATCGCCGCATTTGTTACGGCGTATTTCACTGCCGCTAATTCTGCTTGCAGTGACAGTTTATCTTCTGCCTCATCGTATTTTTTCGCAATTTGATATAAAAAGACGCGAGCTTGCATAAGCTCGAGTTCTAATTCTCCAACTAATCTTCTAACATTCGGTAATAAACTAATAGAATGGTTTAAACTATTTGGTTTGTATGATCCCGCAAACTGAACTGCATAATTTCTTGCTGATTGTGCAATTCCTAAATAACATGCTGGTATATGTAACAACCAGCCAATACCCTTTTGTTTCACTTTCCCGCCTTTTACATCCGTAAAAAAACGGCTTTCTATCTCTACATTTTGTAAGACAAGGTCGTGGCTAGCAGTCCCTCGCATTGCAACGCTATCCCACGTTTCTTCAATGGATACACCGATTGTATTTCTTGGAATGACAAACTCACCAACTTCTTCACGGCCTTCCATACTCGCTGAAATAATAAAATAATCAAGTACTGGCGCCATCGTTGTAAAAGTTTTCCTTCCATTTATAACCCACTTCTCGCCTTGTTGAACCGCTATTGTTTCTGGTTTACCGCCACGCGTCGGGCTCCCTGTTTTCGGTTCTGTTGCTGCCCTATTAAAGAGCGCCCCATTTCGCACTTCTTCGCAAAACCATTTAAACATCTCATCATTCCAAGAGCGATTTTCCGCTAGTTCTTTCACAATGCCAAGATGCCAGCCAATCGATAAGGCAGTAGCCCCGCAGCCTTCCGCAATTTTCTCTTGAAATAGAACGAAGTCATATAAAGAAATCGCACTACCACCAAATTTCTTCGGTAACGTTAATTTCGTATATCCGATATTTTTCAAATCATTTATATTTTCATACGGAAATGATCCTAATTCACTTAGTTGATGCTCCCTTTCCATGAACTTCGGAATCAATTTATTTATTTGTTCAATAATGAAAGATTGTTTTTCTGTTTCAACAAATGAGAGTGCCATACTATAATCTCCTTTATGCTCGATTCTTAAACCGTTCATTTTGTCATTATGATTATATGAAGCTACCTCTCTATTGTTTCACTATTCCGATAAAAATACAATGTTTTTGACTAATAAGAAAAGTTCCTATTGAAAAATAGATTCTTTCCTTATTAGTCTCCCTTCAATGCCTTTAATGGCAACGAGGTTACATATCCAATATATGAGAATAATTCTTTAAAGAAGAATGGGATTTCTGTATCTAACGTTTTATATGCTGATGTCGGCGTTGGTGAAGCATACGCTTCAATATTAATATGTTTTGCGATTCTCATTGCGCGTTTCATATGAAGTGGATCACTTACAATCGTGTATGTGCGTATTCCGTTCTCTATTCCAACTTCCTTCGCATTCTTTAAATTTTCTTCAGTGAAAAGGGATTTTGTTTCAATCAAAATATCTTCCTCTTTTACACCTTGTTTCATTGCATATACTCTTGCAGTACGCGCTTCCTCAAGCTCTGCCTCGAACTTTGTACCACCTGTAAAAATAATCTTTTTAATATTTCCGTTCTTATATAAAGAAATCGCATGATTAATTCTTTCTTTAAATACAGGAGATGGTTTTCCATTCCAAGAAGCTGCTCCTAGTACGATACCAGCATCCGTTTTCACGCTATCATCTGTTTTAAAACGATAACTCCAAATATCGTAAGCTGCATAACTTACATATAAAATAGCAGAACAAATCATTAGTAAAAATACTTGAAAGATTCGTCTTTTCTTACTCTTCTTATTTTCTTTCATTTGTAATTGCCTCCGTACATCATCCATACTTCTATAAAAAAACATTTATATCAAATCGTTTTGTTTGAGTTTATTTAAAAGAAGGAACTTTACTTGTTATTTATGTATAAAAGGGTTTTCATTTAAAATTGAGGATTATCAATTCATTTTCATTTGCGGTTTTCATTACATGTTTTAAATTCATAAGTTTATTACCATACAACTACATTGTAACGAATTTTTTCTCAGAAGGGAACGATGAAACAAAAGGAATTAAAATAAAGTAGCATTTTGTAAGAAAAAAGGTATATTTTTCATGTATCACAAACAATATACCTTTCAAAACACGAATTATAGCTTTTCTTTATACAACTCTAATTTTTCTAACAATTGTTTTTTCACATCTGGCCATTCACTCGAGATAATACTGTACACAACTGCATCTCTCACATAACCATTTGGTAATTTTCTTTCATTTCTAAGCACACCCTCTTTTACTGCGCCTAACCTTTCAATTGCTCGTTGTGCTTTTTCATTTCTTGCATCCGTCTTAATTTGTACCCTGAGCATATGCAGTTTTTCAAAAGCATACTGGAGAAGCATATACTTACACTCTGTATTGATACTCGTACGCTGGACACTTGGATGATACCACGTTTGTCCTAACTCGACTGTTTTATCTTCCACTGAAATATTATATAGACGTGTACTTCCTACAATCGTATTCGTCTGTTGATCCACTACAACGAAAGGGATTTGCGTACCCTTTCCATAACCTTGTATCGCTTTTTGCACATATTGCTGCATATCTTGCACACTATCCATTTTAGAGATTAAATACGCCCAAATATCTCGATTTCCTTCTACAATCGAAAACAAAGTTTCGACATCATTACCATCCATTAACCGTAGCTTTGCTCTTTCGTGAATCATTTCCATTTGTAAGCCCCCTTTTTCTTACTATATCATAGAAATATACATTTTATTATACAGATATTTAAATTAAAGTTTTAATACCTTCTTACATAATAATCGGCAAAAACCTCTAACAAATACCGTGTACATCCCATTATAGCAAGCCGAATTTATATTGGTTTCATTTCATGTAAGGTTTTTCTTTTTCTAAAGGTCTATATACGTTCTTTAAAAATTTGCATACCAAAAACGCTATTCTTTCTACAAAAAGATTCTTTTTTTTCATTTATGAATCAATTTTTCAGCTTAATAGTATGGATAATTCTGGATTAAACCCAAAAAATACTATATAATAATAAAGTGAAAATTTTACAGTTAATTCATATGGGGTAAATGGGAGGATATAAACATGCTAGATCAAATTACTTGGGGAACGCCAGGAAGCTTATTATGCTTAGGATTCTTTTTTGCAGGGTTAGGAATTTTCTTAAGAAGTATTACGTCATATTCGAAAAACAAATAAAACATCAAAAAAGTATACATTTTAAAGTATTTAATTGATAAAAACACTAAACAAAAGAATCCTTCCTTTTATAGAAGGATTCTTTTTTATACCTTTCCCCTTTTTAAAGCAACAAATAAGCAATCGGTGTAATGATAAGCAACGTTAATATCGTTCTTTGTACATAGAGAATAATAAGTTCCGATACTTTTAACGGAATATCTGTAGATAAAATACAAGGAATGGAAGCTGAGAAGAACAATATAGATGATACCGAAACAACCGCAATGACAAACTTTGTCACAAGTGGTGCACTTACAACTAAAAGAGAAGGTAAAAACATTTCTGCGATACCAACGGATGCCGCTTTTGCAGCTAGTTCTGCTTCTGGTAATTGTAAAGCCCACGTAAATGGATAGAAAATATAACTGATCCAATCAAATATTGGCGTGAATTTCGCTAAGACGATACCAATTAATCCGACTGACATAATAGATGGCAAAATTCCCATCGTCATAATAAAACCATCTTTTAAATTCAATGCGATATTTTTCATAATACCCGGTGCAGATTTCGATACTTCTAGCGCATCTTCCCAAGCACGCTCTAGCATTTTCTCCTTATAAACGGGCTCTGGGAACCCTTCTTCTGTTACATATGTATCTGGTTTTCTACTAAGGGGTGGAAGTCTTACGGTGATAGCAGTTACGATGAATGTTACAACGAGAGTCGTCCAAAAATAAACATTCCATAAATGCATGATGTCTAATGTTTTTGCGATGATGATCATAAATGTTGCGGATACTGTAGAAAAACCTGTAGCGATAATGGCTGCTTCTTTTGTCGTATATTTCCCCTCTTTATAAACTCGATTAGTAATGAGAAGCGCAAGCGAATAACTTCCAACGAAAGAAGCAACCGCATCAATTGCTGATCGTCCTGGTGTTTTCCATAACGGCCTCATAATCGGACGGCAAAACGTACCGATAAATTCAAGTAATCCATACCCGACTAATAATGCTAAAAAAGCCGAACCAATCGGAACGAGTAAACTTACCGATATTACTAGTTTCTCATACAAAAACGGCCCAACATCTGGCGCAAAGAACCAAGCTGGCCCTACTTTCAAACAATATAATACACCGAAAACGACGCCAACCACTTTTAAAATCGAAAAGCAAATATCTACGATAGATGTATTCCATTTTTTCGTATAAAACGGATAAATTGCACCCATTACCATAACGAGTAGTGCGTAATAAGGTACGACGCTCGGAACCGAAGCTCTAATCCACGACACGATATGATCAATCATTATGGAAGAAGCGCCATTTATCGTAACTGGTACGAAAAACATAAACACCCCAACGAGACTAGCGAGTACAAACCGAAGAATGATGCTCTTCTCACTCCCTGTCTTAATTACATTCCTTTTTAATTCAATTTCACTCAAAATTCGACACCCCCTATTTATCTAAATATTCTGTATAATTATATTAAATCCCTTCTTTTCATTTGAAAATGACACAAGCAATAATCTTACATTTTTATTGTCAGTCTCCAAAAATTATCATATAATATCTTTCGTATATGTTACATATACTCATTTCAAACATATATTTTGTAACTAAATTATTTCTTTTTTCAATTTACTCTTTAAATTAACCTACATAAAAATAGAAGGAGAATGGAAATTTGAAAACAATAAAAATAACTATGGCAAGTGCGTTGCTATTTGGTGCTATCATCGCTCCATCTAGTTCTTTCGCTGTGAGTGAAACTGTAACACAAAAAAATAATGCGCAATTGGAGAATTACGAAGACGAAGACGATTACTACTATCAATTTCCTGATGTTATTGGCTGGGCAAAGCCGTCCGTTGATTATTTAGTAAAGAAAAAAGTCTTATCTGGCTTACCAGACGGTACATTTGGACCTAATCTTGAAATTGATAGAGCTTCTGCCGCAATTATCATGGCAAAAATATTAAACTTACAAATAGACGCTTCAGCAAAGCCATCATTTAAAGATTCCCAAAAACATTGGGCTACTCCTTATATTGCTGCAGTTGAAAAAGCTGGGATTATTAAAGGCGTCGGGAATGGAAATTTCGAACCTTCTGGAAAGCTAACGAGAGCTGCTATGGCCTCTATGCTTGTTCATGCATATAACTTAGACAAAAAAGCCACTGAAAAACTACCTACTGTATTCCGAGATTTAAAAGGACATTGGAGTGAAAAATCGGCTAATCTTCTTGTTGCTCTTGGTATTTCACTGGGCTATGGTGGTAGTCATTGGTATCCAGATAACACGATTACCCGTGCAGAAGCTGCAAGTTTAGTTGCTCGCACAGACCAATCGAAAGATAAAGAAATTAAATTAAAGCAAGTTACTATGAAACAACATTATTTTATTTATCCTGAAACCTCTCTTCATTCAGGTATACTTGCTGAATATGCACCACAAACCGTTACTGTATTCGATGAATCTGAAAATGGATGGATTAAAATTGCTACGGATCATGGGTTAAAGTGGACACCATTAAAAGAGAAACAAGTATACATTGATAAAAACTTTGTTACCTTTGATAGACCGTCAAGAACAGGATACGTGGTTGGTAAATATCCCCCTCAAACTGTAACAGTTGTTGAAGAAAATAGCATCTGGTTAAAAATTCGCACCAGCGAAGGGCTTCAATGGATGAATCCATATTTAAAAGAGGGTGAAGGAAAAGAACTAACATACATACCACGAACATTTTTCGCTTACGATAGCCCTAATTTTTCTTCTAAAATATCTGGAAAGTATGCTCCACAAGGCGGCATCGAAGAATTAGCTATGGGAGATGACGGATGGGTACAAATTCGTACAGATAAAGGACCAAAATGGATAAACATGTCTTATCTCTTACGTCCAAAGCTCCTCTTAAATGTTCCTGCCATTAATCAATTGCCCGAACTACAAAAAGGAAGTGCAGTTGTTTCACTACAAATGCTTTTAGAATACTATACAGGACGTTCATTAAATAAAGTAGACTTTGCTAATCAAATGCCATTTGATACAACGAGATATCAGATGGAAGAAGGCGGAAAAATTACAGTTTGGGGTGATCCAGACATCGGATTCGTTGGTGACGTAACAGGAAAAAGATTGGGTTACTCTATTAACCCGGCACCATTGAAACAATTACTTGATAAACATGCAAGAGGTACAGATTTAACAGGACAGGATTTCTCTGTATTAGAAAGCTATGTACGTAATGGTAAACCAGTTGTAGCGTGGGTAGGAAACAAAATAACTGCTCCACAACTAGAACAAACTTGGAAAACACCGCAAGGAAAAACCGTAAATGGATACAGAAATGCACATACTATTATCATAACTGGTGTAGATGATCGTAACATTTATTATAATGACCCATTAGACGGTAAAAAAGACCAGCCAATGGTAAAATCCCGATTTGAGCACAGTTATAATCAAATGGGTAAAAAAGCTTTAAGTATCGATTAATCATATAAAAAAGCCTATTTTGATCGTATGATTCAAAATAGGCTTTTTCTATTACTGTCCATAATCATCCACAATTACTTGAATGACACGATACGATTCTTCTGCCACTATCTTATTACTACTCTTATTCGCATCATATGTAATTAACGCCTTCCAAAGTGCCCATCCTCTCGCTCTATTCCACGTTTCTTCATCTATGCACAATACTTCTTTAAATACGTTTCTACTATTTTCATCAAAAAATGTCCATGCCATCGCTGCATCACAAGCAGAATCTCCTACTCCTAAAATACCAAAATCAATGACGGCACAAAGCTTTCCGTCCTTAACGAGTAAGTTCCCTGGTGCGATATCTCCATGAACCCAAACTGGCTTACGCTCCCATGTTGACTGAAGTGCTAAATCCCAAAGATGCTTTAATACTGTTTCATCAAAAACGTCCTTATTATTTTCGATAGCACCTCTCGCCTCTTCATCGTATACAGATATAAGCCCACCTCGATAAAAGTTATGTGCTCCAGCTACCGGTCCGTTACTCGCATCAATAGATTGTAATTCTACTAAAAATGACCCTAAGTGCTCCGCAAGTTCACTTAAGTCACGAACATTTTGTTTCGTAACTGTTTCTCCCTCTATCCACTTATTAATAGACCAAGGCCACGGATACGCTTCAGATGGATTTCCTTTCGCAATTGGTGAAGAAATTGGTAAAGAAAGTTCCTTACTTAATATAGGAAGCCACTTATTTTCTTTCTCTACCTGCGGTGCATATGCCACGTCACTTGGCAATCTTACACTCATCTTATCACCTAAGTGAAATGTTCTGTTATCATGCCCACTAAACTTTACAGGTTTCACTTCTAAATGTGCCCATTCAGGAAACTGTTCCCCTATTAATCTTTTAACTAAACCAGTATCAATTTGATTCATTCACTATCCCCTTTTCTTTTGAAACTTACTAAGTCCATCTGTACTGCCAACATATTCAAAACCATTTTTCTTATAAAAATCATTCAATATGCGATTATGCCCTACACAATCTAGTTTTAAAAACTCTTTGTCATGTTGTACATTCTCTTCTATCCACCGTAACATCCATTCTCCGATTCCGTTCCCCTTATACTTCCGTTTCACCGCAAATCTATGAATATATAATGAATTAGAAACTTCCTCTTTACCAAAAATATATTCATCCCATTCATTTTGTTTAGGAGATACTGTAACTGTACCGATAATTTCATCTTCTTTCGTAACCACATATGTATATTTCTCTCTTATACCTTCTAGTATTTCAGCCGTAGCCTCTCCGCCTAACAGATACTGCCACTGATCTACTTCTTTATGTTGTAGCCACTGCGCTACCTCTTTTAATAGAGTGATAATGTTATCACTTTCCTCTTCAGTAGCGGTTCGAATTGTGTATTCTTTCGTTATGGTGTTTCTCTCCATACTGCCGTTCCCCTTTCAATTTACTACTATACTGACAAACGTGTTCTACCATCATTTTCGTCTGTAACATATTCAACATAAAAACCTTGATTGAGTGCATTTTCATACATCAATTCAATCACTTTTTGATCTTTCGCATAAATTTGTATGTAATCGCCATCTGCTACTAATACGACTATCTCACACTTACTTTCCATAAACTCTTCATATGTTTCAATATCTAGTACTATTTCTCCTTTGAGATATGCTTTTAAATCTGCAAAAATAAGATAATATACGTTGTTTTTAAATAACCTGTTCAAATCCGATCCTTCCATTACACTTGGTTCTTCTGGAAATAACGCTTCATCCAATCCACCACGTGCTACTAAGTATGACTCCTCACTCCCTACCCACCAATCATATGAAGGAATATGAATTGGCTTTAATACTTTCCAAAGTAAATTATTATATTCATTTGGAATTTCTACAAAGATTCCTCTTTTCATATGTTTACTCCTAACATATTTGTTTCCATTTTTGTTTCATACATTATATACGAAATTCAGCTACTATATATAACTTGTATTTCATCACAAAAACCGTCCCACTACTAGTGAAACGGTTTTAATTCCTTAAGCATTCACTTCGTCTTCACAAAATAATATAAAAACCACACCGCATGATTTTGTTCATCGGCAGCTATTCTACGCAGTAACTCTTTCAAATGTGTATCTGATGTCTCATCTGCAATTTCCAAATAAAAATCCACTGTCTTCTGTTCATCTTGTATAGCGAATTCTAATCCTTGTAAGTACGTATTTGGACATTCTTCCGTAATTTGTGGTTTCGGCTGCTGACCAGTTACATTTGTATAGATTTGTACAAACTGATGAAAATGCTTTATTTCATCGTTACGAATTTCAAGAATTTGATTTCGTTCCGCCGCATTTGGGGCCATGTTAGCTAATTTTGCATAGCAATTTATAGCACTAAACTCTCCGTTAATTGCTTTCTCAATATCACGAATCAGCTTATCATTTTGCCTATACCAATCATAATCATTCGAATTATACATCGTATCCCCTCCATTATTTCGCATAACATTTTATGCAATTTGAAATAGCAGGAGCATGTATTAAATAAGGAACCGCAAATCCAAACTCTTCTATTCCCTTTAACCTATAAGTTAATAAAAGATAAAAACGCTTCACTCCTAGTGAAACGTTCTTATCTTTTATGCAGTTACTTCCGCTTTATGTTCCTTTACTACACTACGTTTGAAAGCAGTCGCTAAAATAATAACGATACTTACTACGCCTATCCAAACGAGCACTGTTACAGGTGTACTCCAGCTTAACCCTTTTCCGAAGAAGAAGATTTCTCTAAGTCCTTCAATCATAAATCGCATTGGCAACCATGCGTACACCCAGTCTTGGTAAAATGGCGATAACATTTCCGGTGCTAATGATAATAACGGTGCACCGAAGAATAGTAAGAGAGCGAATACACCGATTCCCTTTAGTCCAACTAATGAAAGTACCGCCGATATCATTAAGAAGAAACTAAACGATGTAATGGCTAAAAATAAAGCCGTATCAGTGAAATTCGAAATATTTAACCCTACCATACCATCCGCAATCCATGTAAGACCAAATCCAATGACAAGTGCCGCGACAGCCCCTGTAATAATTTGTTTTAGTTTTAATACGAAGTTTTCTTTTCTTGTGCCTACTGGCATTTTACTTATCGCAATAAAGATAAGTGCCGCGCTCGCTAAACTTGCAATCCATAACGGTTGAAATAAAGAAATTGGCGAATTACCGTTCGCACTATTTTTTCCGGTTTCATTTACATTTGTCACTTTCTTTGTAATCGGTGTTACTACATTTGAAACTTGATCTGCTGTTAATGTAGCTCCTTTTGCTTTCAGTCCTTCTAATATTTGTTTACGAACATTGTTGTTCATATTATCAACTACAGTATTTAACATTTGTCCTGCCATAGTTGATGCTGCTGTATTCATTCCTTGATTGATGAATATTTCTACTTCTGGCGAAGATGGCTGTGGTGTTCGTAATGATGCTTGTTTTGCGCTAAAGTCTTTCGGAATGACTAATGCTGCATAATACTCTTGTTTATTTAAACCTTTTTGTACGGATTCCTTATTTTTTACTTCTATCCACTTTATCGCAGATTCTTTCTCTGATTTTGATGTCTTTTTCATATTATCAACGATTGTTTGCCCCATGTTCATTTTCGGTTGATTTGGAATTTCTACTCCTTGATCCTCATTTACAATTGCGATTGGCAAATTTTTCGGATTAGGTTGAACGGTTGGAGATAATGTTAATGAAAAAATAAAAACTACAAGTAGTGCAACAACTGGTGATAACAATAAAAGTTTATTTTTAAACATTTTCTTTTCTCCTCCTTACATTTGATTTATAATAACCAACAACGTGTTGTTTATTTATATTTTGAATTATATGTTCGAGTTGAACCTTATACAATAATCAAAAATCGTGAATGTGTCGGTTATAAGACACTTTCTTAAAATGTGTTGGCTAAAATGAAGGAGGGACATGCTTTGCGCGATAGTAATTTAGATTTACGTGTTGTTCGTACGAAAACTGCCATACGAAATGCATTGGTGGAATTAATTGAAGAAAAAGGTTTTGACGCCATTACAGTGAAAGATATTACAACGAAAGCAAACATTAATCGCGGTACTTTCTATGCGCACTATCAAGATAAATTTGATTTAATGACAAAATGCCAAGAAGACATTATGTATGAGTTTTCTAACATTGCAAAAAAGAGATTCCCAGAAGTGATTGCGGATCTCGGATCGAATCCTTCTCCAACAATGCCGTTTCTACTTATCACTTCTATTCTTGAATTTCTAAATGAAAATAGTGATTTTATGAAAGCTGTATTAAGCCCAAAAGGAGATTTATCTTTCCAAACAAAACTGAAAGACTTTATGTGGAAAACATTATTTGAAGATACGAACGGTGCCCTCATTAATAAGGATAACTTACTTGTCCCAAGCCAATATTTAGCTTCTTATATGGCATCTGCTCATATTGGTGTCATTCAGCAATGGTTAAATAGTGGCCAAAAAGAAACACCTGAGGAAATTGCTCGTATTTTATCAACAATCGCAGTTCATGGACCTTTTTATGCAGCTGGCTTAAAGAAGTGAGTTATTGCAAAATAAAAAGATCATCCACTATTTATAGCGGATGATCTTTTACTTCATTACAACACTTCAATATACCCTTCTGTTCCATGTACCCGTATTCGTTGCCCATCTTTTATTAATTTCGTAGCGTTCTCTACCCCAACAACTGCCGGTAATCCATATTCACGTGCAATAACTGCTCCATGCGTCATAAGTCCGCCGACTTCAGTGACTAATCCTTTTATAGATACAAATAATGGTGTCCAGCCAGGGTCAGTAAAAGCCGTAACTAATATATCTCCCTCTTCTAAATTCGCTTCTTCCATGTTTAAAATAACGCGAGCTCTCCCCTCAACTACTCCAGAAGAAACAGGCAGACCTGCAATCGCGTCAGCTGGGAGGTTTTCTCGTTTATATTTACCTGTAATGATTTCTCCATCAGACGTCATTATACGAGGAGGCGTTAGTTTTTCATATAATTTATAATCATTTTTTTGTTTATGAATAAGCTCATAATTTAGTTTCTTCGTGCGAACAACTTCGTGAAGCTCTTCAAAAGTTAAATAGTATATATCATCAACTTCATGAATGACACCGCTCTGCACAAGTTGCTCAGCTTCTTTCAGTAACGCCTGCTTATATATGAAATAACGATTAATCATGCCGTATTTCGGATATTCACGGTAACCGATAAAATTACGGATATTACGAATCATTTGCTTCGTCTCTTCTACTTTTTGTTTCCTATCCGGTAAGTGCTGTAATCGCTCTATTAACTCTTCTTCTTTTTTCAAAGCTTCTTGCAGTCCCTCTTCAAATTTCCGCTTACTCGCACCATATTCAAAATCTCTTATATTATTTAAAATTATCGGGATAATTGTAGTTGGCTTTTCACTCCAGCGGGTTTTCGTAATATCTATTTCTCCGCTACATCTCATTCCGTATTTATTTAGAAAAGTTAGAATCGCATCTCGGGCTTCTTCTCCACCTTTAAACTGAACTAGTTCATTTAAAAGGCTATCATCTTCTACATGTTGTAAATACGTAATAACTTCTTGATACGGCCGAATCACATCAGCGACATCCATTAATGCTAAACCCATTTCCGACGTAATATTATTTTGCACCGATTGAGAAAGGGTGTCCGCTGCATTCTTTTCGCCCAGCCATTGCTCCATTTTTTCATTTATCCATGTTGAAGCATTCATACCTGCCATAATGACAGCGATACTTTGCGGGTTAAATAATACTTTTTTTAATTGCTGAATATCTTCCAAAATAAAATCAAGTACGTCCACTCCTGATTTCAGTTGCATATTTTGTTTTAACTCTTCAAGTGATGCTTCACTATTCTTTATTAATTCCGTAACGATTGCTGGATCATTTTCGATTTCTGGTTGCGTGCTTACAGGTGGCACACCTTTACCAACACTCTTTTCTTTTTCATCATCCGGCAACAATGTAATAAAATTATCTCGCTCGATTATAGTCGTTAATGCATCTCTTACGAGTGGATCTGATTTTCCTAAAGTATTTATTAAATAATCTCTGCTAGCAGGTGAAGCTAATTGTTGCGTAGCATCAACAAACAGCCGTCCTCCCGCTTTACGCATTGGGGCACTTGTCGTTAACAGGAAAAAAGATAACCCTAATGGTTTCATCGCATCGGTCATCATTTGTTGGTGACCAACTGATATATATACATGATTTTCCCCATCATTTTCTGCCGGAATTGGATATAAAGTCGTTATCGGCCTGCTTTGAACAATATAAACTGTATTACGGGCTAAACACCATTCAATATCTTGCGGACAGCCAAAATAAGCTTCTATCTGTCTTCCGATCCGTTCTAGTTGTAATATTTGTTGTTCAGACAATGTTTGAATCTTTTGCTGAGCCGAATTAATCTGTTTCGTCTCTGTTCCGCCCTCTTTTACAGCATAAATAGCTAATTTTTTAGTCGCTATCATCGTTTCAGTAATTTTACCTTCTTTTACTTTATAATTATCGGCAGAGACCAGTCCTGATACTAACGCCTCACCAAGTCCAAAACTGGCATCAATTGATAGCACCTTTCGGTTAGAAGTAACCGGATCAGCCGTAAATAAAATTCCCGAAGCCTCAGGGAAAACCATTTTTTGAACGACAATACATATAGAAACTTGATTATGTTCAAAACCATTTTGCATGCGGTACATAACGGCTCTCTCTGTAAATAAAGACGCCCAGCACTTTCTTACATGCTGTAAAATCGCTTCTTTTCCGATAATATTTAAATACGTATCTTGTTGACCTGCAAACGAGGCATACGGTAAATCTTCAGCCGTCGCACTAGAACGCACGGCATACGCATGTTCATTTCCAAAACGTGAGAGATAATGAGCTACCGCTTCCACTACATCAGAAGGGATTTGTACTGCCATAATGACTTCTCTAATTTCCTTACTCATTTCACCAATTTGAGCTCGGTCTTCAAGTTTCAACTTGGTCAGCTGCTGCAACAAAGTTTGAAGCTCTTCATTTTGCTCGATGGCTTTTTCATATCCTACCGTTGTCACACAAAATCCTTCTGGCACCTGTATACCTTGAATGTTAGATAACTCCCCTAAATTCAAACCTTTTCCGCCGACGAGTGAAAGCTGCCCCTTTTCTATTTCCTGAAAATCGAGAACGAAAGAACTCATATAACATCTCTCCTTACTATGCATGTGTTCTTGATTGTAGCAGGAGTAAATGAGAAGAAACAGTCTATTTCGAATTTGATTTACATGATATAATTAAGTTAGGGAGAGATTAAATAATGCCCTAGTTGCATAATGAAGCAACTAGAGCTTCTTATTTCCTCTCAATTTTAAATTACAATTTGTTCACAACTAACTTCAATGTATTTCTGTTTTCTCCTTTTATTATAGAAACGCCATGAATTATCACACAATTCTTATCTCAACAAATGGTACATAACTCAAAATACGCCTTAGTTTAACCTCCTGTGAGCCTTTTCACAGGAGGTTTTATACATACATATATTATTTATAATTAACCCGTTCTCCTATTTTTCAAAAGCATATTTTGTGTCATAATAACGCTTTTTAGAATTTATATATACCTTCTAATTTTTCTAAAAAAGGATGATTGTATTGGAAATGAAAAAGCTTCAAGGAATGTATGATGATGTTATTAGTTTAGGGGAAAATTGTTATACTGCTATTCATCTAAAAAAATATAATCTGCGGAAATATTCAGGTCCTCTAGATTGGTTTGTATCACCGAATCTTTCTTCTATCAACACATTATTGAAAAATAATTTCGTAGACTTTATGGATTTAAAAAACATGCAAGCAATGCCGGAGCAAAATATTGTGTTTAATGATGGCGTGATACAACCTGTTTTTTCTCATATTATAAAAGATACAAAATATAACGTAACATCTTATCATGATTTCCCTGTTATTCCGAATGAAGATTGGTTCATCACATACCATGATTTCAAACAAAAATTAGATCAAAGAATTGATAACCTTTACGAAAGAATGCATAATTCACAATCCATTTTATTTGTTAGATGGGGCGGAAGCTTGACTGAAGCGCTTGAATTACAAACCGTTTTATCAAATATTGTTAAAAATAATTTTAAGATCCTTTTACTCTATCCAACAGGATTTGAAAATGAAATAAACAAATTAGAATGGGCGCTTGATCATGTTTTTCCCGTTCAAGTTTCAAGTAATTATCAAAACAAAAGAACTTGGTATGTCCTCTTAAAAGATATACACTTAAACTCAAAAAAATAATATAAACTACGACTTTAAAATCAATATTCTTTGTTTACATTTTATATAAATTGACATATCTCCCCCTTAATTCTAAGACTAAGTTATTGTTTTTTGTAATCCCCCACTCATTCTTTTCTCAAATGCTCCAAAATGGATTTTCAAAATTAGGGAACTATAATGTCATATTGGAATAAATTAAGGGGGAGAAAAATTGGACAATGAAATGAATTATGGAAGTGATTATAAGTTTATTCCGGCAACTTCAATTGAAAGTGGTCATGGCCTCGAAGTATTGCCTGATTTATTTTGTTACACGATTCAAATCGTCAACATTTGTTTTGTTGGACATCCGCATACCAATGATTTTATTTTAGTTGATGCTGGAATGCCTAAATGTGCAAATGAAATTATCTCTGTCACTGAGAAGCGATTTGGTACAAATAGTCGCCCAAAAGCAATTATTTTAACTCACGGGCATTTTGATCATGTTGGGGGAATAATTGAACTCATTAAGTATTGGGATATTCCAGTCTATGCCCATCAAATGGAAATACCTTTCCTGACTGGACTACAAAGCTATCCTGAACCAGATCCAACAGTTGAAGGTGGTATGGTAGCGAAAATGTCGCCTCTGTTCCCTAATGAACCGATTGATTTAGGAAATAGCGTAAAAGTACTACCTGCAGATGGAACTGTTCCCCATATGCAAGAGTTTAGATGGATTCATACACCAGGACATACTCCAGGGCATATTTCATTATTCCGAGAAAAAGACCGAACTTTAATTGCTGGGGACGCTTTTGTTACGGTGAAGCAAGAATATCTATATAAGGTAATTACTCAGGAACAGGAAATAAGCGGTCCACCTCGTTATTTAACAACAGACTGGAACGCTGCTAAAGAATCAGTTATTAAGCTAGAGAAGTTAAACACTCTAGCCGCTGTTACAGGACATGGAATACCAATGTCAGGTGAATTGCTATCAACAAGCCTCAAAACACTCGTTAAGGAATTTGATAAAATTGCTGTACCCGATTACGGGAAATATGTAGATAAAAAGATACATTAAGCACAAGAAACTTTGGCTTTTATATTAAAGAATTAAAACTGCAAAAATTATTAAGTTTAGTAAAAAAATACTGTACTTAGGCAACATCTCGATTATAAGAGTGGAACGTCCCTTTGTGAATAAAGCTCGATATTCCGCAAATACTATCCCTAGTATAAGCCTGCTTCTTACCCGGCTTGTACTTCTTACCATTTAAGGATGATTAAAACGGGTTACGCTCTATAAAAGCATAACCCATTTTTAATGAAATATTTTATTCCGCTTTAACGGGCAGTAAGACCCCCACCTCAAAATTCAGCGGAAGCAAAGAAGTCAGGTGGGGGATCAACCCTTCGTAAAAGTCCGATTGGTGAGGGCTGATAATCAGTGGGGGATGAACAAAACCCCCACTGATTAAAGTTCCACTTTATTCCTTATAAATTTAAACAATGGAGGAAAATGATGAAACATATTGTTGCTTTATTAATTAAATATACAGCGATAACTGCAGTATTACTAATCATACTTAGTATCTTTAAAGGCATTTCAATTCCTAGAGTATTACTAATTTCTCTTTTCCTTACAGGAGCTGCCTATTTAATTGGAGATCTCTTCATTTTACCTAAATACGGAAATATGATTGCTACAATAGCAGATTTAGGCTTAAGCTTCTTTGGCATTTGGTTACTAACATCCTTATTTACTGATTTAGATGCTACTCGTAATATTGGACTTTCTTCATTTATAGCAGCTTTAATTATTGGTGGAACAGAAATTTTCTTCCACATTTATATGAAGAGGCTAGTATTGCGTAACGACAATGAATTAACAAATCACAAGCATATTCATCATGATAAATATGCTATGGAAATATCAGATGAATATATAGATTCTTCCACAATAAATAAGTCCAAGCTTAAGGATACATCTAAAAAATAAAAAAGTGGCCAACGCCACTTTTTTATTTTTGTTTATTACGCTTGATCTGAATTTCTTACATGTAACGGAGGTGGAACTACCCACCCTTTTTTCTTACTTAAACGTAGCAACGTTACACCTGCCTGCGCTTTTTTCATATGAAATTGTCCAAATAACATACCTACATCTTCTCGAAGGCATTTTCCCATTACTTGACTACATGTGACAAGTCCAGCTGCTAATCCTGTAGAAACAGCTGCTGCAATTTCTGCATCATTAATACGTGCTCCAGGAGGAATGTCTTCGATAGATGCAACTGGTCGTTCTGGAGGAGCAGGCGGTAAAGCAACCCCATTAACTTTTAAAAGCGCCTTTAATTCTTCTATTTCCGAATTCATATCATTTTCAATTAAACTTTCTAAAAACTTCTTCAAATCTTCATCACCTGTATGATTCATAAACACTTGATGACTTGCAATCGCACCCTGTGCAGCAAGAAGATAACTCCAAATGTCGAATACTTCTCCGTAATGTAACGGCTCATTTTGAGGATTTCCACTTAATATACCCATTTTTAAATTCCTCCCTTTCGAAAATATCATAATAAATATCGATTTCAATATTGAAATCAAATTTTTAAGTATGCTTTTTCCTGCAAAAGATTTTCTACTATGCATGGAAAACACCTTTCCAACACCACGTGTTTATTGTTTAGGAAAGTAGTTTACAAATAAAATACCCAAAGATTATGAAAGAAGATTATCAATAATCTTTGAGTGAAAATTCATTTACTATAAGGGTTTGTTTTTTATACATATACAAAAGAAATTGATTTACATATCTACTATATTTTATGTCAATTCACTTAACGGTTAGTTCTACCACCAAGTTGTTGTTCAGCCATTGCTACTAAACGTTTTGTAATTTCACCACCAACAGATCCATTTGAACGAGCTGTTGTATCTGCACCAAGTTGCACACCAAACTCTTGTGCAATTTCATATTTCATTTGATCAAGAGCTTGTTCAGCGCCTCGAACTAACAATTCATTACGACTTCCACTGTTATTGTTTGCCATTATCGTTTCACCTCCGATGTTTTTAATATGCTACAAATTATGAAATAATAAGTATCCTTTTTATGGAAATTGAATTATGTATAAATATTGGGTTTCTTCTTAAAATAGGGAAAAAGACATAAGAAAGAAGAGTTGCTATACCATACTTTCATAACAACACTATGTATTGATTCCTCTTTACTAAAGATTTCTGTTTTGCCAAGAGATACATATAAATTATAAAAAATGATTCCTAAGGAGATTTGAGATGAAAGCCGTAACCTATCAAGGGCCAAACCAAGTACAAGTGAAACAGGTGGATGATGCAAAGTTAGAGAAAAAAGATGATATTATTGTAAAAATTACTTCAACCGCTATTTGCGGTTCTGATTTACATTTATATCAAGGAAACATGCCGCTACCTCCAGGGTACATTATTGGTCATGAGCCAATGGGAATTGTTGAAGAAGTTGGTCCAGATGTTACGAACGTAAAAAAAGGAGACCGTGTTGTGATCCCCTTTAACGTTGCTTGTGGACATTGTTTTTATTGCCAACATGAAATGGAAAGTCAATGTGATAACTCCAATCCTCATTATGATTCTGGTGGATACTTTGGTTATACAGAGAAATTTGGTAACCATCCAGGTGGACAAGCTGAATATTTGAAAGTTCCTTTTGGAAATTTCACTCCATTTGTTATACCGGAATCATGCGAACTTGAAGATGAATCCCTACTATTTTTATCAGATGTTTTACCAACAGCCTATTGGAGTGTAATAAACGCAGGCGTTAAGCCAGGTGATACTGTTATCGTCCTTGGTTGTGGACCTGTTGGATTAATGACACAAAAATTTGCTTGGATGCAAGGTGCTAAACGTGTAATTGCAGTGGATTACTTAGATTATCGGATGAATTATGCAAAAAAGATTAACAATGTTGAGGTATTTGAGTTTACAAAATTTCCTGATATGGGAGAACATTTAAAGGAAATTACACATGGTGGTGCAGATGTAGTTATTGATTGCGTGGGCATGGATGGGAAAAAATCTCCACTAGAATTTCTGGAACAAAAATTAAAATTACAAGGCGGTACCCTCGGTCCTATTCAAATCGCTACGAAAGCTGTAAGAAAATATGGAACAGTTCAAATGACCGGTGTTTATGGTGGTAATTATAATGCCTTTCCACTCGGGGCATTTTGGGTTAGAAATATTAATCTGAAAATGGGACAAGCACCTGTCATTCATTTTATGCCGGAATTATTTAAGAAAATAACAAATAAAGAATTCGATCCAAAAGAGATTATTACACACAAAATCCCCCTTGAAGAAGCGAGCTACGGTTATCAAATTTTTAATAATCGTGAAGATGACTGTATAAAAGTCATTCTGAAACCTTGAAGCTACAATTCATTATTCTTAGTGCAAAGATAAGATTACACTCCGTAATCTTATCTTTTTTATTAAATTTTAAGTATCTATTCCCCCACTTTCATCTCACATCGAAAATAGTTATTTTCAAAAACTTTATATTTCGAGATAGTAATAAATTGGTAAAAAAATGAATTTAAGTATCAAGTAACCAATTAGCGGACACGATAACAATGTTAACTAACTTAAAAAGAGGTGTACTTCATGTTTTATTATAAAGAAGAAATAATTAATATGATTAAGCCGGACAAACCAGATCCAGCTGCTGCAAAAGTTTTACAAGAAATATTAGGTGGGCATTATGGTGAAATGCGTACAATGATGCAATACTTTTTCCAAAGCTCAAATTTTAGGGGGAAAGAGAAGCGATATCGTGATTTACTTCGAGGTGTTTTTTTAGAGGAAATAAGCCATGTAGAACTGGTACAACATACAATTAACCAACTATTAACTGGATCTGGTGAACCTATGCCAGGAAATGCTGGTATTGACACAGCACCACTTGACGAAGCGGTTAAACATGCAAATCCTCATCACTTTATTGTAGGGGCTCAAAGTTCATTACCTGTTGATGCAGCTGGAAATCCATGGAATGGATCTTGGGTATATAGTCATGGAAACTTAATTAGCGATTTACTAGATAATGTCGTACTTGAATCTACAGGTGTACTTCAAAAAACTAGAATTTATGAAATGAGTTCTAATCAAACCTTTAGAGAAACACTTGCATTCTTAATTGTACGTGATAATGCACATCAAAATGCTTTTGCAAAAGCTTTAGAGACACTAGGCGTTGAATGGGGCAAACTCTTTCCTGTGCCGAACTATGATATTAATAAATATCCAGAGTGTAGAAAATATGTAGACATGGGATTCCATAATGCACAATTTAATTTCAGCTTAGATCCAACAAGAATGGGAGAAATATTCCAAGGTGAATCTCCAAGTAGAAATAAAGGAACATTAACAGTAACGGAACCGCCAAAAGGTTTTCCTGTACCAGAACTTCCTGAAATGCCAAATGAGCATAGTCCCGGATTAAAAGATATGGATCTTTAAGATCATTATGGCCAACTATTTATTCATGGTTGGCCATAGTTCTTAATAAAAACTCATGTAAGCTTGTTGTTAATATAATTGGATGTTTTAAGAAATCCTCTTTATTTAAAAGTGATGTTGATTATATTGCTGCTCCTCTTAATTTTGTTTCTATGAACCATTAGACGCCACCGTTTACTTACTTATAACATCCTTATATTGTAAACAAAGAGGAGGGGCTTGTTCCCCTCTTCTTTTAATTTTTCTTTAAAAGAGTTGCTCCTGCAATCCCTGGGTGCGTCATTTCGAATGGATCTAGAATTAATTCTAAGTCTTCTTGTGAGAGTACACCATTTTTCACACACAGTTCTCGAACGGATTGCCCTGTCGCGATTGCTTCTTTCGCAACGCGAGCTGCTGCTTCATAACCGATATGAGGGTTCACGGCTGTAATAATTCCTACACTCTTCTCAACATACTCTTTTAAGCGATCTTCATTCGCTTCAATTCCTTTTAAACAATTATCTGTAAAGGCACGGAAACCGTTATTCATAATGCTAATTGATTGAAGTAAGTTGAAAACAAGTACTGGTTCCATAACGTTTAATTCTAATTGTCCTGCTTCTGAAGCAAGGCAAATTGTATGGTCGTTACCAATGACTTGGAACGCAATTTGATTAATTACTTCTGGCATAACAGGATTTACTTTTCCTGGCATAATAGATGAACCTGGTTGACGAGCTGGTAGCATAATTTCCGCTAAGCCAACGCGTGGACCTGATGCCATTAAGCGAAGGTCATTTGCAATTTTAGACATATTCATCATACATACTTTAAGTGCTGCTGATACTTCTGTATATGCATCCGTATTTTGCGTTGCATCTACTAAGTCTTCTGCACCAACAAGTGATAGTTCACTAATTGCAGCTAAATGTTTTACAACTGCTTCAATATATTCTGGATCTGCATTTAAGCCTGTACCAACTGCAGTTGCTCCCATGTTCACTTCATATAAGTGTTGACGTGATTGCTGAATTCGTTTCATATCACGTTCAAGTACACGAGAGTACGCTTTAAATTCTTGTCCAAGGCGAATTGGCACAGCGTCTTGTAAATGTGTACGACCCATTTTAATCACATGATCGAACTGTTCTGCTTTTAATTCAAATATATCGTGCATATAACCCATCGTTTGTAATAAACCTTCTAATGCGTTTAATGTAGCGATATGAATCGCCGTTGGGAATGCATCGTTTGTTGATTGCGCCATGTTCACATGACTATTTGGACTAATATAATGATAGTCTCCCTTTTCCATTCCTAATAATTCAAGAGCACGATTGGCAATGACTTCATTTGCATTCATGTTCATTGAAGTACCTGCTCCGCCTTGGATTGGATCTACGATAAAATGATCATGCCATTTTCCATCGAGAATTTCTTGAGCAGCTTCTGCGATCGCGCCGCCCTTGTTCAATTCCAATCTTCCTACATCTGTATTGGCAAGCGCTGCAGCTTTTTTTACAACTGCGAACGCTTTAATTAAACTTTCATGGATTTTATACCCTGTAATCGGGAAATTTTCAACAGCGCGTAAAGTTTGAATTCCGTAATATGCCTCAATAGGTAATTCCTTTCCTCCCAAAAAATCATACTCTACTCGCACGTTCTTGTTTGTCATTGCCATTTTAATTTCTCCCCCATATTAAATGTAAAACCTAAATAAATCATATGAAGTCGTTACCAATCCTTATCAGATTTTATTGTTAAATCGTAGGCTAAAGGCTCTTCAATAATTTTTTTAATCTCTTCTAATTTATTAGTTTTTCCAAGCGTCCACATCAATTTTGCTATGATGGCTTCCGTATTCATATCTCCAGACAATATTACTTGATGTTGTGCCACTTTCCGTCCTACTTCATAGAGAAGTATGTCTTCTCCTTCTTCCAGGCATTGAGTAGTAATCACTACAGCAATCCCCATTTCAGTCAACTCTTGAATTTTCGAAAGCAAGTTCCTTCCTTCAAAAGGTAATCCACCGTTTCCAAAACTTTCAATAATAATCCCTTTATACAAATCTTTTAAACAATCAAATATCTCTGGCTTTGTACCTGGATACAATTTCATAAGAAAAACATCCGTACATAAATTAGTATTTATTGAAAGTTCATTATGTGAGGAAGTTGGCTTCCAATGATATTTCACTTCATCTTCATTTACTTCAGCAACATATGGATAATTCACACTTTCAAATGCATCATAACTTTTTGTTCGCATTTTAACTGCTCTCGTCCCAATAATCACCCTACTATCAAAAACAATAAACACACCGCCAACACTCTCACAGGCAAACCTAAGAGCATCAGCTACATTTTTCTTTGCGTCTGTCTTTTTAAAACTAATAGGTACTTGTGAACCTGTTAAAACAACTGGTTTTCTTAAACCTTGCAGCATATAAGATAACGCAGAAGATGTATAAGCTAACGTATCCGTTCCATGTGTAATCACAAACCCGTCATAGTCATCATAGTGATTAAAAACAGCATTAGCTATTTCTTTCCAGTGCTCAGGTTGCATATTGGTACTATCAATATTCATTAAGATTTTGCAATCTATTTCTAAGTTTCGAGAAGACTTCGAAAAATAATTCAATAATTCCTCAGCAGACAATCCTGGAACAAGCCCCTCATTCCCCTCCACAGATGCAATTGTCCCACCAGTTGCAAGTAATAAAATTTTCTTCATACACAACCCCTCCATAAAATAAACAACAATATATCGTTCGCGTAATGCGTATTTATATTTATCATTATAGAACTTAATTTAAATTAATCAAGATTTTGTATTCAATACGCGTACTTTTTTTCTATTCTTGATTCTTTTTCTATGTTATAATTAATTTAATAAAATTAGATGGGGTATGAGACGAATGCTGGAACGTTTATCTAAATTAAGAAAAAATCAAAAATGGTCCCTACAAGAGACAGCAGATCGACTTGGGATTGCGAAAAGCACCTATGCTGGTTATGAAAATGGTTATAGATTACCTTCCTTACAATCTTTATCAAAAATAGCCGATTTATTTGATACGTCTGTAGATTATATATTAGGTCGAATTGAACATTCACATCCAAACAAAGATGTAATTGATATAACAAGACTCCTAAACGATCCAGATCCAACACTTTTAATAGATGGAGAAGCACTGTCAACAGAAGAGATAATAGATTTTATTGCTTTTGTGAGAAGTAAACGAGAACTAAGTTCCAAGAGAATAGAAAATATTGAACCAACATGTAAAAATTGATTCAATAAAAAACGAATACACTCCACTTTTAAACTAAAAAATACTTAGACAATTAATTTGTAAACGGTATATATAGGATTAGCTTTAGGAATATTATTAAAATGTAATTTATTTTATTAACTTTATATTTATAAATTACATTTTAATATTTTGCATATGCAAAATATTCTTCTAAAAACAAGGACTTCCCGCTATTTTAGCGTTACTTGCCCTTTTATCAGTCATATAGAACTAAAGCTTTTCAATAAAGGAACTCATTTGTAAAAAATACGCTATTCTTTCTGTAGATTTATAAGAAAGGATGGCGTTTTTGTATGTCTATTTCTGTATCGAAAGAATTTGGAAGTATAACAGATTTCAAACAACAATTAGCAAAGTATATAGAGTACTATAATCATGAAAGAATCAAGGGAAAATCAAAGGGAATGAACCCAGTATTGTA
Organism: Bacillus cereus group sp. MYBK101-2; assembly: GCF_051918845.1. Taxonomy (NCBI): domain Bacteria; kingdom Bacillati; phylum Bacillota; class Bacilli; order Caryophanales; family Bacillaceae; genus Bacillus; species Bacillus cereus group sp. MYBK101-2. The sequence continues at coordinate 107,278 of NZ_JBQAIE010000006.1, read as the reverse complement.
CTAAGCTCATTCCCTAAAGGCTACCTAATAAACCGATCTTTCTAAATTTCGGGGGGCACATTCTAGTTGAATTGCTAAAAGCAACGAATTTACTACTTTAAAGTTAAGTGTTTAACCTTGAAGTACTTAATTCTTTTTTCCAGACAAAGCATACATTATATCTTGATGCTTTATTGTCCTCCTATAATTATGTGGTATCGGGAATTTGTTTCGTTGTTCTTTTATTATAATTACTGCAAGTGATAAAGCTACAAATATAAAAACGATTAACAAAGCATCTTAATGTTTATGAAATGCTTTGTTAATCGTTTCTCTTCTCCCTAATCTCCTGCGAGACTATATTTTTTTATTGAAATTTCCTATATCTTATTTGATTTATTTATTCTGTAACACCAGATTGGGTTACTTTTACATCAGCTGTTACACGAAAACGTAAATGTTTATAGGATTCTTCCCATTCTTGACTGTTCCATTTTCTTACGTGAGTTCTACCAAGCTTTCTAAGTCCTATAGGATCTGTGTCTTTTTTAATAAATCTCTTTATCAATGTAGTTGCCTTTTTTTCTATTTCTGTTTCCATAATTTTTTCTAATTTTTTTATTTCTTTAGGATTATCTAGATTTTTTGTTTTTGTAAATTCTTGAATTTCACCTTTAACTTGAATATAAGCATTTACGAATGGATGCTTACTATTTCCCGCCATCTTATATTTTGTTCTAGCCTTTATATTCTCTATCGTGGCGTACGTATTTGAAGAACCAGGTAGTTTGAATTGGTATGTACCTTGTTTAAAATTATCTGTCAACAATTTAAATACAAATAAATCTTTAGGGTTCACTTTATCAACCATTTTACATCTTTTAAAAAGTGCTATTCCATCTAACTCCAACACGTTACCTTTTTTAGATATCATCGGTAAATAAGAATCTCTCGCATCATCATTAAGTTGATTTAAAAACATAAAAAAATTTGTTTTTGGTTGCGTTCCATTGTCCATATTTTGCTCCAGTAAAGAGGATAGATAGGAAGCAATTTCTTTTTCTTTAGAATAGTTCCCCTTTAATAATGATTCCCCTTTTACATTTGTAATTGCTAAATAAATTGCATTTCCTACACTAGGATTTCGGTTCAAAGTCTCTAAAATTTCCTGCATTCCCTTTTCAATTATTTTTTCATTAAATATAATAACACGCAATTGCCCCAACTCTAGAGGTCCAGAAGACTTTTCGGATGCTCTTGCAAGAACTTCTCTACCAGTCTGGCCTGATGCTGAATAGATTTTCGTTTCACCTTCCCCGCCTCCTTTATAAGCTGAAATCGCAAAGGTTCCTTTTAGCTTACCTTTTGCTTCAGTATCATATGCCGCAACTTGAACTAAGTCAATGTCATCCACAATTTTCGTTTTAGCACACCCTATTAAGAAGACACTTACTATAAGGAAAAGTATCCATCGCTTCATGTTTATCTCCTTAACTTTATTTTGGCGGTTTGAATTAGCCATAATACAGGTAGGTATACATATATATATACAAAGCCAATTTGACCTGTCCAAGTATTTAATAAGTTAATTTTATTACGGTTATTCAAGAAAAATGATAAAACAAAGATGAACAGGATGATAACTGGCAAAACATATTTTTGCTTTATTCCCAGTGCCTCTTTTATACCACGACTTACTCCCCATAATGTAAAGGAAACGTTAGGTAATATAAAAAAAGCCCAAACAGAAACAATAATGTATTCAAACCGCTCTATAAAGGGAAATTGTATAATTTTAATCATGCTTAAATATGCCCATATTGCGCTCGCTAGTTGTTTTTCACTAAAAAACGCAAGAGTTAAAATCATAAGGTATGTGTAGACAATAGTCGTTACTAAATTTGCATAGTGCGCATATTTTTGAGACGTTCTTGCCTTTTTAATAAATGGGTAGTACAACAATAACATTTCAAATCCAAAAAAACTAAACATATTTCCTTTCATTCCTTTCATAATTTCTAGGAATGAATGCTGTGCAATTGGAAATAAATTTTGAAAATCTGCATACTGCAAAGGATAAAAAAATGTGAAGATTAGAGTGCTTGGGATCACGATTCCAAAGAAACCAATTCCAACAACTACACGAAATCCTCCAGTCACAATGTAATAACATAAGCCTAAAAAAGTCCCCGCTATAACCCAAGATGAAATGGAAGGAAACATCCAAACATGTACTACTTCGATATAAGTATGTAGTGTTGTTGCACCTAACAATACAATATAGGATAAAAAAATGAAGTTGAACAATCCACCAATCCATTTTCCAAGTACGTCTTGATTGATTGCAATGATATCTCCATTACCCTGATTTAAAATCTGATATATGATCCAAATCATAAGATTAACAGATATTCCAAAAAGCAGCGTACTAATCCACGCATCATTTCCAACTAATTTTGCACTAATCCTTTCAAAACCAAGCATACCAACCCCCATCTGTATAGTAATAATTAAAAAAAACACCATATATGGAGAGACTTGATACTCAATTGGGATCTGTTTCATAATGCTCCTCCCTGTTAATTTCAATCATCAAAATCATTTCGTGATTTGATTTTATTTTTCTCTACCTCTTCTGGATTAAAACGAAAACGCTGTTTAGATCTTGAAAAAATTGGGCGTCGGAACATCGTTGAGATTGGCAAACGGATAATGCTGTCTTTCCAATCTGTAGGGCGTGTAGGATAAAAAGGAAACAAATAAGGACGTCTTAATGATTCTGTACGTAATAAGCGTGCTAAAAGGAAAGAACTTGTTAAAACAATTCCTAATAAGCCCAGCAGGTGTGCAGATATTATAAAAGGAAAACGAATTACTCGAATTGTATTACCAATTCGATATATTGGTGCTGTAAATGAGCTAAGAGCTGAAAGTGCAACAATGATGATTAATACGTTACTTGTAAGACTTGCCTCTACCGATGCCTGTCCAATTACAATACCACCTACTATACCGACAGTTAGACCCACTTTAGTTGGTAAACGTGCCCCCGCTTCTCTCAGTAATTCAATCGTTATTTCTAAAAAAAGCGCTTCAATTAATGGAGGAAAAGGTACTTTACTTCTCGATATGATTAACGTTTCAAGAAGTTCTTTTGGAATAAGCTCGTAATGATATGTTAAGATTGCAACATATAATGGAGTCGTTAAGACAGAAAACATAAAAGCAAAAAGCCTTAATAGACGAAAAAAAGAGGCAATAATCCAAGGCATGGTGTAATCTTCTGTCGTAGAAAAAAAGTCAATTAATGTTGTTGGAAGAGTGATGGCATAAGGCGAGCCATCTACAAAAAGTGCAATTTTCCCTTCTGCTAATACAGCTGCCACACGGTCCGGACGTTCTGTATTCAAAAATTGAGGGAATATAGAATTTGGGTTGTCTGCAATTAACTGCATCAAATAAGTACTATCCAAAACATGGTCTGTTTTTATTTGACTTACCCTTTTTATAATTTCTTGTAGATTTTGATCATTTACAATTCCCTCAATAAATACAATCGCAACAGTTGTGTTAGAGAGAGAGCCTACTTTCAATTCCTTCATTTGTAAATAAGGTGTTGGGAGCTTTCTACGTACTAAATTTAAATTTACATCTAAATCTTCGACAAATGCGATTTGCGGACCCACAATATTGTATTCAATTTCAGCTTTTGTAATATCTCTTTTTTCTTTCTTTGACACATTTATTAACAAGCCATTTGATTCATCTGTATCGAACTGAATAAGTATATAGCCGTTTAAAATACTATCCTGAATATCTTCCATTTGATTTGTTATTTTTGAATTTTCAAAGGGTAAGACAGACCGAATATCTTGTAATGAATCGAAGCTCTTCTCTTTTATATAAGTTAAAACCTCTTCATGAAATATATTTATATCGATTAATGTTCTAAAATATGAAATGACTATAGAGGAATTATTAGAAGCAATTTCCAACGTTATAAAATCTTTAGATTTTTTTAGTAATTTCATTAACTCCTGTAAAGATTCTATAGAGTAAACAGATACTCTTTCATACGGTTTCAATTGATAATACCCTTCCTTTCAAAAAGAAACTATATAGTTTTCAGGAAATTGCTATTTTTAAAATTAGGGATGGTGATATGTAAGTATACTTATTGAATTAATAATAACGTCTTTGAAAATAACTTAACCAAAATTAGTTAAAAAATGTATTAAAAGTAAAAACCAGAAATTTTTTCGAGCATAATTACAATATTAAAAACATCCTTTCTTTTGGTTCTAAAGAAAGGATGTTTTTATAACAAGCTTTTTCAAGTGTCTATTCTATCGGGTACATTTACCAGTGTTCTTCTCTTTATTATTTCATTAAGTAACATTAGCATTACATTCTGTATGGTTTCTTAAAAAATTTCAGTAAAAGAATATATTAATTTTGAAGTGTACAAATAGGAAGAGTGACTTCAACTATAGTCCCCGTATTCATTTCACTCTCAATAAATATCTTTCCCTGATGTGTTTCAATAATTTTATAACAGATCATTAACCCTAAGCCAATCCCCTCTTCTTTAATACTATAAAAAGGTTCTCCGAGGTATGGTATACGTTCTTTTGGAATCCCACACCCTTGATCGATAAAACGAATGCTTAATTGATTATTATCAAGTATATTTAATTGAATGAGAATTTCTCCTCCCATCGGCATAGATTCAATTGCATTTTTTAATATATTAACAAATACTTGTTTTAATTGATTTCCTTCACATGAAATCAATGGAATACCAGGGTTAAGATCGATTCTAAATTTTATATTATGCATCATTGCTTGAGGTTGTAGTAGCATTAAAACTTGATCCATTAGCACACTAATATTATTAGGTTGCATTTTTACCACCTGTGGTTTGGCTACCGCCATAAATTCAGTTGTTATGCTCTCTATACGCTCAATCTCTGATGATACTATATTAATATAACCCTGATTATTCTCATTTTCCGTTGATTTTAGTAATTGCATGAACCCTTTCATTGCAGTTAATGGATTATTAATCTCATGAGCCATTACAGTCGCTAATTGTCCTACAACAGCAAGTTTTTCAGATTTTCGTAATAATTCTTCTGTTTTTAGCCGTTCAGTGATATCACGAGAAATACTTAGGAAAACTTTTTTCCCATTTAAGTTAAAAACACGAACACTAAACTCAGTTGTTATTACTTTTCCTGTTGGAAAAACATATTCATCTTGCAAAGTGAAGGAAGTTTGTCCCTTTTTAATTTTTTCTAATAACCTTACGATTATTTGAGAATCTTGTGGTACTATATTTGAAAATGATAATGAGAGCAACTCTTCTCTACTATATCCAAATCTTCTACACCCAACAGGGTTTACCTCAATAAATCGACTTGGAACATTATCTTCATTCAGCTCTACTACATATACCGCATCAGTTGCTTGTTCGATTAGTGCACGGTACTTCATTTCACTATCTCTTAATTGCTGGTGTAATCGATGCCGTTCTCTTTCTGCTTGTTTTCTTTCAGAGATGTCTCTACATATTGCTGATAAAGCTATTACATTTCCTCTTACATCTAGTATAGGAGAAACTGTCAGACTAATATCAAGAAGACTCCCATCGCTCCGTTGTCTAACAGTTTCTAATCTAGTAACTACCGATTCACCTGTTAGAATTTTCCGAATATTTTCAAGCGATTCTTCCATTAAAAAATCTGGTACACACGGTAATCTCTTACCTATGATTTCTTGTGATGACCACCCAAATATCTTTTCATAAGCTTTATTAGCTTGTAAAATATGCCCTTCTCGATCAGAAATGGTAATAGCATCTAGATTGTGCTTTATAAATGATTCTAATAATTCTTTGGTAGCGCTTAATTCTGATTCTACCTTTTTCCTTTCAGTTATATCAACTGTAGAACCAACAACTTCAATAACTTGTCCATTTCGTTTAATCGGCCTAAGCGCAATAAGAATAATAGTTTTATCATTTGGCCAAGGTAATTCAAATATAATTTCGTTTCCTTCCCATGCCTGAAGATAGTACTTCATCAATTGTGGAACTAAATGTGGAGGAACAATAGAAGCATCAATAGTACGTAAGCTTTTTCCTACCACCTGTTCAGAATAAAATCCGTTTTGATAATAAAACTGTCCATCACATAAAGTGTGTATAAAGTGCTTACCCACTTTTTTAAATTTAAAAATTCCTCCTTGAAGCTCATGTACGGTATCTGCAAGTTCTTGCTTCGATTTTTTTAATTCTCGATTTATTTTAGATAAGTCCTGGGTTAAATAATACAATCTCTGGTAGGCTTCCATAAGAAATAGCCCAATTAAAAGTCCTAACGCTATATATAATAAGCCTCCTGTGTAAAGTAATGTAGTATTAAATAATACGCCAACTAACCACTTTATTCCAATAAAAACAGAAAAATATAAAGATGCACTTTTAAAAGGATGTAGTTTTTTAAAATAAGTTTTAAAAGTAGAAAATAGAATCCCCATACCTAAATAAGCAATCACAGGAGGTTCCCAATACCCTCCAGTGAAAAAGATACGCATTAAAATTATGCTAATTAACGTAATCCAACCAGCAATACGACCAAAGTAAATAAAAGATAGAATAAGAGGAACAACTCGAAGATCGTAGGAAAATCCCATGTATGGAAAAGAAAAGAACATTAACGTAACTGCAATAATCCCTCCATAGAGCTTTTCGAAATATCGACTAGAATTAATTGTAAACACTTGAATAAATATTGCTGCGCTAACTAATAAAGAAAAAATAGAAAGGTTGATGAAATAATCTTTAATAATCATGTAATGTCCCTCCTTGCATTAAGTGCATTCGACAAAAAAGCTAAAAATCCTACAAATTGTATAAACAGTTCAAATGCATAAATTTTAAACTAGGATAAAATCTAGAAAAGTAAATAAGGGGCACAGCAGATGAGATATTTTAATGAAAAATAGTTCAAAAAAGATAATAGTAACCGTTGACTACTATTATCTTTTTCTTTAAGTTATCTTAATATGTCTAAAACTCTAAGGGACGTGGTATGTCGTTTCATCGAACAATCATTATGCGCTAAGTTCATGAATATAGAAATTTCATCTGTAATTTTTGAAAAATAACACAAAAAACAAAACTATCTTTAAAACTAGAAAAAGCCTATATAAACGTCAACTAATCTATGTACAAAAACGTTCACTTAATTTTGTATAAAATTACTCCACTTAGGATCTTAAGAGTTGATTAGAACACCTGTAGATACTTCAGGATAACTACATAATTGTATGAGTAAAGCACTTGAAACCTTTTGTTAAAACCATACACATAATACAACTAACTCCTTGGTTCAATATTTACTTTTTCGTTGAACAAATTCTTTTTCTTGTGCAAAGTATTCTAGGATATAAGGAGATTTTTCAATTAACTTGGTGTCCAGTTTATTGTCCAGCTCCAATTACTTCGTTACTTTTCAGATTCAGTTCATTATATTTTGTACTTTGTCTTTATACACAACATATTCTTTACCATCCACTACTGCTACTACCGCAAATTCATCATTTGGATTGAATGAAAGCCAATCAGCCCACATGTTAGTATTAGCCCCTCCACTCCACATATTATGAACAGTGTTTTTAGTTAAATTCATAACTTTATAAGACGCATTTGGCGCATTTGTTCCAGTCTTTATTTCAAAAGTGTATGCGTTATGAATTTTTTTATAAAAGTAGAAAACGTTTGATGGACGAAGCTGATTCAAAAAATCCTGTTCTTTTTTCTCTGCAATTTTTATCCCTTCTTGCAAAGTGACAACATCTGTTTTTAATGTTTTCCAACTGTTTTTCGCTGCATTCAAGCTAGGGGTTAAGAATTTATATTTATTTTGATCAGCTTTTTGATCAGCTTTATCAATATGTCCCAGTACACCCGAATAATGAGAATCTAAATCCTCCCATTGTGTAGACATATAAGTAAGAGCAGTGATAGCACTATCAAGCATACTATGCATATCACTAATATTATGAAATGCAACTCCAACTATACGATTCAATGTTATTTTATAATCTACAGTCTGACGTAATTTTGCTAATTCAGGTTCTAGCCAACCTAACTTACCTCTTGCATCACCTATCATTATGCCACCAGCAATCAAGGTTGGAATAAAAGGGATTTTCACCATGTCTAACCCCTTAGATTCTATGTCTTTCTGATATTTTACTTGTCCTAAAAGGTCCTCTAGACGCTTTTGGTCCGCCTCCACATCAGCACCTTGATTTTTTAAAATCGATTGCAATGTCTCTTTATGACTTCCAAATGTTCTAACATCTTCTCCAATAGCATTTTTTAATTGAATTAATTCTTCTATTAATGCTTTTGCAGACTTTTGATTTTGTTGAATTCCTCCTTGTAAATCTGTAATCCCTTTTTTTAAAGTATCTCCATTTCCAGTATTGATCGCCTCTACTAATGTTTCATAATGATTTTCAAATTTTGTATCGTATTCTATAATGCCTGTCAATGTATCAAAAAGATGTTTTTTTACTTGTGTATTCCATGTAACAGCATGTGCTCTTGCATTCTTTTGATCTTGTACAATTTTACTAGGTAAATCTGCATTTCCATTAATAGTTATTCCTTCAAAACTCACATCTGGATTATGAATTAGCAAATAAGAATATTCATTCATAGCTTTTGCAAATAAACCAGCATCTTGCAAAGCTTTTTTCATCTGTTCTTCATTTGCTGAAAGAGATATATTTTCATTGTTCGTTTGTTCAATTTCAATTGCAAAAGTTTCTAGTGGTATGACTGCATAAGTAGTTGTTATAGTTAAAAACGCTGATACAGCGAGTAGTTTATTAGGGATTTTTTTCATCATTTCGTATTCCTCCTCTATAGAGTATGGTTTCAAGTTCTAATCTTCTTAAAAAGCGATGTCTTTCAAAATAAGTTCTACATCTTTTATCACTATCGTTTGAACTTTCTTTAGCAGCCTTCAAATCATTAAGTATTAAAGAAAATGTATATAACCTGCTTCAAATTAACCGATTCTGTTGCAAATTTAAAAAAGCAATGAAACTACAAGCTTATTTTTTATTCGAATCATACTTATATAATTGAAAGGCGAAGTCTTTAATGAGACTCCGCCTTTCTGTTATATAAGGATTTATTAATTATTACTTTTCTGTTTAACAGTGTAATCATAGACTTTCTATGTTTTAGTTCACTTTACAACAGAATTAATATTTCCCTATTTTTGTGGAGTAACAGTTTCCACTTTTAATTCCTTTATTCCTTCTTTTAATGTAACAGCATCTGTTCGTAATGTTTTCCAACTTTCTTTCGCTGCATTTAAATTAGGTTTTAAGAATTTAAATTTATTTTGATCGGCTTTTTGAGCTGCATTCTCAATATGCCCTAGAACGCCCGAATATTGAGAATCTAAATCATGCCACTGCGTGGACATATAAGTAAGAGCGTTAATAGCATCATCAAGCGCCTTGTGCATTTCATTAATATTACTGTAAGCAACTCCAACTACACGATTTAAGGTTACTTTATAATCCACGGTCTGACGTAATTCTGCTAATAAAGGCTCTAACTTACCTAAATTATCCCTTGCTACTCCCACTATGATACCGCCAATTATTGGTAGACCCAAAATAGCACCCTTCATTACATTAAACCCATCAGATTCTAATTGTTTATAATAGTTTACTGATCCTAATACTTCTTCTAGACGCTTTTGATCGGCATCAACATCTGCACCTTGATTTTTTAAAATTGACTGCAAGAGCTCTTTATTACTTCCAAATGCTCTAACATCGTGTCCAATAGAGTCTCTTAATTTAGTTAATTCTTCTATTAGTTGTTGTGCATACTTTTGATTTTGTTGAATTTCACCTCGTAAATCTGTAATCCCTTCTTTTAAAGTTTCTCCATCCCCTGTATTAATCGCCTCTATCATTGTTTCATAATAATTATCAAATGTTGTATCGTATTCAACAATACCATTCAGTGTATCTAAAAGCTGTTTTTTTACTTTCGTATCCCAAGTAACGGCATGTGCCCTTGCATTCTTTTGATCTTGTACGATTCTACCAGGTAAATCTACATATCCATTAATGGTAATTCCCTCAAAATTCACATCAGGATTCTTAATTAACATATAAGAATAGGCATTCATAGATTTTGCAAATAATCCAGCCTTTTGCAAGGTCTCTTTCATTCTCGCTTCATTTGCAGAAAGAGCCGTATCTTCATTGTTCGTTTGTTCAATTTCACTTGCAAAAGTTGTTACTGGTGAAACTACATTAGCAGTTGTAATAGTTAATAACGTCGATACAGCGAGTAATTTGTAAGGGATTTTTTTTATCATTTCATTTTCCTCCAATTTAGGTTTTAAATTTCAGTTCTACTCCTGTTTAAAAGCAATATCTTTTGAAATGAATTCTGCATCTTTATGAATATCATTCCAACTTTGTTTAGCAGCTTTTAAATCATCTGGTATTAAAGAGAATTTGTGGTCTTGCATAGAATCGATATTATCCAGTAAATCCGTATAATTTGCGCCCATTGTATTCCATTGCTTTTGAATATTTGTTAGAGACAATATCGCTTGATCTACAGTCTGGTATAAATATGCCAATGTTTCTTTCGCGTTAGTAAGCGAAAGAACTGCTTGATTAGCACGATCTGCTTTCATACTTAATTCTCCGATTTTGTTAGAAATTTCGTTATAGGAGTCCATATGCTTAGATGCTGTAACACCAGCCGCAGTTCCTAGACCGATACCAGCTGCTCCAAGAGCTGAAAGTCCACCAACAACAGCTGGTGTTGCTGTACCGCCAGTGACAACAATAACTACCGCTCCTCCAATAGCTGCAATAACTAAAATAGCTGCTCCCAATCCACCACCAATTGACCATGCTAATACATCATCAAAATGTTTTTTCTGAGTAGAACGAAGTTGCTCAATTTCAGCTTGAAGTTGTGGAATCGTTGCCTGTTGACCTGCTAATATTGCAGTTAATCCACCTTTCCCATCTGGACCACCAACATTATTTTTAAAATCTGTAGAATTTTGATATAGTTTTCCTTTGAAGTCTTGTAGCATCTTAATCACATCTGTAACTTCTTTTGAATTTGTATTGATTGTAGTAATTAAATCATTTATGCCCTCTTTTAGACCTGCCTTATCTTTCTTTTGTACAGTTTCTACTAATGTGTCGTAATAATTTTGAAATTGTTCATCGTAATTTACAATATTACGAGCAGTTTTTTGAATCTGCGGCTTCGCTGTATCTAACCAGTAATTCGCATTGATTCGTGACAGCTCTTGATTAAGGTGAATATTTTTGAGCAACTCTCCCCCCTCTGAGCCTAAATCGATATTAGATAAATTTACATTTGGTTGCTTAATCATTGTTTTTGCGTATAAATCCATTACTAGAATATGAGACCCTGTTTCAGCCAATGCTTTCTTCAGTCCTTCGGGGCCTAATGCATAATTGCCTACTTTTTGTTCTTGAGCGGTCGTTTCTTGTGCAAATGCATGAATAGTGTTACCGGTAGTAGCAGTTATAACAGTTGCTAATGTAGCTAAAGTTAGTACTTTGAATGGAAATTTTTTCATGACTATTCTCCTTCTTTCGCTATATGCTTATACTCTTTGTAGATTACTAAAACGTAATATCAAAATTTATATACTTGCTCTTCAAGGTAACTTATTACATTTTTTAATTGTCTTAATGTATCTTTTTGAGACTGCTCGTTAGTTGTATCAACATTAGTAGATAATTTTGTAATGCTATTTTTTATTAGATTTAAATCTTCTTTATAGCGCTTTAGTAGATCAAGTTCTACATCTACTTGATTTGCAAACGTATGCAAATCATTTTGTGTAAGAAGAAGCATTGATTTTTGTAAATCAGCTATTGATAATTTCGTTGTTAAATCATATATTTTTTGATTTTGTTTCTCTAAATCATCTAAATATGCTCGCTGTTCTGCTGTTAATTTATTTACTTCAGCAAAAACGCCAAATGTTTTCTTAATCTTTTCGGTATCAATGACCTTCATCAGGTCATACTCTTGTGTTTTTGCTGCGGCTGCGGCTGCTATTTCACCTTGTTTGCTTTTCTCAATTGCTTCACGAGCTGCTTTTTTTGCTGATTCAATCTCTAGAGCAGTTTTACCTTGTTCTGTCGCTTCTTGCGCCGCTTTTTTCTCCGCTTCTAGAATAGAGTTGTTAATTTCTTTTCCTTTGTTATACGCTGCCACCCCTGCTTGAGCAGCTGGTTCAATAATTTCTTTTGAAAGACTATAAACTTCTTTGAATATAGCAAATCCCTGCTCATTTAAAGCCCCTGGTATTAATGCAATTTGCTGTAAATCATTTTGAATTGCTTTTTTGGTATTTAATATTTCATTTTTTAACTGATCTATTTTTCCTGTTCCATCTGTACTTAGTATGCCTTGCGCAGTTGCCACATTAGTATCAAAATCTTTTAATTTTTTATCAAGCTGTAATTTAAGATCTGTTAATTCATTGATTTGTCGTTGCGCATTTTCTTGATTCGTCATAGCCATTTCTTGAAGTACTTCAAGTCTATCCGAAAACCCTTCTCTATCTTCTTTATTGTCTACAAACGATTTTAATGTCGGATAATAACTATTAAATTTTGTTACAAATCCTTTACTTTTTGAATTTAATAGAATTAACTGTGGATAGAGTTCCGATGACCATTCCTTCATATCTTGTTTGATTAGGAATTGATTCGTATTTAAAGCTGGGACTTCCTCTAGCTGTACATTAGGACTCATTAAAGATTGATCAATATACGTTTGGATTAATTTAGATTGCGCACCTAATTTTCGTAATGAAGAGGAAATATCCATGCCTGCCTGTTGAGTTTCCGCTTGAACGATTGGTGTTGCGAGAGTATTGATAGGAATAGTTGCTCCAGTTACAATGGATGTGACTAATAATCCTGTCATTATTTTAGTTTTCATTCCGTACACTCCTTTACCATTGTTTTTATAACTTAATTCATATAACTTGTACGACCGCTCTCTTTGTAAACTGGATAAGAAGGAGAAATCTTTCAGATACGTTAATATCGTTGTTTTTTACTTCTAATAGGATGTAAGGATTTTATTTATCTCTCATTTCGATACTCTATTTTTTAAAATATAAATAACAAAAATTTATTAACTATATTTGAATCAGGCACCTTATGAGTAGTAAATTATTAATTCTTTCCTAAAGTTGCGGTTTAACTTACAGAATCGTGAGGATCAATAAACCAATGCTTACAGTTAATCTTGTCATAACATTGTTTAATTTCAATTTGATAATATCCCTCTTAGTTTTGTCAGCAAACTCCTTACTAGACAACGAAAGATGAAATTATACTGTACATTGCTTATACTTTTATTGCGGAATAACTTCACTTTTGTTATGCAGAAACTTAGAACACGTTTATTACCAATTTGATTCTTGACCTCCTATAAACAAATTGACTATTTAGAAAATTATTAACGACATAATGTTACTTACAACTTCACTATAATTCCTATTAGCGTAACCTTCTCCTTTCTGTCTGGTCATACCAGTTATGTTGTTCATTAAAACATTAAATTTTTAATGCGTAAATAGAAAAATTTTGTCGATTAAGCTCGATAATTTACTGTTAAATAAAAATATGCCCCGAAAAAAATTATATAAATATAGTTATTCGTAAATTTCATTTCTGTAATTGGAATGATTACAAATTAATGTGTATACGATTAAAAATAACTATTTTAGCTCAACCAAGAAATTTTATTTTAGAAAAAATACTTATAGAATAATATAATAGGTCTTTTTATACTTTTTTACCTTTATTTAGTTATGTATAATTGCATAACATGTAGATATATTTAGTAATATATGTTATATTGTTGATTTTTTCAAAAAACATCCTAATATAATAATTAATAAATATTTAGTATGAAGATATTAGTCTATAAACTTATCATCGTTATAAACATAGGTTTTAAATTACAAAAAAGCTGCAAAGTTTCCTTGGAGCACTTTGCAGCCTTCTATCTTTTTATTTCCTTTAACAAAATAATGGTTAGTGAATTTTCATTTTTTGGGATACTTATACCCCTGTTTAAGTCTTTACATTGGAGACAGTATATAACAAGCTTATATTACTGTATATTTTTCACGGTACTGCCTAGGAGTCATACTAGTGATTTTTTTGAAAACTCTTATAAAATAACTTTGGTCATTAAAGTTAAGCCACGCACAGATATCTGATAACGAATAAGTAGTGAGTGTTAATAATTTTTTTGCTTCTTCCACTCGTTCCCTTTGAATATATTCGCTCAAAGTAATTCCCATTTCTTTTTTAAATAGTTTAGACAGATAAGTAGGCGTAATTTCTAAATGATTAGCAAGTTCATTCAGAGATATTCCATCGTAAACATTTTTATTAATATGTTTTATACATGTAGTAACCGCGTAAGAATACTTTTTTGCATTGTATTCTTTCACACGATCTGCAAAGGTACGTAAAGCGTCCCCTGACAATCGCTTTACAGATTCTACATTATCTAATTGTTCTAGGGTTTGTATATATAAAATACTATGAGCAAAAGCAATATCTGGTGGCAGGTTTCCTTCTATTGCATATCGAGTGGCTAAGGTAATCGCAATAATTCCAAGGTTTTTTTGATTCCTGAGCGGATCCTCTATTAGCATAAGTTCAACATCTTCTTGCGAAACCGCATACATATACTGTATTAACTTTTTTTTATTCCCTTCTTTGATAGTCGAAAAGAAATCATTTACTAATGCCATATTGTGCGTTTTAGGTTTGTTTTGTCGGCGTTTTAAAATATATAAATCAGGTTTCACAATTTTATTAGGAACTTCCTCTAGTACTTTATTTTTTTCCAAGACAATATCTACATCTAACTTTTCATTGAAAATCATGTAATGTAATAAAATTCCCATATCAATTAATGTAGTTTTTTTAATCTCAGATAAACACTGATAATAGGCAAGTCTTTCTTGAATGTTATCATTTGATTTAAATTCTTTCTGAAATTTTATGATCATATCATCTGAATCTTTTGAATGTATAGTAGGACCGATTATAATTGTCCCTTTAATATCATCATGATTTTCTATATGAATTAGAACAAAATTTTCAAGATAGTTGTTACTTCGGAAAAGTGGCAAGTTACAGGGATCGTTTTCTTGATAAATATCAGTAAGATGTTCTTCTTTTGAAGCATAAAAAGGACTACAAACATTATCAGATGTAGAATGATATAAAATTTTTCTGTCTGTAGACAAAATATGCACAGGGGCATTAAATGCTTTATGTGCAAGATCACACAAGTGTTGTATATCGATGGAAGTATTCATTACATTCTCCTTTATAGATCCATAAAATATATTCTGTTACATATAATTCACGACAAATAATACTATAAAATATCAAATTAGTACAATTCACAACAAAATATTACTATATCTTTTTTATAAAAATCATATATTATTTAAGTTGTAGTTAGCATCTAAATATCAGAGTAGATAAGTAAAGGAAATACACTAAGTTCTTTTCTTAATTCTACAAGATATATTATTGAACTTGTGAAAACAGTGAAGTACTACAAAATACAGTGGTAGTCAATGCGAGGACCAAGCTGGAAAAAGATTTAAAATACAGCGAAAGTTACAGGAGATACTGTACCACCGCAAGAAACAACAGACAAAGTTCCAATTCAATCACTTATACAAATTGAATTCCAAAAATAAATACTGCTAATTTAAATGTGAAACTGAAAAACCACTTCGTTCCAAATTTAAAAAAAGATAATAACGAAGTCATAAAATTGGAAACAGCTGAAAGTGATAAGGCTATTTTTGAAGCACTATGCTTTGAAAAGTACAAGGTGAAGGAAATTCAAGTACTCAATTAAACTTTTAATTGAGAGAAAGGTCTTTTCATCAACTAAAAATAACGAATGGAATATTCAAAAAAATGGCATTATATTACTGGTCGCAACATTAGTTTTACTTATTCTATAAAAAAAGAAATATCTCTTAATAATCATTACCTTATATCGATTTAGACATAAAACATTTTATTATATTGGCTTAAGTATTATGGAATTAAAATTACAAATAACATCAAAACTCTTTTAAGGGCTCATACATCGCTTGTATTGAACAAATCTTCTTTCGATACCTATTACATTAAAGCGACCACAAAAGGTTATTACAAAGGAATCTGAGATGTTTTTTCAATTTCAAAATTTATTTTTTTTGTAAATTAAAGGAAAAATAATCCATATATATATATACGGATTATTTTCTTAGTGTAATCTGTATTGACCTGTTAACTGTTTTTCAGCCATTCGAACTAAGCGTTTTGTAATCTCTCCACCGATCGAACCATTTACAGATGATGATGTATCAGGTCCCAGTGTGAATCCTAGTTCAAAAGCAATTTCATACTTCATTTGCTCAATAGTACTTGTAGTAGCAGAAGTAAGAATTTCATTTGTATTACTTTTGTATCTTTGAATATTTATAATTGCACTTCCAATATATTTATAAATAACATGTGCCTAATTATGCTATTTAAGCATGAGCAACCTAATTTCTTCTAGTACTTTTATGGGAACTCTTTCTCTCCCCTTATTCCACCAATTAAATTTGAAACACAAATGTACATTGCATTTCAATATAACAACAAAAGCTACAAAAGCAACGAATTTACTACTTTAAAGTTAAGTGTTTAACCTTGACGTACTTAAATTCTTTTTTCCAGATAAAGCATACATTATATCTTGATGCTTGATTGTTCTCTTATAATTATGTGGTATCGGGAATTTGTTTCGGTGTTCTTTCATTATAATTAAAGTTTGAAGTTCTATGCTCAATACTTTTGCGAGGACATGATAGTTATATCCATTGTTTAACAGAGAAATTATGTCATAAAACATAGTTTTTCCACCCACTAATTTTACTAATCTATTCTTTAACTCATCCCTTTTTTCTTTAGCTTCATCAATTTCTAACAACATGGATTTTTTATTTGTTTGCTTAATGTATTGAGTATATAACTCTGGGAATTCTTTTTGGACTTCTTTGTTTAATACTGGTTTATATTTAATCATATAAGTAACTTGTAACAATGAGCGTTTTAACAAACTATCTTCAATGAGATACGCTACTTTATTAAATAAATGTACATATTCCTTAATATTGGAATAACTATTAAAATGAGCTAATACTCTACTTTTTATACTAAAAGCCTTGCCTATATAAATAATATTGTCATTATAATCTTTAATAAAATAAATACCACTGTCATCTTTTTCTAATTCATTATCCAGTTCTTCTAGACTCATAAAATGCAATTCACTCATACTTTCCTCTCCTTATTAGTTTTAAATCATGAAAAACAGGCAAGGTTTCTAAAAAAGGCACTCAGCTGTCCTAGGATTTTTCATTTTATTTCTTGCTAAATGTCAAAAAACTGTTTCTATTTTACTCAACTATCAATATGATTATTAATAAAATTTTCTATCATTATTATCTCGCAATTTTATCATGTAATTTCGAGATCGTTTCCTCATTTAAATTACTGTGTTTTATCGAATAAAAGAAATATATGACCGCCCCAATAGTAATCCAAATACTAAAGTACAACCATGTTCTTAACGGTAAATTTAGCATTAAAAACACACAACAAACAATTGAAACGCTTGGTAATACAGGTACAAAAGGTACCATAAATCCACGTTTTAAATTTGGGTGAGATTTACGGAGAATAATAACTGATAGACAAACTAACGCAAACGTCACCAAACTACCTATATTAACTAAATTAACCAATTCTTTCAAATCAATAAACCCAGCTATTATAGAACTCCCTATTCCTGACAATCTAGTTATAAAAGTGGGTGCTCCAGTTTTCTTATTAACTTTCGCAAATGATTTCGGTAACAATCCATCACGACTCATTGCAAAGAATACTCGTGTTGCCGCATACATATTTGAAAAAATAACAGCCATAAGGCCAATTACAGCACCTGCAGCAATTGCACCAGCGACTTTCCCTTGTCCTACAACTTCCATTACATAAGCCATTGCCTCAGGAACATTTAATTCTTTATAGGAAACCATTCCTGTCATAACAAGGCATACCATAATATAAATAATTGTACATATGATTAATGATGCAATAATACCGATGGGAAGATTACGTTTCGGATCTTTTACTTCTTCTGCTGAAGTTGCTAATATATCAAAACCCGTAAAAGCAAATAAAATAGCTGCTCCACCCGTAAAAATCCCACTTAAACCGTATGGTGCAATTGGTATCCAGTTCGTTGGTTTTACATAGAATATACCAACTGTAATAAACAATAAAATCATACCAATTTTAATCAATACCATTATATTATTGATTCGTTTACTTTCCCTCGTACCACGGGATAACATCCATGCCAATATCAATGTAATAATTACTGCTGGTAGATTCACAATACCACCATGCGAAGGAATCGTTACTAGAGCTTTAGGTATCTCTAATCCAAATCCCTTTATTAAATTGTGGAAATAGCCTGTCCATCCAGCAGCGACAGCTGCTGTTGCCACGATATATATTAACAGCAATGACCAACCTACTAGATGAGCAACAAACTCACCAATTGTTGCATATGAGTACGTATATACACTACCAGACGCCGGGAGTGTAGAAGCAATTTCTGCGTAACATAATGCTATAAATCCGCATATAATTGCTGCAAGTACAAATGAAAAAATAACTGCTGGACCAGCATCTCTTGCTGCTACTAATCCAGTTAAGACAAGAACACCTGTTCCAACTATCGAGCCTACTCCTAACATAATTAAATCAAATGCTCCTAATGTTTTCGTTAAAGTCTTGCTTTGATTATGCTCTAACAATTGTGTAACGGATTTCTTTTTTAGTAAATTACTCATATTTTCTGTATCCCCTTTAAAATAAGGTTTGTTCATCTCGTTAGTGTTGTATATAAATTTACTTAGTTATTAACTAGCCTCATAATATTTCTTTTACATTAAATAGATTTGAAATATTATATAAATTCGCTTCTCACTTACTAGTTAAACTAGACATTTCCATAGATTTTTGCATACAACGTTTCATAGCTGAAATGATAGCTGTTCTTAAACCTTTTTCTTCTAGCGTTACTACAGCTTCTATCGTCGTTCCACCTGGAGAACAAACCATATCCTTTAATTCACCTGGATGTATTCCTGTTTCCAATAC
Source organism: Bacillus cereus group sp. MYBK101-2 (assembly GCF_051918845.1). Lineage (NCBI taxonomy): Bacteria > Bacillati > Bacillota > Bacilli > Caryophanales > Bacillaceae > Bacillus > Bacillus cereus group sp. MYBK101-2. The sequence goes on along the minus strand of NZ_JBQAIE010000006.1, from coordinate 87,925 downwards.
CATTTTTGCAGAACCTAATACAGCCTGAGCCGCAAATTTATAAGCTTGTTTTCTCGGCATACCGCCAAGTACAGCAGCATCTGCCATGGCTTCTATAAACATATACACATATGCTGGAGAAGAACCACTAATAGATGTAACAACATCCATTAGTTTTTCATTTACGACCTCCGTCTGGCCGAAAATATTAAATATGTTCAGTACCTCTTTTATATCTTTTTCTGTAACCATTTCATTAAAACATAACGCAGACATTCCTTCTCCAACAAGTGCCGGTGTATTAGGCATTACTCTAACAACTTTTAACTTTCTACCAAATTCATTCTCAGTGCTCTTAATACTTTTTCCTGCAGCAATAGTTACAACGATTACATCATTTTTTATTTGATCTTTTATTTGGTTAATTACCGATGAGTATAAATCTGGTTTGATTGATAAAATTAAAATGTCAGCACTGTTAGCGACTTCATTGTTGTTAGTAGTTATAGTTATGCCATATTCATTACTAGCATTTTTTAAATTAATGACGTTTAAATCTGAACAAATTATTTGATCTGGAGAAACTATATTTTTTTTAATCATCCCACCTATCATAGCAATACCCATGTTTCCACATCCGATGAATCCTATTTGTTTATTCATAATAATTTGCTCTTGCTCCTTCTACTCTAAATTTTATTGATTTTGAAATTATTATTCTAAATAAGGGCTATTACAATTACTGGGTTTATCAATAGAATTTAAAAATTCTCCTTCCTATATAGAGCTTACATATACCTCTAATAATTACTTATTTTCAAAATCCCCTTCTATTTGCACTGCTTTCGCTTGCACTTCAAACTCCCTCCTATTCAAACTTGTAAAGGATATATAACGATTCCTCTTTTTTTCCTAACGCTAAATAAAACACCATTAGTAACGGTTGTTATTTACTTTATAGTGCAAAAGAAGTGTATAGGATAAAGAATGAACTTTTAATAAAATCATTTCTTTAATCTATAATAAGAAGGACATAAAAAAACAAAAAGTTACAAAAATTTTCAAATTAAAATTTTCGTAACTTTTTGTTTTTGTGTAAATATAAGGTCAATTGAGACGTCTCACCGTTTTAAACTTGATGCTCCATAATCTTGTATAGTTGCATTTATATGATATTTAATCGGTACTTTACTAAATGTTCGATCCCAATCTTTTTTGACTTTCTCCCATGTTCTCGGGTGCTTAATTCTTAATTGGTTTCCAAAACCCGCAATATCGACTTGATATTCTTTTTGTATTTTTTTTGTAACATGATGTACTAAGTGCTTTACTTCTTTTTCAATAGCTTTTTCTTCTCTTTTAAAAAATTCATTTTCAAAATCTTTTCCTGATTGCATCCAATTTTCAGACAAACGCCCTTCTGATTCAATGTTTACATCAAAGGAAATATTATTTCCGTTAACATGTGGTATGATTTTGCTTTTTATTGACTTTATTTCGTATATAATGAGTTTCTTTGATTCTTTATCAAAAGTTTTTACCACACCACCATTCCTTTTTCCGTTTATCCATACTACTCCTTCCAATTCCTGTTCATTTAAAAAGCCTATCAACTTTTTTGTCTTCCCTTTAATTACAGCAGCTCCTGCAAATTTTGTTTCTCCTTGTATCGAGATTACATTTTGCAAAAGAAAACTGGACCCTGACCGCATCTTTCCTTCCAATTTAGCGAGCGATACAGGAGGTAAAATCCTTGTTGTTCTATTTCTATTATCTGCAATTCCAGACAAACGAAATGCTGGGATTTCTCCTTTTTTGTTTGATTCCAGTACCTCCTTCGCTAGACCCTTGCTAATTAAGAGCATACAGCTAAGCCGAACTTCATTGTCACGGAGATACTGTTCAAGTAATTGTTCTAAACTGTATGTACGTACAAGATTATCACTAATAACAATGTTTTTTAAATGTGGGCTGAACATTGTGCTCTCTCTTTTCAATGAAAACTCACGAACAATTTGATGAATGGAATCACCAGTCTCAGAAACATTTATATAACGTTTTTGTTGTCCATTTCCTTTACTTTGTGCTTGCGAACTAACAATTTGATAAGTAGCTGTTATAAGGTTTCTTTTAGGATAACCTCCTTCCTCATCCTCTTTCTCAATTATTGAATCCTTCCCTTTATCTAGTGCTATACCTGCAGTTAAGCTCAACTCTTCTACTTCTTTACTGCTCCAACATCCTGTTAAAAATAGAAGCAAAAGCGTCCCTAACAAAGCCAAATAGAACCGCATATAATTAAATTTATGTTTCACACTACTCCTCCTTTTAATCGCGTAATAATAAGAAGAAGCAGTGGTAGTAAACCAAATAAAAATAATGCAACATTACCGAGCATATCCCCCAATTTAAGCAAGTCATTTGTATTTTTCGAAGTCATAGCAATGATGTAAATGATTGGAATCAAAGCAAAAATAAACGGATGAATACTCTTTTTAAAGAGTTGCGCTAATCCTAATGCAGCTGCATAGTAACTAATCGTATAGGTAGCAAATATTTGCATAATCCATATTACAAGCAGTAAAGATTCAAAACGTTCAAATATCAAACCAGAAATTTCAAAACTGCGCATAAGGTCAATTGTCGGCCATGTTCTTGTTACAACCCCATCAATTGATAATGCACCAATGACCATTACAACAGTTATTACATAAAAGATTAACGGTATAGAAATTCCAACTAAAATAGCTTTTACTGCTTTCTTTCGTTGTTCCATAAATACCAAAAGAATTAACATAATTTCAGGACCTGTATATGCGAGAGACGTTGTTTTTATCCCATCTAACACTGGTTTAATTCCCAAACCTAATACGGGACGGAGATTATCTATCTCGAATATTCCGATACTCATAAAGGAAATGATTAAAAAAATAAAAACAGTAATAGGAAATATTATTTCAAACATCCGTGCAATTGAATTAATACCACCCATAATCAAATAGAGACCTATCCACATAAAAGGCATAACAATAGCCCATGTGGGGGTTCCTTCGAGCAAAAAAAAGCTTATTACTTCTGCCATTGAACGAATTTGAAATGCTGAAGTTGTAAGAAAATACCCTATAATAAGAAAACTAAGCAATCTGCCTATCCATTTCCCTACAATATCTTGACTGTATTGGTAAAATGTTTTTTCTGGAAACTGCTGACTTAATTTGACCATAATTACTCCTGAAACCATTGCGAGTATCCCACCTAATATCACACTTAACCATACATCTGGTGTTTTCACTTTTTCCACAGATGCTCTGGGCAAAGTGAGAATTCCTGTCCCAAGTATGTAATTTACAATTATAACAACTGCTTGTGAAGTTGTTATTCGATCTTTAGGTATAGTAATCACTGAAGGTCACTTCCTTTCGTCATCAGCTACCTTTTGCGGATAGTTTTTTTGGTATGCATTATTTTCGGTCGACGTCTCATTATTTTTAATGGCATGCGAACCATAAAATCTTTCCAGTCACTGAATCGATATGGAACAGCAGGGCTGGTATAAGGAACGCCAAAACTTTTCAGTTTCACTAAATGACTGCAAAGTAAAAGAAAGAAGAGAATAACTCCATACAAGCCAAATATCGCAGCACAAAACATAGCTACAAAACGAAGAATGCGTAACGTAATTCCCACACTATATTGCGGAATAGTAAAAGAAGAAATAGCTGTTACCGCAACAACGATAACCATTATTGGACTAACAATTCCTGCTTCTACGGCAGCCTGACCAATTATTAAACCGCCCACAATTCCCATTGCCGGTCCAATCGGTTTAGGCAGACGTAAACCTGCTTCTCGTAAAACTTCGATAGCTATTTCCATAATTAACGCTTCTATTAAAGCGGGAAAAGGAACTCCTTCTCGCGATCCGATAATAGAAATAGCGAGCTTAGTGGGAATTAATCCTGGATGAAATGAAATGAAAGAAATATACAGTGCTGGAGCAAATAATGAAACAAAAGCTGTCATGAAGCGTAATAAGCGGAGAAGTGTACCAGGAAGCCACCTTTCATAATAATCTTCTGGTGATTGCAGCAGCATGCTAAATGTAACTGGAGCAATTAAAACAAATGGTGTTCCATCTAACAAAATAGCTACTCGACCTTCCATCAAAGCACTAATAACACGATCAGGTCGTTCTGTATTTTGAATCTGCGGAAAAGGACTTAGATAATTATCTTCAATAAGTTGCTCTATATAACCAGATTCGAGTACACTATCTATGTCAATTTTCTGAATTCTACTTTTTATTTCTTCCACTAATTCTGTACTAGCAAGATCGTTAATAAATGCGATAACTAACTCTTTCTTTGCACGTTCTCCTACTGGTAGCTTTACTAATGATAAACTCTCATCCGCACAATGTCGTCGCAAAAGTGAGGTATTATCACTTAATACTTCAGTAAAACCGACCCGTGGCCCTCTGACTAATGCCTCCGATACTGGTTCTTCAATGTTTCGTTTATTTGCTTTTGTTGTACCAAGAATAAACACATCTGCTAAACCATCAATTAAAAGAGCTGTTGAACCTATCAATACTTTGGGTATTAAATCTTTTATGTAATGGACTTCTGCTACTTCACTAATTGTAAGAACTTTATTTTTAATATATTCTTTTGAAACAGTCCCCTCCACATAAGAAGATTCATTTTTATATTCATCAGAAAAATCATCCATTAGTAACTTCATAATGTGTTTGTCAATGATCTCTTTATCTGATAGACCATCAACAAAAATGATCCCAGCTTGAATATCTGTGCGTCCAATATTAAACTTCCGAAAACGAACATCAGAATTATGTCCGATTTGTTGCTTTATAAGTTCTAAGTTAGAGGCAAAATCATTTGTGAAATGAACGATTGTATTTTGAGAAGGTTTATACTCTTGTTTCGTTTTACTTTGAATATTATTTTTTTTCACTTGTTTGTCTCTTGACTTCCACCAACTCATTCTTCCCACTCTTTCTCTGACATACGAACCCAATGAAAAAATCTTGAGATAGTATACGGAATTAAAAACAAGATAAAAGCTTGTACAAAGACTTTCCAATCCGGAAGATAAGAAGTAATTATGTTCCACATTTTTATCACCCAATTTATATACTCTGCTAGGATTGAGACTTCTAAAGAACGGTATGTACTTAATAAAAAATAACTGTAAGATTAAAGAGCAGAAAAGCAAGACATTATGCTTATTTCGTACCAATAACCTAGTTAGTATAAAAACATTTCTGACCTAAAATACCATTTCCAATTATAATTTGTTAAATATTATCTCCTTTTCCCTTATTTATATGCCCGCATTTGAATTTCAAATAATATAAGGATCGATGATATTTCCTCTTAAAGAAAAAAAGATGCTAGAAGATAGCATCTTTTTTCAACTCAACTTACTATGTATTTATATTTTATTGTGGAAATACTCGTTTTTTTTAATGAATATTAATGTTTAAAAAAATAAAAAATACATATTCTTTTGTTCTAAGTTCATACACTTCTACCAAATCGATACGGAATTTTCTGATTTTAAAATCAATATGAAATAAAGGAAAATCCACTCTTAGAAAGACTATATAAAACAAATAACATGAAAACAACTATCAATCTATTAATTGAAAATACTAATGAGCAAGAGTTTATCATCTTAATTCCAAGTGTATTCGTTTTGCTTCAAAATAAAGAACTTGAATAAATTTTTTCGTATCAATACGAGCAGGTAATGTTGGTTCATTATTCAATTCTGTCATCTTTCTCCTTACGGTAGTAAAATCAAAAAATCTAGAAGCATAATTTTCGAACTTCGGGTTTAAAAAATCAGTAAGTCCAAGGGAAGCTAAATGGTTTAATGATTGATATATCGCTCTCCGAATCCGTTGTTTGGAAGCTTCTATGAACCTTTTTAATTCGGCGTCTTCAGCTGAATCCCCAAGTTTTTTTTGAGCTAAATTCATAAAAATCTCTTTTAGTGAAGGAAAACCTTGTTCCAACGTGTTATCTTGTTCATATTTATATAAATAATCTAGCATATCCATTAAATCTTTACTTCCACTTTCACTGGCTATTCCTAATTCAGACAAAAGAAAATGAATGGAATTTTGAAAGTGATTAAAAGTATTTAAATGTTTTTCATTACGGTATTGTTCTTGCGTACTTGCATTACTATCCAATTTTAATACCATATTAAGCGATTCTTGAATGTTTTTTATCGATTTTTCCAAACGAATTCGTTCAATGACTTTCCGAACAACTGTTAATACTTCAATTCTGTTAATTGGCTTAATAATATAGTATTCAACGCCAAGCGAATAAGCTTCAGCAATTAATTCTTTTGATTCTACTTGAGAAACCATGATGATTTTTCCTTTAAACGAAGGCTTTATTTGACGAATTGTTTTTATTCCATCTTGAATCGGCATTAACAAATCGATAAATAAAATGTCAATCTTTTTAAGGGTTTGCATGTGTTGCTCTAAAGATAAACCATCCTCAGCTTCTCCTATAACCTCTCCAAGATCTTCATCCTCGATAATTTGAGCCAACATTGAGCGAACCGCTTTTTCATCATCTACTATATAAAAATACATAGAATCACCCTTTCGAAATTATATGATCAATCCCTAATCTAATTATAAAAATTGATCCTTTTCCTTCGGTTCTGTCCTCAAGCGTAACATCACCTTCTAGTTGTTCGACCATTTCTTTAACATACGATAATCCGATACCTGTCGATGGATTGCCTAAATCATCATATTTAGAAGTAAAACCAGGCTCAAAAATTGAATCTTTATATTTTGAAGAAATACCAGGACCATTATCGCCTATTTGAAATTCAACAAAATGGTGGTCTTTATTAATGTCAATTGTGATGGTTCCCATACCTTGGATAGCTTCTACAGCGTTTGTAACGATATTATTTATAATAGATAAGATTGTGTAAATATGATAATGAGCATGCACACCATCAATTTTATACACAAATTGGATGTCTTTCTCTAGCAACCGTGCATATTTCGTATTTGCCCGTATAATGATATTTACTAGTTCATGTACAGACATATAATCTGTAAAACTTTCATCAGAAATTAGTTTTGAAAGTCCCGCAAAAATACGTTGGTTATCCTTTTTAACGTCATGGACCTCGCCAGCAATTTGTAATGCCTGTTGCCTTAAATCCCCAAACTGAAAATCCATCTGTTTGTGCTCAAAAGAGTCTAAGGTTTTATATAAATCATAAGATTTTTTTGTTATATTCTCAGCATCTTGTAATGTTTTCTTTAAATGAACAGCATCTTCATATAAATTAGAGATAAGCATGAGCATGTGTTCATTTTGCTTCTTTATATGTCTCTCCCTTGATTGCGCTTCATACAATTTCATCATATTGAAAAAGCTTAGAACTATAAAACTATGGGAACATGCGATAACAATGATCTCATTTATTGCCTCGGATGTGATTGATGTTTTTAATACGAAATATTGAATCATTAATTCCACACAGTCTGACAGTATTTCAATCATGCAACCAATCAAACCAATCATTAGTGGTTGATGATAAAAACGTTTGATTTTTGCTAAATGAAAGAGATACGAATACGTAAAATAAAAGAAAAAACTAGGATAGTGAGTATGAAAAGCGGCTAGCCAATCCATATTTCCCTTTATAATGACATCCATTGAGATACGAAATACTACCACGACTATTGCTGTTAAAAAACCCGGTAAAAATGCTGGAATTCGTCGAAACAATAACAAAAAAAAGAAAAATGTTGGTGCACCAAAGCTCATTCTAAATGTTTCATTTAAAGGAAATGACTTTATTTCACCTACTAAGGGTACTGTAAGTATCATTAAAACGAGAATATAGATGTCTTTTTTTACTAAATTACTAAGATTCAAAATAATCACTTCTCACTTTCGCCTAACAGTCAGTATACAAACCTATTTGCATTAATACAATACTTACTCTATTTTTTTCAAAAACTGATAAATAAGATATAAACGAAAGCATTATAGATTGTGAGTATTCATTACACTCTTCTACTTTAGAAAGATACTTTATAACTCAAAAATGTTCAGACACAATATAAGGTCTGAACACTTTTGGACTCGCTCTAACACCAAAATATCTGTGCTCCTTTTTAAAATATACTTAAATCCCATTCTTTTGCAATATGTTCTAACAACATAATTCCTGGTAAACTATTCCCATACTCATCAATGGCTGGTCCGTAAATACCAATGCCACATCCATCTAGGAACGATAAATCCTTCCTAGATTTTGAGGGAACAAGTGTCATAATTCCGCCGGATACCCCACTCTTAGCTGGTAATCCAATGAAAGCAGCAAATTTTCCAGAAGCATTGTACATTCCACAAGTAAGCATTAAAGCTTTTGTTAACCTAGCTACTTCTTTAGGGAACACTTGTTCTTTGCGAATAGGATGATATCCATCATGTGCCAGTATAAGCCCTATTAAGGCAATATCTTCTGTATTTATTTCAATCGAACATTGTTTTAGGTAAACCTCTAGTGTCTCCTCCACATCTGATTCTAGAAAACCGTTCTCCTTTAAATAGTATGCTAATGCTCTATTACGATGAGCCGTTTCCCATTCTGATTGAAATACTATTTCATTAATAGCGGGACGCTTCTCTATCATTTTTTCAATTAATACGTATATAGATTCTAATTTTTCTTGCACCGATGTCCCTGGCAAAAGTGAAGCTATCGTAATTGCTCCAGCATTAATCATAGGATTAAAAGGTTTTCCTGGTTTATGTATCTCTAAACGAATAATCGAATTAAAGGCATCTCCAGTTGGCTCTACGTCAACTCGTTCTAATACATAAGAAATACCGCGACTTAAACAAGCGGCTATAAAACCGATTACTTTTGATATACTTTGTAATGTGAAAGGTATCTCCCAATCTCCTGACTTTATCATTGTTCCATCTGGCTTTACTATACAAATACCTAACTGCGATACATTTATTTCCCCCAGAGCTGGAATATAACTGGCGCTTCGTCCCTTAGCTGCATACGTTCGATAATGAGCTACCCATTGATCTAAGCAAACTTTTTCTTGACCCTCAACTTGAACGCTAGAATCCTTTATCATTTAATCATATTCCCCCGTACTATTAACTTTATATAGAATGATTTTTTCTTTACTATAATCAATAATATTTGCACTAGAACCAAGAAAAATATTCAGACATATTGCAGTCTGAATATTTTTCTTATTACACACTTTTCTTTTTTGAAGTTTTCTCATAACTATCCCAACATTCAATATTTTCAAGTCCTTTAATGTTTTCTTTATAAAAAATAGGATCTTTACCAGCTTTTTTCTGGTTTATATAATCTTGTAACGCCGCAAATGCTACTTTTGAAAGTAAGGTAATAGCAATTAAATTAATAATAACCATAAAGCCCATAAATAAATCCGCTAAATCCCATACAATTTGGATCTTTGCAACAGAACCAAATACAATCATAGCCAACACACTTATTCTGTATATCATTAACCACACTTTACTTGTATGTAAGAAGCGAATATTTGTTTCACCATAATAATAGTTGCCAATTAACGCACCAAATCCAAATAAAAAAACAAAGATAGCAAGACAACCCGATGCCCAAGGACCGATGTGTTCACTTAATGCTGCTTGTGTCAGTGCAATACCATTTAATCCCGGTTGTTTATATGCATCAGACAGCAAAATAATAAAGGCAGTGCTAGTACAAATGATTAATGTATCCGTTAATACACCAAATGCTTGAATCAGTCCTTGTTTCACTGGATGGCTTGTTGTTGCTGTTGCGGCAACGTTTGGTGCACTTCCCATACCAGCTTCATTTGAGAATAAACCGCGTTTAACTCCATTCATAAGTGCTGCACCAATTGAACCACCTGCTATTTGTTTAAAACCAAATGCGTTTTGAACAATAAGAGAAAGAACTTCCGGCATTTTTGATATGTTGGTAACTACAACAAATAATGCAACTCCAATGTATAATACCGCTAAAAATACCACCTTGTATTCAGCCATTTTTGCAATACGTTGTACACCACCAAAAATAATTGCAGCAAAAGCAATGGCCATGATTATCCCAACTGTTAGACGATCTGTACCAAATGAGTTTTGAAAAGCGATTGTAACTGTATTTGATTGTACTGAATTGAATACAAGACCAAAAGTAATTGTGATTAAAATAGAGAATAATACTCCCATCCAACGTTTATTCAACCCTTTTTCCATATAATAGGATGGACCACCGCGGAAACCAGTTTTATCTTTTACTTTATATATCTGTGCTAATGTACTTTCAACAAAACTGGAGGCCGAGCTAATAATAGAAATAATCCACATCCAAAATACAGCTCCAGGACCACCTAATGCAATTGCAATCGCAATTCCTGTGATATTCCCTGTTCCAACGCGGGCTGCCATACCAATACAAAACGCTTGAAAAGGAGAGATTTGATCTTTAGAACCACTTTTCCCCTCCATTAATACACGGACCATCTCTTTTAACATTCGAAACTGTACAAAATTCAATTTAAATGTAAAATAAATTCCGCAAATAACAAGCATAATAATTAACAATTTAGACCATAAAAAATCATTCGTTGATCCGACTAAATCTACAAAAAACCTTTCCATATTATCACCCCATACCAAAAATTTATCTATCATAATCTATATAAAATCACCTATATTCCCTGACATAAATACCTCATTCATATTCAAATACAACAAGGATAAAAATTTCCTATACTAATAGGATTGGTCTGTTTAAGCAAACATTACAATATGCAACTGTAAAACTGAAATTTTGAAGAACTTCACGTTTATACACCCGGTGCTCTATCCCCTTCTGTAAAACTAATATTCTTATCCACTAATGTTGTTGTACTATTATGTTTGTTTCGTTTACCGGTGATTTACATTTAAATCATAATAATCAATAGTGATTAACTGGTTTTTTATTAATTTTTGCAACAACATGGAAATATCTCCTTTCTCACTACTAATCTCAAAATAGTCTAGGTAAAAACTTCACGAAAAATCTATAAAGCGCTTTCAATCTTCAATTAAGAGAAGCTTGTCTTTAATTTATAATTAAAAGTACAGAATGTTACGAAAAAGTACAGATTTTTATAAAAACAAAAAAATATTTTAAGATTTTTCATCTAAAAAAACAGTGAGATTTTGTGAATTTTATACAGTATCCAAACGTCGCGGATGCTGTTCTACCTAATCTCTGACAAGCCTCTATTTTCTTCATAAAAACATGCATATTTTTTCTCTTTTAGAAGTTCATATAAAGTATTTGAAATCAAGAATCAACAGGATATTATAAGAATATTTAAAAAATAAAACATTTAATTTATTTATGGTATCATACAAAAAACATTTGTTTTCTCAATTAATCCCCCTAGTTGGGTTCGTCTATATTGCACATATTTACAACATTAAAGACACTAAGAAAAAAAGGATTTTGTTGAAGGGATGAAACATTGCAAAACTCTTATTTAGGACCTTATGACATCCTCTTTTCTAGCAATATCGAGTTATCCCAAAAAACGTATATTTACTAACATAGATTACAGGTGGTGTATTGTGAAAGAAATAGTATTCGTTCAAAATAAAAAAAGACTCCTTATGAAATTCGAATTTTTAAAAAAGGATTTAGTACTTACCATTTCACTGATACTAGCAATTGTAAGCTGCTTAATACATTCGCCAAAGATCGAATATATTAACTTTGAAGTGTTGATTAGCTTATTTAATCTAATGGTGGCCATTAAGGCCTTGGAACAGCTAAAGATATTAGACAAACTTGCCGTTGCGATTTTAAATAAATGCAATAACAGCAGGTCAATATCTATTATTCTAATTTTGTTATGCTTTATTTGCTCCATGTTTGTAACAAATGATGTTGCTCTCCTCACTTTTGTACCAATAACACTTGTCATTAGTAAAAAAACACAAATGAACATGATGGATACAATCATCCTACAGACAATTGCGGCAAACATCGGTAGTAGCTTGATGCCTATGGGAAACCCACAAAATTTATACTTATATTCTTACTATGGAATTAAGCTCATCCCATTTTTAGGTTCAATTCTGCTTTTAGCTGTACTTGGAATTAGTTTGTTATTTATATTTACTCAAAAACTTCAAAAAACAGATTTAAAAATAGAATTACCTGTTATTACCGTGAAGAATCGAAAAAAAGCTACCATCTGGATTTTGATACTTATCACTATCATTGCATCTATTTTTGGTTTCATTAATTATTACATTGCGCTAATAGTTACACTGATGGCGGCTTTTACGTTAGATAGAAACTTACTATTAAAAGTTGATTACTTTCTTCTAATAACCTTTGTCTGTTTTTTTATTTTTATTGGAAACATTTCTCATTCTGATGCACTGGAGACCTTCGCTCGCGCTAATTTAAGAGGAGATACTTCAGTCTTCTTTAGTTCCATATTTTTGAGTCAATTGATTAGTAATTTTCCTACTTCAATTCTTCTATCAAACTTTACTTCTGATTGGAAAGCTTTATTACTAGGAGTAAATATTGGAGGGCTTGGAACAATTATCGCATCTTTAGCCAGTGTAATCTCCTATAAACTATTCATTCAGGCCAATGGTAAAGAGAGTAAGGCGTATTTCATTAAATTTAGCATTTACAACTTTTCATTTTTAATCATACTTACATGTATACAATACTTTATCTTTAAATTTCTAAAAATTTTTTAAAAAATTGATTACTTTAGAAAAACCCAAATTTCTCAGCATTAAATTGAGAAATTTGGGTTTTAATATAGGTATGTTTAAAGAGATACAACAAAGTTACCATAAAGTGAATAAGATTAATATCTTAACTTGGTGTCGGATCAATAATACGAACTATGCTCGAATTATCATTATTAACAAAGTCAACTAGTTTTAATCAGTGGGGGTTTTACTGTCCGTTAACGCGGGATAAATATTCACCATTTTTATCATTGCGGAGACATCAAAACTTTAACTTGGTGGGATATAGTACTACCCCATCACCATCAAGCTAAGATTTTGAGACACCTCCATAACGAAATTTTCCCTTTACAGTTATTTGTGAGAATTTAGCCTATATATAAAAAAGACCACTCCTTACAATAAAAGAAGTGATATTCCTAAATTATATATTTCATTAAAATAAAACTATTATAATATGGTTCCATTCAGCCATCCGTTTATGGCAATAAGGTCCATCAATACATGTAATTCTGTACCTATTAAAGCAGAAATAAAAATAATTTTTAATGAAGAGCTCTGTTTATAAGTAAACAGTTTCATTAATCTAGGTATTATTTTAAGACCTAGATTAATTAGTAAAGTCAACACTAAAGCGCAAGCTAGTCCACCTATGAAACTCTCATCTACCGCTCCTCCTGGTATAAGCGGTACCTTTCCAATGAACATGCTTATAGCATCTGGAATCGCCATACCGAAAAATAAAGTTGTGATATTTAAATGTTTTTTATATACTAATCCTACAGTTGCGGTAACTACTGTATGTCCTATAACGCCAGCCATATGAATCCTCCGTAATTTTTATATTATTTTTCAGTTAATTTTCACCTTTTTTAGGCTTATTATTTTATAATTGATAACGCTTCTAAAAACTGTGAATTATCTTTTCTACTCTCAATAATTCTTTGAAATTCTTTCTCCACTTGTACTGAGTTTTTATCCTCGGTATCGACAACTCCATGATTATTTCCATAAACTTTGTTAAGTTCAAAAATTCCCATATAGGTTTCTTGTATAGGAATTTGAGTAAACATAGAATTATTGACAATTAAAATACACTGTTCATAATTCGAGTTACGATAATGCCCAAACCAAGTATTACTATCATATTTTACCGGTATTTCTTTGTCAGCAATTACTACTTTTTTTATATTTTTATTTTTTTCACTCGCAAATAACACAGCAGTATCATTTGTTATTTTAGGCATAGACTTTATTGGATCTGAAATCGGTGTAAAATGATCTTCTCCCTCTCGTAATATCCCTTTTTTTATTACGGCTTCACTTGTTTTTTGATCCATAATAAATACTGATTCTCCATTATATTGTGCTGTTTTAACTTTATATAAATCGATAGACTTAATTTTACTTTTATTTTCACTTCGTATATCTTGTAAAGCTTGTTTATCTCCCAACATCAAAATTCCATTTCTTGGTTCTTTAGGCGTGAACGCCAAGTATAAACCAAATAAGATGGCTCCAATCATACATAGGTTAATGATTTTTCTCATTTTTAATCTCCTTAGAATTATTGTTTAAAGGTGGCTTAACTAGTTAAGATAATTGCTGCACATCATCTATACGTATACCGTTTCTTTAATTTGTATTTGCTCTTTATATAGAATAATTGTTTTATGGAATTTCACATATTCATTTACCTTTCATTTGTATTACATTTATGTAAGGTAAAATTATTAGCAAACTACAATTATCGGAATAGCATCCTACTATTTGTATGGTCAATTGATCGCGCCCTACTCTGTTCTGCTATTATGTTTCAAATGCATCAATTACTTCTTATGAAAAGAAACAAGAACTGAGTGAATATAAGGTCATATATATGATTAAAGATTATTTTCTTCTTATTTATCAAACCATACAGAAAAACACCCAAGAACTATCAAAGGTGTTACTTCGCCTGTTCAATCACCTACAACAAAACGGACGAAAATCTCATCGGTATGGGAAGAAAACAGTCTTTGATATATTAGGTGTCGTTTACACTTGTACTAAGTCTAATAATTAAACGGATTAATTCAAAAAAGGAAACTCGTTAGGATTTATTTCGTATGCAAATCCTTAAAGAACTGACACTGGATTTTTAGAAAAAGAAAGAAATCTCATGTGAAATTAAACTTATATAAGCTTAGCTTATTGGGTGGCACTACCCCAATTAATAAATATTACTAACCATATTTCTAAGTTAATATCTATCATATTTTTTATAAACAAGATTAATTAGATTTAAAAAAAGATTTCTTTTTCTTTACTCGTAATAAGTCACCTGTCCATCCTTTGACTCGCATATATAAATACATACCCCCTGTTGTAAAAATGATAAATAAGAGAGCGATTAAATAGCTATATTTCCATTCTAGTTCAGGCATATATTTAAAGTTCATACCCCATAATGCTCCTAAAGCTGTCAACGGCGTACTTACAGCAGTTAATACAGTAAGGGCTTTCATAATTTCATTCCCACGATGAGAAGAAACAACTTCTTGTAAATGAATCATCGTGTCTAATTCTTCTTGGTACTCTTTAACAAGTTGTAATCCACGCTCTAATTTTACGTGTGTTTGTTTATAACAAAGGGTGTTTGTTAAGTTTTCTAACCAAGCTTCCTCCAAGCCTTGTAACACTTCTTGTATTAAGCGAAACACATGTGTATTCATAAATAATTCATGACGAATATGATAAATTCTTTCTAAAACTGCTATGTTATTATGATGATAAAAATCCCATAATACATTTCTAAAATTGTTTTCGAAATAGTCAACCTTTCGCAAGTAGTGAGATATAAAGATTGATAAGATAGCACATAATCCTTCAGCGGAACTATTACAATTTTTTACACTAAAAGAGGAATTATGTATTAATTTTTGGAAATCCTCTTCCTCTTTTTCCTGGACCGTTATCAGTATTCCATGAGCTACGAAATAATGAAGAAATTTTTGAATTTTGGCGTCCTTTTTATCTTGATCATATAAAAACGAACCATATACACAAGTTTGATTTGGTGATAACGTATAAACATATAATCCATTTTCACAAGGAGAACTTCTTTTTTTTACAAATTGAGAGAAATAAGGTGTTACATCACGAGGGATGATAGAAGAAGGTTTTTCAAGTTCACTGGTTTTCACATGATACCAATCCCATTTCGGCATTTTTATGCATTCCATATTATTCTTCCTTTCTGAATAGTTTTATGTTTCATTGAATAGTATCCGTAATATGAAATTTATATGTAGGTATTCATGTCTTGGAGGAAAAGTTTTTAGATCCTCTACATTACAAACTAAATGGCATAGGAGGTCTTCTTCTGTTACAAGGAAGACCCCCTATATATTAGTTATTTGTATTCTCAATTTTAAACAGTTCCTCTATACAAGCACTTTTTATCTTTTCTTATTTATATGTGGCACGTCTATTCAACGAACTCCATTTCGGTCGTTATTATAATTTAGATTCATATACAGATTGATTGGTGATGTCGTCAAATACTTGACTTCCAATCATATAGTACCCATGAAGTGCAGCCTCTTTCGAAGCGTCTACCATACGGAAAGAAGAAATTTCACCTTGCATTTTTTCAATTCGTTTTTTGTGGAGATCTACTATTCCTCCTGTCCAAATAATAGTGTCATACTGGTCTAACTTAAATTGTTCTTGTAATACACACATAACGTCTTGGAAGTGTGTATCCAACTCTTTTTGAATCAAAGTATGAACCTGACTTGCCTGAGGATTTTCTTCTCGACCTCCATATCCTTTTTCTAATATGTTTGGCATGTCGTTAATATGCAAGTGACCACTTTCCCCCGCATGATTCTGCACGATATTCTTAATGTTTTTCAAAGGCTTGCTACATCCTAGTTCCGTCTCATAATGATTTAAAATGACATTCTGTTTCATATCTGTCATTTCTAATGTACGAAATCCACCATCAATAATTAAGATACGATCTCGTTCCTCAATGATTCCCTCTTTTAAGAAATAAGCATGTAAAGCGACCGGTTGCTGAAGAATCAAAGCATTTTCCACCGTAATATGAATAAATTTGCCATCAATTTGTACGGAAGTTTCTTTTTTTAGCGCACGTTGTAATTGCTCATGCTGACTACCAAAATAAGTGACAGGAAGCCCGGTAACAACTAAAGGTAACACGACATTTTCTTTATAATCCTTTGCAATGCAACCAAATATTTGTTGTTTAAACTGTTCGCTTTCATAATAATTTTCTATTTCTTCTTCAAATGGAGGAAGAAATGAAGCGTCAGATTGATGCGCTTCATTTCCCATGTAGTATGCAAAGTCTAAGTCTATAAAACTCACCTTTGTTAAATCTTCACTTTCATCATGATTAGGTACAGGGGCTAGTGTGGAAGCTTCACTCTTAACCGTCACCTCAGAATCTTCATCCTGTCGATATGCTCGCTTAGTAAAGCCGATTCCTACATCAATTGCATACAAAGATTTCATACTTTTTTCCTCACTTTCTATTTTTAGAATTAAATCTAAGCACTCTCTTCTTTCCCTTCTTTCACATATTTCTTTTCATTTTTCGTTTTTTCCCCGTCTATTTCCTTACTATTTTCATTTTTTTCGTAATCCTTTTCATCTTTTTTCTTTTTATTATTTTCGTTTTCTGTTAAATCTTTAATGGTAGAAATAACAACTGGTGTGGCTGTAAGCAGTTGTGGTAATGTTTGTTTTGCAACATTAGCTGCAGTTACAGAGAATTGTTTACTTGTCTCAGTTACCTTCTCTAATGTTTCCTTTATGTTTCCTTCTTGTAGTTTGTCTTTTACGTTTTTTCCTGTTGTTTGTATAGCTTTCCGATTTTCTTTTTTTAATAAGGAGACTATCACTCCGGTCGTAATCCCAATCACAGCATATTTAAATATTGTATGTTTCATTTTTCTCACCCTTCTCTACTTTTAATTTCTTCCATGCTACAACCTAAAATAATTACCTTACCTATTGCAATCTATTAGAGAGAATGATAGTTTTGCGGCTGCCTATCACTCGCCGTTAGTGTTCCATCTGTTACTAGGAGTAAAATTCTCCCTTGATCTAGTTTTTCTTCATATAAGTTAGCTTCCTCCTTCGACAACCCCATTTCTTCCATTTGATTTCTGAGCTCGTCCCCTTTTTTAGAGAAAAAGTTGATAATACTTGTGCCCAATCCTTGTTCTTTTACTCCAATCGTATTTGTGTTTGTATCATCCGCAATCTTTTTTGTTATATGTTTTTCATGTGTTAAGACGTAAATGTCATCTTGGTGAATCCCTTGCAATTCTAGCTCTTTTACTTTCATAACTACTTCCTGTTCATTTTCATATTCATGAACCACCGGTTTTCTTTCATTCTTATGCATTGGATTTTTCCTCCTTTAGATTTTTTATTTTTTTATTTAGTTGTTATGTAATATGTAATACACCTATTTTAAAGATGTTAAACCTAAATTTTCAAAAAATTTTATACAATAGGTTATTAATGTTTTTGAATATCCAAGCACTGTCATGAGAACTTTGCTTTGATAACAGTGTTACAAATAACAATTTGCTTAGAAGACAAGCCTCTTTTTTATCATTGGATTTTCCAATGACATAGAAGCACAGCGCTGCATTACATGTAACTATCCCATAGAATTCTCTATTCCAAAAGAAAGCATCTCGCTAGATGCTTTCTTTAATGGTTCGCACTATAAATTTATTTAGATAATTCTCTTATTACTATAAAATACATTTATTATAGTTCCTAAATCTCACTTATTTCTTAATTCACTCATACCAATGTAAAACTAAATAACTTACCATCAAAAATAAAGAAAACAGGTTATTTGGCTATTCATTCCTTAAGCTTAATACTCAAGTTAATCTTTTTTCACTCGGTTAAACTTTGTTAAGAAAACCTTAAGGAATTTCCCTCTATATTTATAAGAATTTTTTTCTATACTGAATCATGTAAATGAACAAGAGGAGAAATGCTTATGAAGAAATTTGTACTTTGCATACTAGGAATAGGCCTACCTATATACATACTACCTTTCATATTACGAGGGGATTTGGATAGATTTAATCCGATTGCTGAAGAAAAAAATGTATACGCCATTGCGAAGGGATATGGTGTTCCGGATTATCATCATAAAGGACGAGCTATGTACGCCCTAAAAGGTGTTGATGAATCAAGGAATGAGAAAGAATATACAGTAGGAACTAGTACCCCTAATGATTTTATAAAAAAAACTTACTTGAAAATTCATGTAAAAGGAAAGTATGTGTATTCTTACGATATTATCGCTGAAGAGGATATTCCAGAGAAAATAAGAGGGAAATTGAAGATAGCAGTTAAATAAAAGAGCCGACTCGTATGAGTTGGCTCTCCCGTCTATCATTGTTTCAACAACCATTCTTCAATTACTTTCACTGTTTCATCTCGTTGTGCTTTTGGCGTAATTAAGCTCGCATTATCACCTTTTTGCTCACCATACATGCCAAAATGAGCATGGTTTCCGCCTTTTATCATGTGCATAGTTGTATTCTTTGACATGAACTTTTTATTGTTCTCTATTTTTTCTACAGTTGCTAAAGCGTCTACTTCTCCATAAATAGATAACATCGGAATCGATTTCGTAGAGAAGTCATCTGCAGGGTACGAGCCTAAGAAAATGATTCCATCTACCTTTTCTTCATTCTGAAAGGCATACTTAGAAATCATAGCTCCGCCCATTGAATGCCCTGCAACATACCATTTTTGAACTTCAGGATACTGTTCCATTACACTGTCTACTGCATTGATTCCAAATATCGCTAAATTTAATGGCAACTTAGGTATTACTACAAAGTGTCCATCTTTTGCAAGAGCTTCTCCTAAGTAACTATAAGCCTCAGCTTCTACTTTAGCTCCTTGATAAAAAATAACCCCTATTTTAGCATCTTTCTCTCCAAAAACGATATTCTCTCCATCTTTTTTATCATCTACTAACGACAAAGCCTCTGTCGTCGGTTTATAAGTAAACTGGGACCAAACAAAAAAACTAATACTTCCTATAAGTAAAATACCTAGTAAAGAGTACAGAATAATTTTTATCCATTTCTTCACAAAGATGACCTCCCTAAGATGTATATATTCTATATTTCAGATTTTCATTAGCACACATAAAAACTCGAGCATTTTTATTATGCTCAAGTTTTCATTTACGTCTTTAATTTATACTATAAATGCTCCAAGATAAATATGTAGCAAATGTAGCCCATAAAAAATATGGAATTAGCAACCATGCCGATACTTTAGATAATTTGGAAGAAACCGCTATGAGAAGTAACGTAGTAATAGCGACTAGTAAACAATCTACTGTTGCTAAAAATAAATTTTTTTGACTAAATTGAAAGTAGCTGAACGCTTGATTGCAAATATAATTTAAAAGGAATACGAACCAAAATGTTTTTGGCTTACCTCCATATTTGTTGTAAATCATTGTAACCGACAATGCAATAAGTCCATATAGTACAGCCCAAACTATTCCGATTATCATACCAGAAGGTGTCCAAGACGGCTTTTCTAGTGCATCGTACCACATACGATCAATAGGAAATAAAATACTAGAAACATAAAACAAACCATATGTTAGTAAAAATACTAGAATACTAGATTTTTTCATAAACATTCTCCTTTTTCAATAGAAGGTTTTAGAAACTCTATATGATTATTCAGTCCCTTTAATGGGTAACATTCTAATATTTAAATTTCAAATACATATTGTTTAATCTATTTTATGCGAACTCTTTCATACTTTTATATGCACAAAGCGCTCTCTCTCGTGCTGCCTTATGGTCAACAACTGGCAAAGGATATGTATGACCAAGCTTAATATTGGTCTTTTGTAAAATATGCTCAGGTGCTTCCCAAGGTTTATGTATATACTTATTCGGTATATCTCTTAATTCTGGTACCCATTTTCTTATATACTCTCCATTTTTATCAAACTTTTCTCCTTGTGTGATAGGATTAAAAATACGAAAGTACGGTGATGCATCTGCTCCACTTCCAGCAATCCATTGCCATCCCATTGTATTATTTGCAATATCAGCATCTAGTAGTGTATCCATAAACCATTTTGCACCTTCTTGCCACGGAATTAACAAATGCTTTACAAGAAAAGAGGCTACAGCCATTCTTGCCCGATTATGCATAAAACCTGTTTGCCATAGTTCCCTCATTCCCGCATCAATAAACGGATAACCAGTTTCCCCCTTCTGCCATACTGTTAATAACTCCTCTTCCTTATTCCATGGAAAATGTTCAAAGTTTTTATTAAGCGGTTTATATACTGTAAATGGGTAATGATATAGCAAATAATAAGAAAACTCTCGCCAAATCAATTGACGGATAAAACTATTCACTTGTTTTTCAAAAAGACTACATTGTCTTTCGGTACTTTTATCGATTAAGTAATGATACATCCACTTCACTGATATTTGGCCAAATGAAAGATAAGGTGCCAACATCGAATGAGCATTTTCATTTGGAAAATCTCTTCCTTCACTATAAGAGGCTAATTTGCTAGAGAAAAATTTCTTACATGTTTTGTATGCCACTTCTTCTGTAGGATCCCATATTGATTCCATATGAGTTGTCCACCGTATAGTCGGCAACAAATGTAATTCTGAAACAGATAAACTTGCTGGTAAAGAGTTTCCTCCTTTTATACGCTGCACTTTACTAATAGGCTTAGGTACTATCTGCTTTTGAAATGCATTGTAAAAAGGCGTAAACACCTTATATTCAGTGTTATCTTTCTTTTTAATAACCCACGGTTCTAATAATAAATGCGAATTAAATTCCTTACAGGTAATACCTTTATCTTCTAACATCATTTTCATTTTTTGATTAAATTGTAATCTTTCCGGATCATAACAAATATTCCAATATACAGCCGTTATACCTAACTGTTTTATGAGAGAAAGTATTTCTTCCTGTGTATTTCCTTTACGAATTATTAAAGTAGAGCCCAATGCCTCAAGTTGCTTTTGAACATCTATTATAGCATGATGTAACCACCACTTTGACGCACTTCCTATTGAAAAAGTTTCATCATATACATATAGCGGAAGAACCTCACCAGACTGAGCAGCTTCAAATAAAGCTGGGTTATCATCTAAACGAAAATCTTTTTGAAACATAACGATGATTTTATTTTGCATGGCTATCCTTTCCCATTCTTAAAGTACAATTCATTCTTTATTCGAACAAGTACTTCTGTTATTTTTAAATGATTATAACAATCGTTCTTTTTATTTTATAATCTTCTTCATTATAAACATTGATTTTCTATCTCTCTAAGTACATCATTTCCTATATTATCTATCTTTTCATTTTTTACGTTATTATATAAACTCTGTAAAATCTTTAACTCTGTTCTTAAATGTAAAATGACACTAGATAATATATATAGCTTAGCTAAACTCTCTTTTCCACACTTCTCTTCATATACTTTTTGAAGAGTAGTAAGATATAACGTCAGTTGAGAAATTTTAATTTTTAGCTGTTCTAGAATTAATTGTTCCTCCCCGTATTGTGCAAAAAGTAACGCTTCATATATAGGACGATGCATATCCTCTTTCTTTATCATTTGCTCTAATAATAAATGCTCAAATTCTTGTTTACCACTTTGAGTAATACCGTAAATAGTCCGTTCAGGGCGTTGTTCATTACGAATAATATCAACAACTTCTATAAAGCCCTTCTTTTCAAGTTGCTCAAATGTATAATATAAAGAGCCTTTTGTAATTTTTATATAATATTTCATTTCACTATTTTTTAAAAGTTGCTGGACTTCATACGGATGCCTATTTTTCTCCATAAGAAGGCCCAGCATAAAAAGCTTTGTATTCATAACTCTCCACTCCTTAATAACCTATACCAATAGTATAAGCTAAAAATAAGCAAAGAATCTTTTTGTTTTATAAAATTTATGACTTCAAATTCACTTTATTATCCTTTGTACCGGCTTTAACGTTCCCCATAAATAATATCGCCATAAACGAAACGATAATGGGAAGTAAAGCTAGTAGAAATACAGTAGTAATCGAAGATGACATAGCAGCTATAATTTTTTCAAGAATAAAAGTAGGGATACTGGCCCTTATATCTGAGCGAAATATTGCACTTGGATCACCTAAATTATTTAACATGCTGGAACTGTGTTCTATTCCCTTAAAAGCATCCTTTAAATTAGCTGTAAAGGTACTATTTTGAATGGAGCCAAAAATCGTTACCCCAATTGTCATACCTAGTGAACGAAAAAATGAATTTGTTGAAGTAGCTGAACCACGGAATCTCGGTTCCATATTATGAATAGAAACTGTAGGAAGTAAAGAAAACGAAAATCCAACCCCAAATCCCGTTATAATCATGTATATCGTTAAAAGTGCACGGCTTGTTTGCGGATCCATCGTTCCTAATAAATACATACCTATCCCAAAGGATATTACAGATAATAACATTAAGTTGCGGTAACTAATTTTCGTTTGAAATATTCCGCCAATGGCACTACCTACGACAGAACCTAACATCATTGGTGTTAAAATTAATCCAGCATTAGTTGCTGTTCCACCATATACAGCCTGAACAAAAATAGGAATGAATACTGTTAAAATAACAAATGTTGCTCCATAGAAAAATGTAATAATTTGAGATATTGCAAACTCCTTACGCTTAAACATCCAAAATGATATGATCGGATCTTTCACTTTTCTTTCTACCAATAGGAAGCCAATAAAAAATACAATAAACGATGTAAATAACCCAATGATTTGTATCGAATCCCACTTAAACTCTTTTCCTCCTAATTCTAAAGCGAACATTAAGCTAATTACTGCTATTACGAGCGTTATCGCCCCCCACCAATCAATATTTTGCTTAGTAGGTGGATTATTTTCTTTATAAGCTTTTAAAATAAAAATTAATGACATTAAACCAATTGGAATATTGACGTAAAAAATCCAATGCCAACTAATATTTTCTGTTATATACGCGCCTAATAAAGGTCCTAATACACTTGAAGAACCAAATACGGCCCCTAATAATCCAGTCATTTTTCCTCTTTTTTCAATAGGAAAAATATCAAATACAATGGTAAAGGCGATTGGCATAAGTGCGCCCCCACCTATACCTTGAATTGCACGATAAATACTTAGCTGAACAATGCTTTGCGCAGTACCACATAATGCAGAACCAATTAAGAAGATTAATAAACCAAAAATATAGAACCTCTTTCTACCATACATATCAGATAATTTCCCAAAAATAGGCATACCAGCCATAACTGCAACCATATAAGCAGAAGTAACCCAGACGAATTTATCCAATCCACCCAAATCTGAGACAATTGTACCAATTGAAGTAGCAACAATTGTATTATCCATTGCAGCCATTAAAATGCCTAGCATTAAACCAGCTATTACTAAGCGTAAGTTGGTCTCTTTTGCAACCATGCCTCTTTCCTCCTTTTTTCACACCCAACAGAATAAATAGTCTAATTAAACTATATACTCATTATAGTTTAATTAGACTATTTTTCAATAAAAAAATAAATCCCCCCAAAATATATTGGAGAGATTACAAATGTAGAATTGCTTCCTATATAAAATAATTAAAACCGTTAAAACGATCACTTCTTTATACTACTTTGATTTTGCATACACGTAGCTTATTCATTTAGTTTTGGTCTAGTTTGTAAATATAAATTCAAATCTGGACTTGAACCGCTAATAATTACATCTCGAACAATTTTAGAAAGTGCCATACTATATACTAATCCATTATCTCCATACGCATAGATAAAGTGACAATTTGGAAACTCTTCATACATTCCAATTATAGGTAAACCATCATGAGTACCACCATAAAAAGCGCTTAAATAAAATTCAGGTTCAACCGTAATATTTGGAAAGAGCTTATTAAATTCATTCACTAATTTCTCTTTTTTATGGATTAATTTTGAATCTCTTTCTTGTGCAATGTTTGTATCTTCATCTAACCCACCTATAATAATCCTGTTATCTGCAGTAGTTCTCATATAAATATATGGTCTCGCAGTTTCCCAAATGAGAGTACGTTTATACCAAGAAGATAAATCTTCTACAGGATTAGTAACAATTGCATATGAGCTAATTAGTGTAGCGTTCTTTTCCTTTTTAAATTCCAAACCTTCATATCCTGCAGCCACAATTACTTTATCGGCAGTAATAGAATTGCCCCCTTTTGTATAAAAAACAGCACATTCTTCCGCTAACTTTTTGCCAACAATCTCCGTATCTTCATAAATGTGGACTCCTCTATTAGAAGCTTGTTTTAATAAACTATGTGTAAATTTATACGGGTTTATTTCACCATCGTTATACGTATAAATAGCTGCACGTTTTGTAAATGGATATCTCTGTCCAATTTGTTCTTTTGATAGCCAAGTCGCTTTAAAATCATGCTTATGTAAATAATACAGTTCTTTCTCTAATTTCTTTATATCCTCTTCATAACTTGCATAATATAAACTGTCACGTCGTTTAAAGTCAGAGCAATAAGGTGTATTTTGATCAGCATATTCAATATCATTAATAGCTTGTTCACATAATTTCATATGCTTAACTGCATACTCTTCTCCAAATGTATTTACAAGTTCAAAAAACATCTTGTCACCTAAATATTGAATAAGTGCTGTATTTGTAAGGTTACTTCCATGTCCTACCTTTCTTTTATCAACGACAACAATCTTTAAATCTGATTCACTTAAATAGTATGCGGATTGAGCACCGGAGCTCCCTGCTCCTATTATTAGTACGTCACATTTTATATCTTCTTCCAACCGAGGATAAGAAGGTGTATTAGAAAAAGTTGTGTTCCAATATAATTTCCCTGTCTGTAAATCCATTTAAAGTGCACCGTCCTAAATAAAATAGTTATATCCCCATCTGTATCTCCAAATCATTCTTACTATATACTTCTTATCAAAATTATTCTTGCTATCATTAAATTATTAGTACAATATGTTTGTCCACTCATATTTGGTATTAAACTAAGCTTATAAAAAGTTAATAGTATATATATTATTTATTTTCATTTAGAAATTTAAGAACTTGGTTAAAAGCTTCTTGACCTGCTGGAGTGTTCATTTTAAATTGAAATTCATGCGCTAACTCGCCAGAGATATTTTTATCGAAGAAAAGTGTATCTACAGGTACTCCTTTATTTTGTAAAGTAGAAGCTAATGCTTTAGCTTGCTCTTCAAATGATGCAGTATTTCCATCTGTAATGAACGTTGGTGGATAATCTTTTGTAACGTGTTGATAAATAGAGGCGATTTCCATTTCAGGTAATGTTTCAAACTTCTTTTTCCCAAAGTAAGCCCAGCCAGTAGTACGCATAAAGTCTTGCACTTCTTTGGATGTTTCCATTTTAGCTAATGCAGGCATATTATACGGACCGCAAAATAGCAGTATACCTTTAATTGTAGAAGGAGCAACAATAGCGTCGATTCCAGTTAATTTCGCATAATCTGGAGATGTTTGAATAGTAACGAATTGTCCAGATATTTGCGCTCCAGCAGAATCTCCGGCAAAATACAGGTCATCTAGTTTCACATTATATTTCTTTGCATTTTCTTTTATATATTCGTAAGCCTCACCAAGTTGTAGTACTGGTGTAGGATACTTTCTTTTAGGAGCAAGAGCATAATTTATATTTATTACTGTATAACCACGAGCAGCTAATTCTACTGCATAACCAGTAATGTCTGATTTATCTCCACCTACAAACCCACCCCCGTGCACCCAAAAAATAACAGATTTTTTTCCCGTAAGGTTTTTGGGATAAATAATATCTAATGTACCATCAGGAAATTTAGAATTATAATTGATATCTTTAACAATTCGTGTCTCTTTTAGAGCATTTTTATAATTGTTAGATTGAACAAACATTCCACCTTCAAATGCTTTTTTTATGAGAAACGCTTTTGGAATAGGTGAAACATTCCAAAAAACAACTCCCGCAATAATCAATCCGAAAACAATACAAATAGTTAACAACATTCTTTTTTTCCATATTATTTTAGGTTTTAACTGTTTTATTGTCATAATTAAAGAATCTCCATTATTTTTAATAATAATCTTAAAATAAAGTGAAACTTTAATCAGTGGGGGTTTTCTTCATCCCCCACTGATTATTAGTTGAACCAATCGGACTTTTATGGGCAGTTGATCCCCCGCCTAACTTCTTTGCTTTCGCTGAATTTTGAGGTGGGGGTCTTACTGCCCATTAAAGCGTGATAAATCACAACATAAATTTTTATTTCCCGCCTGCTAATCCGTCCTTAACATTTCATGCAAAAGGTTATATATTTTTATTATGTACATATTAGATATCTCCTATAAAACACATTAAAAATTCAAACAAAAAGAGCAAAAGATCCCCATTTATAGAAGATTTCTTTTGCTCTTTGTAAAAGACATAAGTCCAAATAAAAGTTGCTTATCTATCGATAATTTACACATAAGAATGCATTTGTTTTACTACTTGATTAGCAGAAACTTCAACAACCGTTTCTTTTCCACCTGTTCTATCAATCTTGAAACCCTGAACTTTAACATTAGAAGGCACTAACGGATGATGACGAATCATATCTATACTCTTCTCAATATTTTCACTAACATTTCCTTTTCCACTTAGCCATTCCTCAAGGCTACCACTTGAAAATTCAGGCATACAATTTTCAAAGAGATAGTCTAGTTCCTTGTTATTTTTTATAGAATCACGTTGAATTTGCAGATTAACTACATTAGTTTCTTTATCCTCTATTCCGACAACAAAAATTTCTTCCACATTTTCTTGATAAATAGCAATAATAATAGACCTCATTATATCTCCAAAAGGATGTACAATTACAGAATCACAGCTGTGTATAGTCAACATATTTTCTCGTTGAATGTTAGTTACTTGTTGGATAATAGGCTCTATTCCTTGTTCAATGTCTGTTAACAATAAAACCTTTTTATGCTTTGCATTCATATATAGCACTCCTTCTTCATGATTGTATTTATGAAACTTTTAAGCTAGTAACAATGATTCATTACATGATTTTTACCAGTTTTTCCAGCGTCCCTCTGGATCAATACTTGCAAGTCTGACCCATCCATTTTGAACTTTTTCTCGAAATGTGAAATCCTTATTTAGCAAGCGTTCTATATATTCAATAGGCGCTTGAATTACAATGAGTAAACGAAGTGGTGAGTGATACGTCTCACTATCTGACTGCATAACGGATTGCCAAGGTAAGCCTGATAACAAATCACTTGCATTTCCCTGCATAACACCGAGACCTGCCGTAACGGTTTGTGTTGTTTTGTTTCCACTACCATAATAATGAGGAGCTACAGTTGAAGCGTAATATTGTAGATTGATCCACTGCGCTACTGTTCCTGGTCCAGCTATGA
Organism: Bacillus cereus group sp. MYBK101-2; assembly: GCF_051918845.1. Classification (NCBI taxonomy): domain Bacteria; kingdom Bacillati; phylum Bacillota; class Bacilli; order Caryophanales; family Bacillaceae; genus Bacillus; species Bacillus cereus group sp. MYBK101-2. Next base: position 59,583 of record NZ_JBQAIE010000006.1, on the reverse strand, counting down.
TGCTAGCTAATATATCGCCATTTTCATCCTGTTTCCAATCATAATTATGAAGGAAAGCCCTACCTTCTAAGTCGCAATCCTGAGTTAATTGACGTTGCCCGATAATAAAAGATGCATTACGGGCTAATCCCCATTCCGGACGTATTTCACTCCAATCTTCTGCAAATCGATGTGCCTCTTTACTCGGATTTTTTATTTTCGTTTTAAAATTAGGTAATTGCGTTAAACGCTCTCTATTTGCATGTTGGCTCACATTTGGCATAACCGACTCAATACGATCAAATGCTTCTTGCGCAGTTTCCGAAAGTTCTGGGACGTAAATCCATTCCAATTCATCCACTGTTGTTTTATGTTCAGCTGCTGCAAAAATGGTATCCTCAGGAATTTTAATACCTTCAGCAGACAACGCCTCTCTCACTTCTGGAAGATTACATAAAGTAGCGAAAACTCTTGCATTAAATCCTCCCGCTGCTCCGCCACACGCACCACACTCAAGCGCTGCAGCATAAGGATTGTTCGTACTTTGACTACTGTGGCCGCACATTACAACTAAAGGAGCGAAACCTTCTGTTAATCCCACCATTTTTAAAGCTTGACGCACATAGTTCACTTTTTCTTCTTTCGTAAAACCGATCGGTATCTCACAGTTTGTATCATGAACATGATTAAGCGAGAAAGTTGTATCAGGCTTTTGCAACATATTTTTACGAAGGTTACGAATGAAGCCACCTACTCTTCTTGGCACAAAACTCCTTGTCACCATTTGTAAACCAAGTAAAGGACCACTTACTTCAGGTAGCAACATACTTGTCAGTACGTTCTGTTTCATCGTTTTAAATGTATAACGTACCGAACTGCCTACCATCTTACGTTGTTCATAAGATTTACATTCATTTTCATCTGTGAGCTCTTTTATTTGATGTTTCGGTTTTAATATAACTGGCAAAGAAGGATGGCTGTCATTACTACCTAGTTCAGTAGTCGCAATTGGTAACCCAAAGAAACCAGCTATTCCAAACGTTTCGAACGGACCTAATTTTTCAAGGTGGCGACGAAACGGTTCTGAACGTACATCAATACAAAATGCTAATTGAGCTACTACACGCTTTTTATCATGAGTTGCACGTTGCTTAGAAGCAATCTTCTCCCTTAATTGCTCTGCATGCGTCTGTTCCCAAGCTTCTAGCCAAAGTTTCCTGCGAATATTTTCATCAAAACGATAGGCAAATGCTAATAATTCGCTTTGTTCAGCTGCAGACATTTGTGACCATTCCAGGGTTGAAATATTCCCCCAATGGATCCAAGAAGCTATAAGTGGGACAATCGCAACTTTTTCATCAGCCTTTTGATTTTTTATAGGTAAATACGGTTTTGCAATGGCTAGCTCCATAGAAATTCGAACGGCTAAATATTCTATAACGAGTTTCTGCTCCTGAGTTGACTGTCGGGAACGCCATAATATCATTCCTGCCCACCCAGGCAAAGCAAGCAAGTGCCCTTCAAGGTAAGCTTGCTTGTTAGATTCAGGAATTCCTAGTTCAAATAAAGCTCTTGTTAAAGCTACCTGAGCATCCTGTGGCCAATCTTTTAAAACACTACGTTCATTTTTACTAAGCGCTGGATCAAATGTAATAAGGTGATGCCACGCACGATACAAACCTTTCTCTCGATTTGGCATCGTCCAACTTGACCCGGAGTCATCCAAATATAATTTACACCATTTAATGATGTGATAATTAAGAATATCAGATAGGTTTTCACCCTTTTGATTCTCTATAAGTGAACTGATTAATTGCAAAGAAGAGTCTTTCATACTCCCTGTATTTATATAACTTATTTCTTCTGCTAATTTATTTAATTCTGGCGATGATAACAAACTAGAAGGTAATCTTTCTAACTTTAAAGCTTCTTGGCAAAAACGCTCCGCCTTCGCTCGCGGGATATGAAAAGATTGTGAATCAAGCCAACGAGACAAGCCACTTTGTAAAAATGATTCCTCAATCTCCCCTTTTGCCTTTGCCGAATGAATCATAGAAGCACTCGGATATATATCCACATTACGAATTTCTTTTAACCAATCTGCAACTTGTTCAAATGATTGTTTTTCAAGTCCCATCCAAGGGTGATGAGCTGCAAATGTAGCGATCGGCCAAAGTGGTGCAATCACTCGGCTAGCAGATTCAACTAAATCATTTATATTATTTTCTTGTAGATCAATATTTTTATCTTTCTTTTTTAAAGTCTCTTTCCTTAATATTGACGGTATGCTCATCACGAATTACCTCCCTTTGATACATCATGTTTCAGATAGTTTGGATGACTCTCTACTGACTTTCGTCTCGCCTCACCTACCCGAACTGACCAAAGATAAAGTACAGCGGATAAAGTAGAAGATTGATTACGAGTAACGAAAGTACAAATAACACTACTAAATAGTAAGATACATATAACAAAGATAACGGCTGAAGCTGAAGGTTGAACATTTTGATACATGTCAGTATGCAACCATTTATAAAGAGAATTATGAACGGCAAAGTAAATGAGAGAAAATCCAGCTAAAATAAATACGCCAACAATTCGTCCCATTCTTCCCTCTCCAAAAACAACAAGCTGTTTCCATGAAAAGTATAATGACCATCCTAAAATGAACGCACTAACGAATTGATATCCTTCTCCAGAAGTCATAAACCAAAAAGCAATCGCTATAAATAATCCGAAAACGCGCCCAACCATAGTCCATAAATTAGACACCTTTTCATTAGATTGCTTCACTACCCCAAAACGTTGTACGGAAGAACCAGCTTGTAAAAACAGTGTAGCTTTAAACAAACCATGTAAAATTAAATGAATAATAGCCGCCAAATAGGCTCCTAATGCGCATTGAATAAGCATAAACCCCATTTGTGCAATAGTTGATCCTACTAGCTGACGTTTATAATCAACTTGAACTAGATTAATTCCTGTTCCGATTAAGACAGAAATACTTGAGAAAATTAGTAAAATGATTTGTGCAATATCATCATGAAAAAGAGGTGAAAACCTAGTTAACATGATACCGCCAGCATTTACTAAACCAGCATGCATAATAGCAGAAACAGGAGTTGGAGCAACAGCTGACTCAATTAACCATCTTTGAAAAGGCCATTGTGCTGCTGGAATCATCACAGCTACTATAATCAATAAGTTAATTCCTGTTTTCTCCAACGTTCCAAATTGAGCTACATTTTCATTCGTTACAACTGATGTTAACTGCCACTGTCCAGTGATTTGAAAAAGCCAAATGATAGCTGCTAGCAAGGCGATCCAGCTTATTGTAAATAAATAACTAGAAATTTTTGTTGCTTCGCTAACTACTTTCCATCCTTTATTTAGACCTATGAGTAAAACCAATCCAATAAGAGTTGCTCCCCAACAAATAATCATGAAACGAAGATCATTACTTAACCATGCGACTGAAGATACACCTGTAGTACATGTAAAAAGTGCAAAGTATTTTCGATATGAGCGATCCCCCAGTAAGTAACGTATAGAAAAACGTTGAATGATTAAACCAATTGTAAGAACAAAGAAAGCCATGAACCAAGCTAAAGTATCTAGATGCCAAGGCCCCACAACTCTATCTCCATTGTGATTAACAAGTGCAAGTAAAGAAACCAATGAAGGCAAAGCAGCGATACCAATATGGATATGAACAAAACGTAAAGGTATCCTTGTATTTAAAAACAATAATCCACTTAGCCAAGAAGCACTAAGCGCCATAAAAAATAATGTTAACAGTGTTGATGAACCCAGCGAAATTAACATGTACAATACTCCCTTCCAAACGAAAATAACCTATAAAAATTTCTTTTAAGATAGTTTTTTAATTTCAAATTTCATTCACTCTTTTTAGTACATCGTTTTTTTCCATAAAAAAAACCGACAACTTCCATAATTCAATGATTTTATATCATCATTGAATTATGGAGATTGTCGGTTTCCCTTCAACTAACTTCAATAAAGTTTTTTGAAGAGCTCCCATTTTATAAAAGAATGTATGTATTACTCCTGTTAAAAAGAAATGTATATTTCTGATCTCCTAGATTATGCAGTCAATATATCAATTTATGTTATGCGCTATCTTTTCATTAAGAAACTTTTTCATTTAGTCAATATTACATATTAAAAAAATGCTAAAGCCTTAATTATAGCAAACAGTTAAAATAAGCATCTATTAATTTTTAAAACAATTATAAGATAAACCATATTAAGCAGTTTGTCAATTTATTTATCCGTTTTACGAATCAAAATTCATTATACATAAATAATTTCAAGTTTTCTTGTTTTCTAATCATTACCTTGTTAATAAGATAAAATAAAGTACACAACTTGTAGATTTCTTAATTACCTCACTGCATTTTTAGTGTATCTTCCACTACTCCTACAGTGATTTTAATTTTTAAAATTTCTCCTCAAGATTATGGAACAATTTAAAAATCATTACTCGTTCACCAGTACGAGAACTTATATCCGTATGAAAACTTTTTACTTCTTCTCCAGTTAATTCTAGTATAATCTCTTTCAAATCGTCAATTCCAGATTCAACTAGCTCCGAACGATTTTTCTTTATCGTTAGCATACCGTCTTTCGTTTCGCAAACAGTATACTCAGCCGGTGTTAAAATACCTTGTAAATTTACGATAATCATATCTCGTAATATATCTGTCTTAACGGATATAGACCCGCGTCCTAGGTAGTCCTTTTCCCAGTGAGTAATTGCTTTACTTATCTCTGATTCAATAGAACCTTTTGAGTTTTTCATTTATGCATCCTCCTTAAATAAAATAAATTTACAATAACAATATAATAATCTGGATTGATTTTATTTTCAATTCCTATGTAGAAATTATAGCAATTACAAAAAAGAACTCTTATAAAGTGAAACTTTAATCAGCCCTCACCAATCGGACTTTTATGGGCAGCCCGACCCCAACCTAACTTCTTTGCTTTCGCTGAATTTTGAGGTAGGGGTCTTACTGCCCATTAAAGCGGGATAAATTTAAGAGTCCTTTTTATATTGTTTCGGTCAATCAATCTTTTAATTGTTGTAGGTGGATTTTTTCATGTCTCCTTTAATATCTTTACAAAATACAGTTAAGTTCATAAACAAAAAGAAAAGCAAATGACCTTAATTATGAGATCGCTTGCTTTTCTTCCACCATATACTTTCTAAACAACTCTATAAACGATTCTAATTACTTGCCTTACTTTCAAGTTTTTGAGTTGCCACTTTTTTAGGCATGAAACATGCAAAGATTAATGCTACGAAAGATAAAAATAACATGAATAGATACGCATCACTTGAGCCGAAAATAGAAGATAATTTCGCTAGTTGAAAAGCTGTAATGTTTCCATTTTCTAAAAATAACTCTGAAGCGTGTGAAGTTGCTTGAGTTGTATATATAGTAATAACAACAGCTGTTCCAATAGCACCGGCTAATTGACGAACCGTATTATTTACGGCTGAACCATGTGAACCTAATTCTCTAGGTAAAGCATTTAGTCCTGCTGTATTTAAAGGCATTGAAATGAAACTTAACCCAATTCGTAAAATAATAGTACGCACCATTACATACATATACGTTGTGGATTCAGTTAAATCAATTACACCCCACATCGAAATAATGATAAATACTAACCCTGTAATAAAGAGTGGTTTTGCTCCGTATTTATCATACATTTTACCTGTAATTGGTGATAAGAATGCATTAATGACAGCACCAGGTAATAGAAGTAAACCTGATTCAAACGCAGTAAAGCCTCTTCCGTTTTGTAAGTAAATCGGTAAAAGAATTAAATCAGCATACATAATCATCGTGATAAGTACATTGATCACTGATGTAAGAGTAAAAATTTTATACTTAAATACGGATAAATTTAATAATGGATCGTTAGACTTTATTTGACGTAGGCAAAATAGCATTGTAACAAGTATCCCGGTAATAATTGTCGTAATAACAATCGGGTGATCCCATCCTTTACTTCCTGCACTACTGAATCCAAATAAAACACAACCAAAGCCAATCGTTGATAAAATGACACTTACAATATCCAATCTTGCTTTTGTCGTATCTGAAACGTTCATTAAATATTTCAGTGCGAGAATAATGACGATGAATACAAATGGAGCTAATCCAATAAATAGCCATCTCCATGATACATATTCAATGATAAAACCAGATAACGTTGGAGCGATGGCTGGCGCAAAAATCATAGCAAAGCCGATAGTTCCCATAATACTTCCGCGCTTTTCACTAGGATATAAATATAAAATAACTGTCATCATGAGCGGCATAATAATTCCTGCCCCAATTGCTTGAATCATTCTTCCTGTTAATAACATGCCAAAATTGATGGCACCGGCACATAGTAATGTTCCGATGAATAAAAAAATCATTGAGCTAGTAAATAATTGCCTCGTTGTAAAACGCTTCATTAAAAATACTGTAATTGGCACTAACACACCGTTTACGAGCATAAATCCTGTCGCTAACCATTGTACAGTTGCAGCTGTAACATCAAATACCTCCATTAAGTTACTCATCGCTACATTTAGTAACGTCTGGTTTAATGTTGATAAAAAACAGCCAGCAATTAGTACAAGTAATAAAATTTTCTTATTTCTTTCTGTTATTCCCTTCTCCATTTGTAAACTCCCTTTTTCTATAGTTGCATTATCGACACGGTGTCGATAAAATTCATAGTAACAAAGATACATATTCCTGACCATGAACAATTTTGTTGAAAATGTTCATTAATCGACATTGAAAATATGCTATGTCGAGAAAGTCAAAGAAAAATCTATAAAGGAGTTTCAAAATGTCTACATCTAAAAAAGAGGATCCTCGTACACTTCGTTCAAGAGAAATGTTTAAAAATGCCGTCTATTCCCTTCTACAAGAGGAATCTACCATTTCACATTTAACAGTCCAAAAAATCGCAAACAAAGCTGGGTTAAATCGGACAACATTTTACTTACACTATCAAGATATTCAGGATTTACTCATGCAACTCACTGATGAATTTTTAAACGAACTTTCTAATAAAATTACCGCTTTAATACACGTAAGCAATTTATCAGAAAAACAACAGCTAACACAATTGCTTGATTATTTATATACTCACCGAAATTATTTATCTGTTTTATTTAATATGAATCATTTTGAGGAACAATTATTTCTATTAATAAAGAAATTAGTAGAAACGCGCAGAAATAATAGTGAGACAGAGCTACCCGAAGATTATGTTGCCATTGAGATTAAAACCGCTTCATTGGTAGGAATCATTATGTGGTGGATAAAAAACGGACTTCATTTTAGTTCAGATTATATTACAAACCAAATTTATTTCATGTACAGAGGACAGTGAGGTTAGAGCATTTTACAACATTAAAGAAATCAAAAAATAAAACCCCAATCTCTCTACATTAAAATTGAGAAATTGGGGTTAAGTTATTTAACAAGATTTTTTATCTAAAACAAGTAACTAATTAATAATCCTGCTGATAATAAGAAGCCGAAAATCGTATTTGTCATCGCTGTCGATTTCATGGCGATGCGCATATACCCAGGATCCTTTGCTCCTTTTTGGAAACTTTGAATGGCAGAGATTGGCTTTCTCAAACCTAGGAACATAACTAATGCCCAAGGGCTTATATAACCCATTAATACAATTACCGCGATCCATAAATAAGCAATGAAAAAGGCTACAGCTAGTGTTACTATTGCTTTTTCTCTCCCAAGGAGGATTACTAATGTCTTTCTTCCACCTTTAATATCTTCTTCGATATCTCGGATGTTATTTGACATGTTAATTGCACCGACTAAAATTCCAATTGGAATGGAAATCAATACACTTTCAGTCGTTATCGTATTCGTTTGAATAAAGAAAGCAATAAGTACAAAACATGTCCCCATTAACAATCCAGAAACTAATTCTCCAAATGGAGTGTACGCAATTGGTAATGGACCACCTGTGTATAAATACCCAACTGCCATTCCAATTAAACCGATGACGACTAACCACCAGCTGCTATTCATACAAATATAAACTCCAATAATTGCTGCTACTACATACAATAAAAGTGCGACTGTTAACACATTTTTTGGTTTCAATCCATGACGGACAATTCCCCCGCCAATCCCAACAGAATCAGCTGTATCTAATCCACGTTTGAAATCATAATACTCATTAAATAAATTCGTCGCTATTTGCAATGCTAAACATGCAACCATCATCGCAATAAATAAAAGCCAATCAATTTTGGCAACATAAAGTGATGCCACTGTTCCTAAAATTACAGGAGAAAACGTCGCCGTTAACGTATGCGGGCGCGTCATCTTCCATATTAATTTAGCGGAACTAATTTCTTTTTCTGTCCCCATAACTCTGTTCAATCTCCCTACATTTAAGTATAAATTACTAGCAGTATCTTTCTATCTGTTTTCTGCCACGCATCCATTATATCAAAAAATGAATTGGTGATAGAACTGTAATGCTCTTGCTTGTCCTTCTATCACTCTTGAATTAAGTTTTTCAAAAAAAGGTCCGTTGCTCACATTCGAACAACGGACCTTTTTTATATGAACCAATTTAAAACATCTTCAGCAATCTCTTTTGGTCTATCCCAGTGCATTAAACGCTTATCTTCAAGTATAATCGATGCTATTTCATGTAAGTTAATGACTAGACTACATCTTCACGCCCCTCAAATTAATATAGTTTAATAATTGTATGATTCGTTTATCATATGTGTGGTGTTTCAAGGTCCTATCCAGCCCATTTTTTGCTATACGTTTTCTTTCTTGTACATGTTCCAAATAATACTCCGCTTTTTGTATAAACTCCGATGCACTATTAAAAGTTTCTATTTCAACACCCGGTATGTAATGCTTTCCTACATCTGGGCGTATATCAGTTAATTGAAAAGAACCTACAGCATTGATTTCAAAAGTCCTATTATTTACTGAATAGGCTTGGATATTTGCAGCATTACAATTCAATTCCTGATCACTTGGTGAGCGATGTAAATTTATATTGATTTTAGTCGATACGTAAAATTGCAATGCATCCTCATACTTCGCAAGTGGTAATAGTTGTATGTTATCCTTTAGCCTCTCATAATTCTTTAACTTCTCCCAACCGAATCCCACAATTTTTGTATTTTTTTCTGCTAAATACTCTGAAATAGAATCAACAAAGGTAAGTCTATTTTCAAATGCTGTACCTATAAAACTAAGATCATACTTATATGTATCTTCTTTCTGAGAAGGTTTAAACACATCTTGATTTGCTGCTAACGGAAGATGAAACACATTGTTACATCCTAACCCTCTATAAAATTTGATACAATTTAAATCTTGCGTACATATGTAATCATAATACGGCACAAGATGTTGTGTTACATCTGTATAATATGGATCATCTGTCAGCCAAAGCCCAGTAGTAAACCCTGCCTTTTTTAAGAATGGCATAATATGATTAAATTCTTCACTTAAACCGCTTAATACCAAAATAAAATCTGGTTTCACTTTCAATGCGGTTTTTATAGCTTTTTCTGGACTCACCATACTTGTATCGCTGTTTATCTTTTGTAAACTATTCAAAATTGCTGCTTCGATCATTGGATAATAAAAAGGAATTCCTGATTGAATAAATAAAATTTTTTTAGGCGTATTGTCTTTCATGTCATCTCCCCTATTTCTACATAATCAAAGTACACGAAAATTAGCAATCTTTATTCATTTTTATGACATCTTACTTTACATGTATAAGCAACGTTTATGTCCATTATGTTGTATCCCTCTTATTTTAGAAGCTGTCACAAAGGAAATAAAATTAGGTTATATTCAGCCTAATTATTAAACATAGAGAATGAATAAAGAAGCATCCACAGCAGTGAAAGAAAAAGAATTTGTATATGAAAACGTTATGTTTGAACAAAAAGAAGTGAGAAAACTTGAAATTAGTCCTGTAAATTCAAAAAGTAGTAATCAAGTAGTAAATAAAGAAAATATGAAAACAATTTTCACAAGCATGGAAAGCGCAGAGAAAAAAACACTACTTCTAGATCAACAGGCCAAAGACTATATACATTCAAAAATGAAGGTTACTTATCAAGATAATTCTATACAAGAATTCTTCGTTTGGATAGAATCTGATGGTGACATCGTAATAGCAAAAACGAGCGATGAAACACACGGTGAAGGTTATGATTTAAGTGAAGATAATTCTAAAAAAATCATTCCGTTTTTCGAAAAGGCATCCCAGTAATAATTACACAATAGATGAAATATACAGTAAAAAAAGAGTCAATCTCCTATGCAATAGAAGATTGACTCTTTCCTTTATTTATAAAAATTGTTTCATACATTGAAGCTCAGACTACTCTTTTTCCTACCAGATTATCAAATCCCAAATAAACATGTGAGGGTATAGTTGGGAACATATAATCGGTATGACGAAAAAGAGTAACTATTATTACATCATCCTTATTTAAAACTCAACCAAGCATCCGCCCAGTCCGCATGATCATTTCCATTACCGTTACCTGCATCATCAACGAATAATTTTAATTCTTTCTTGCCAGTAAGATCAACATCAACAAATTTTGCTGGCGTATTATAGTACATTGTACCGCTATTAAATGCTTCTACTCCATCAAGCAGTACTTTAAATACGACCGAACCGCCTTTACCACCAGGCTCCTGGTCGATTCCTACGTATGAATTAAATCGTTTGTAAGTTGAATTTGATATATCATAGGTAATTTCTGACTTCGAATGCGTTCCGATTCCTTTTTTATACGTAATCGGTCCTGTCGTTCCAAGTAATGAAATTGGGTTTCCGTCAGTACTTTTATCTTTTTGAACGGTTGCCCATCCAGCAGTTGCTTTTACCCACGAGATATCACTCAGATACATACCACCAGAAGCGACTTGCACTTTCGTTGAAGTTACCACCGCATTCCCCAATTTTACAGAGACACCAACTTCTTTCATTCCTTTAAACTGAGTAGGCGGAGTAATAACAAACGAATAGGTTTCTTCTCCTCCTGCCGGTAATTGAAAGTCTGTTGTAGATGGTTGGGCATTCCATCCTTCTGGTAATTGCAATTCAATTTTTCCAGGTGTCACTTTTTCCTTTATCTCATTTTGAACTTTTACTTTTAATGTAGTAGAGCCACCTTCAACAACAATTGGATTTGGTTCTACCTTTGCCGAAATGAGCTTTACTGCTGGAGTTACTTCTATTTGATTCGATTTACGAACTGTTCCACTATCTGTATTCACTTCCACTTCAATGGCGTACTTGTTAGCAACTATATCAATAGGGACAGGTAACTCCACCTCAATTGTTTTTGATTGTCCTGGTTCAACGCCTTCAAAAGCTACTTGAATCGGTTTCACATTCCAGCTCTCTGGAGCCTTTACAACCACTTCTCCAGATGAAGATTTCAACGTACCAAAGTTTGATAAGTTTGCCTTTACCTTAACTGTATTTCCTGCTGTTACACCGTTCGGAGATTCTAGATCGAAACTAAGCATAGACTCAATTTTATACTTTTTACCTGCTTCCGTTTTAAATGAAATCGTATCGCCATCCTTCGTAAATGGCACCGGTGTATTCGTCCCAACTTTTGTTACAGTAAACGGTGTATTGAACATTGGACTTTTTAACTTTACATCGTTTCCGTGATCAGAAGTCACCTGAATAACTGTAGGCGTGCTATTTTTCCAATCCGCATCAATCGTAAATGCACCGCGTGCTCTTAATCCTTTATAAGAACCGTCCTTCCAAGCTTTCGGAAGTGCAGGCAATAGTTGAATAGAGTCGGTATGGCTTTGAATTAACATTTCAGCAATTCCTGATGTTGCGCCAAAATTCCCATCAATTTGAAACGGTGGATGCGTATCAAATAAGTTGCTGAGCGTACTTCCTGTCAGTTGACCTTGCAGGATTTTATACGCATGGTCACCATCTAACAAACGTGCCCATAGGTTAATTTTATTCGCTTTACTCCAGCCTGTTCCCTCGTCACCACGATGGTTTAAAGTAACTTTAGCAGCCTCAAGCCATTCCGGTGTATTGTGATTAATCATACTTCCTGGATATAGCGCAACTAACTGGGATATATGCCTATGCGTTTCGCCAGGGTCATCTATATCATCCTTCCACTCTTGCACCTGACCATATCTACCAATTTGAATTGGCGGGAATAATTTATCCCTTTTCGCCTTTAACTCATCCCGAAATACATTATCAACCTGTAAAACTTCACTCGCTTCAATTACATTAGAGAACAATTCATATACTAACTGTTGGTCAAAGGCACATCCATTAGAAATTCCACCAAGCTCTGGAGACCAGCACGGAGAAACAACTAACTTCTTATTTTGATCTTCTACTAAAAACTTACTATGAAACTCTGCCGCTTCTTTCAGTATCGGATAAATCTTTTCTTGTAAGTATTGTTTATCATCCGTAAATTTGTAATGCTCCCAAAGGTTTTGACTAATAAAGGCATTCGCACTAGGTGCCCATCCCCAGCCTAATCCCCACCCAGGCGCAGTAAATCCAAATGGATTATTCATCGTGTTAACGGTCCATCCGCCGCCTGTAACACCAAAATGTTTTTCTGCTGAAACCCTTCCCGGTTCTCTCAATGAATCAACATAATCCATTAATGGCTCAGCTGTTTCAGACAGATTTGTCACTTCTGCAGGCCAATAATTCATTTGGAGATTAATATTAAAATGATAATCACTTTCCCACGGTGGTGTGTTCGAATTATTCCATACCCCTTGTAAATTTGCAGGAAGCGTTCCTGGTCTTGAAGAAGAAATGAGCAAATACCTTCCATATTGGAAGAATAGTTCTTCTAAATACTTACTGTTTTCTTTACTGTAAGATGCTAGTAATTCATTTGTTGGAACGGATGGTTTTTCTCCTCCTAAATTTAAAGAAACACGATTAAATAAAGAGTAATAGTCTTTTATATGTGTATATTTTAAAACCTCATAACTCTTTTTCGAAATAGCAGACATGACTTTTTCAACCTTTTCATGTGGATCTTGCCCTTTATACGTTGGGTATTTATTTTCATAATCAGTAGCCGCAGTCATAATAATTGTTAAACTATCTGCATTTGCTACTTTAATTTTCCCATTCTCTGCTGTTAATGTACCGCCTTCATTCAGTACTTTAAATTCCGATTCATATTTCATTCCATTATTCGCTATTTGTCCTTTTATCGTGATTTTGTTATCTTTGGACGTTACTTGCCCTCCCTGTGCACTCGTTGGTCTAACATCTAATGAAAGCTGTTTCGATTCACTAGCAGTTAAACGCATGACCATAACGCGATCAGGATAACTTGCAAAATATTCCCTATTATATTGAACACCTTTATAGCTATAGGACACCGTAGAAATTCCCTCATTTAAATTTAATTCTCTGCGATAATTGGAAAATGAAGACCCATCTGGCATATTAAAATCTAAGTATATGTCCCCAAAATTTTGATAGGAACCAAAGCCTTTTTGGAGACCTGTGAGAAATTGCGTAGATTCCCTTTCCGCCCCTGATTTATCACCTTTTGATAACTTTTCCCTAATGCTACCTAAGTGACTCGCTGCTCCCTCGCGATTCCCGTACGTATACTCACTCGTACTGCTTGGTCCGCCAGTCCAAAGCGTTTTTTCATTAAACTGAATACGTTCTTGCTGGACTCCGCCAAAGACCATTCCACCCATATAGCCATTACCGATTGGCAATGCTTGTTTTTCCCAATCTTTTGCTGGCTCATTGTACCAAAGTGATAGTTTCTTTCCCTCTGGTTTTGGATTTTCAATCGTAATAGGTGCTGTTGCTTTTGCTTTACTAAACTCTCCAGTGTTTCCTAAAGAAAATAATAAAGTACTAAAAAGCAATCCCCCTGTTAATACGTTTCTCAGTTTCAAATTTCCATCCCCTTTTGAAAAGCGAATGTAAAATGGCCCCTTCTGCACATTGACTTATTCTATTCTCCCCATGAAATTCGCTATTCTTTTATATGAAAGTATAATAGGCAAAAAACATTTGCCCATTATACTTCTTGTTATATACGCGACATGATTATCTAGTAAATGCTGCGGTTACACCACCATCAACCGTAATCATACATCCCGTTGTTTTATCCGCCTTTGAAGAAGCAAAGAAAGCAATCGATTCAGCGATGTCTTTCGAATAAATATTAACCAATAATGTTGTGCGTTTACGGTAATGCTCCTCTAACTGATCAGGCTCGATACCGTATGCCGCGGCACGTTCTTCGCGCCATTTTGAACCCCAAATAGCTGATCCTTGCAGAACCGCATCTGGAAGAACTGAATTTACACGAATACCATACTCACCGCCTTCAGCTGCAATACATCTCGCTAAATGTGTTTCAAGTGCTTTTACAGAGCTATATGCCGAAGCATTTTTACCGGCATATACAGAGTTTTTTGAGCCAACAAATACCATATTCCCTCCAATGCCTTGCTGTTTCATTTGCTTGAATGCTTCACGTGCAACTAAAAAGTATCCCGTTCCAAGCACGTTCATATTTAAATTCCATTCCTGAAGCGTTGTTTCATCAAATGGACTAGACGTTGCAAGTCCTGCATTGTTCACGATACAATCAATGCCTCCGTAAGCAAGTGCTGCCTGCTCAAATGCCGCCTTCACTTCTTCTTCTTTTGTTACATCCATTTTCACCGCGAGCGCACGACCTTCGCCATACTGCTCGTTAATCTCAGCCGCAACTTTTTCTGCTCCTTCAAAGTTCAAATCAGCAAGCACTACATGCGCACCTTCTGAAACGAGGCAACGTCCTGTTTCACTTCCGATTCCGCCAGCGCCACCTGTAATAAAGGCAACCTTACGAGAAAATTCCGCTTCCGCTGGTGCTAGTGATAATTTATATAGCTCTAATGGCCAATACTCCACATTGTAAGATTCATTTTCATTTAAAGAAACGAAACGTCCAAGCGTTGTGGAACCTTTCATTACCGAAATCGCCCTATGATACAGCGCACCACTTACTTTTGACATTGCCACATTTTTACCAGTATTCACCATGCCGATACCAGGAATTAAAATAACGCGAGGTGCAGATTCGAACATGTTGTCTCCTTCGTATTTGTTACGTTCAAAGTAAGCTTTATACTCTTCTTTAAAGCTTTCCACACCAGCTTTCACTTTCTCTATTAATCCATCAGTGTCTTTCGTTTGCGGATCCCAATCGATATAAAGAGGACTGCGCTTTGTATGAACTAAATGATCTGGACAAGCCGCCCCAACTTGCGAAAGCTCTCGTGCATTGTAGCTGTTTACAAATTGAAGTACTTCATCTGCATCATCATAAGATAATAGCATTTTCTTTTCATCACTAACTGCCCCGCGAATAATCGGCATTACTTTTGCAAGAATACTTCTGCGCTCTTCTACTGAAAGTGCTTCGTATTTTTGCCCTCCGAATACAGTACTTTCATTCACTCTCTCATTGATATATTGTTCTGCCTCATTAATAACAGCAATCGTCTTTTCATAACTTTCCTTCGCCGTATCTCCCCAAACGACTAAGCCGTGTTTTTCCATTAACACGAGTTCAGCATTTGGATTATTTTTCACGCCTTCTGCAATCATTTTAGATAACGTAAACCCAGGGCGCACGTACGGAACCCAAACGAATCGATTACCGTAAATCTCCTCCGCAATTTGTCTTCCATTATGTGCGCAGCAAAGACTAATAATGGCATCTGGATGTGTATGATCCACATGTTTAAAAGGTAAGAAAGCATGCAATAAAGTTTCGATGGACGCACGCGGATGCTTGCTGTCAATCATACAATGCGCTAAGTACTCTACCATTTCTTCGTCTGGCATTTCTTCGCGCTCCATTAATAAACGAATATCTTCCATTCTTAAACCAGTAAAGTTTTGCGCTTTCATAGTCGCTAAATCAGATCCGCTTCCTTTCACCCACATGACCTCTATATCACGACCACGAAAATCTTTTTCAAATGTCTTTACCGATGTGTTTCCGCCGCCCCAATTACATACTGCACGGTCAGTTCCAATTAAATTCGATCGATACACTAATTCGTCTACTCCTTGCGATAATTGTGTTGCCTTCGTTTCGTTCCATAAACTATTAACCATATTCTTACCCCCGTTATTTTTTATTGTTTTATTATTTCGGATACGAAAATAGTGTGTATCCGTATGTTTAAGAGTTTCCTATTACACTTGTATTCCAATGCCCTATAGTAATCCCCCGATATGTAATCAGGGGATCTTATCATTAATGGTATAATGGGCCAAAGTTTTGGCAGGCGCGGTAATCTGCTGCTTCTGGGTCTTTCGTTCCGAACATGCCCCATGCACTCGGTCTGAAGATGTTCTCTTCTTTGACGTTATGCATATTTACAGGAATTCGGAGCATGGAAGCAAGAGTAATTAAATCAGCGCCAATGTGTCCATAGCTAATTACGCAATGGTTGGCACCCCAATTATTCATCACGGTGTAAACGTCCTTAAAGGCACCTTCTCCTGTTAAATTTGGTACAAACCAAGTTGTTGGCCAAGTTGGATCTGTTCTCCCATCCAATACGTCGTGAACCTCTTCTGGTATTTCAACTGTGTAACCTTCTGCAATTTGTAAAACAGGTCCTAATCCTTTCACGAGGTTGAGACGAGCTGCTGTTACAGGCATATTTCCTTTCGTTAAGAAATCGCTCGAGAACCCGCCCCCGCGGAAATATCCTGTTGAAGCTGGTCGCCAGGAAGTAGCTGCCAAACATTTTTGCGCTTCTTCCTCTGTAATTTCCCAAAATGGTTTTATAGCAGGCTTTCCATCTTTCGTTTGTTGTCCTGTCCCGTCAAGTGCAGCTGAACCGGAGTTAATCATATGAATAAATCCATTTGCCGCCAATCCTTCAGGTTTATGTCCTGTCACGCGTTCTACTGCCTCTGGGCTCCAATACGTTCTTACATCTGCAAAAACTTGAGCTGTATTTGTTAATAAATGGCCAAATAGCATCGTAACTCCATTTAAACTATCATTTTCAGTCGCCATAATGTATGGCGGGCGAATTCCGTTCCAATCAAAGGAAGAATTTAAAATCGTCTCCATAAAATCTCCATTCGGGAAATGATCCGTCCATTGACGCTGGCCTTGAAAACCTGCAGAAATCGCGTTATGCCCTAGCGCTTCTTCACCATAACCAAGTTCCTCTAGTTTCGGATTTCCAACCATGAGATCTCTTGCAATTAACGTCATTTTCACACTAGTTTCCCAGTCTTTATTCTTTTGCTCCCTTGATCGTTGCATCTCTTCCGCATTATTATCTGGACCTTCTGGGCAATACTCCTTCACCCAGTTTAAAGCTCTTTCATATTCTTCCTTATCATAAATCTCCTCATCTATTCTTCTGACAAATTCGGTCATATCAATATATTCATTTCTCATTCCTAAATAATCTTGGAAAAACTCGGGGTTAACGGTACTACCGGCAATCCCCATAGATACAGATCCCATCGAAAGATACGATTTTCCTTTTAAAGTAGCAACGACAAGACCAGACTTTGCAAATTGAAGTAATTTTCCCTGCACATCTTCAGGAATAGATGTATCACTTAAATCTTGCACATCTTTCCCGTATATACCGAAAGCCGGAATACCCTTTTGATTGTGGGCAGCTAAGACAGCTGCAAGATACACTGCCCCTGGACGTTCTGTTCCATTAAACCCCCATACTGCTTTTGGAATGTCTGGATTCATATCCATCGTTTCAGAACCATAGCACCAGCATGGTGTAACAGTAATAGAAACACCAACTCCCTCTACCGCAAATTTTTCAGCCGCTTTGGCCGCTTCCGCCACACCGCCAATACATGTATCAGCGATGACACATTCTACTGCCTCGCCATTGTAATGACGTAAATTTTCAGTTAATAAATTTGCTACCGATTTTGCAAGATTCATCGTCATATCTTCAAGAGATTCACGTACACCATTTCTTCTGCCATCAATCGTTGGTCTAATTCCAATTTTTGGTAATTTATTGTAAAATCTATTATGAACTGTTTTCATTTTAAAGCTCCCTTCTTACTACATTGTTATCGATTATTTCAAGAAAACGGCCGTATGCTTCCTGCCATTCTAATTGATTTTGAGGTTGATAATGTTTAACAGGAAACGAGTTTTCAACAATCTCTCTACCTTCCTTTAAATCCTTTATTTTTCCTAGCGCGATCCATTGCGATAATGAATTTCCAATCGCACTCGCTTCAACTGGCCCCGCTACAACAGGGCGGTTAGTCGCATTTGCGGTAAATTGACAAAAAAGATCATTCTGAATGCCACCGCCGCCCATGTGGATGACTTCTATTGACTTACCAGTTAACACTTCCAGCTTCTCTAACACCCATCTGTACTTGAATGAAAGACTCTCCAAAATACAGCGGAGGAAACTCCCTTCCGTTTCAGGGGGCTGTTGACCACTCTTTATACAGAAATCTCGGATTTGTTTTAGCATATTTTCCGGATTGAAGAAAGAAGGATCATCTGGATCTATGGAATGTGCAAATGGCTTTGTATTTCGAATCAACGTTTCTTCTTCTTCGTAAGTAAAAAGCTTGCCTTCTTTTGCCCAAGTCCCCCTACATTCTTGCATGAGCCATAACCCCATAATATTTTTAAGTAGCCGAAACTCGCCATCTGCCGTTCCTTCATTTGTAAAGCCCCATTCCAAAGCCTGTTCATTAATGACTGGATCCTTCACTTGAACTCCCATTAAGATCCATGTACCACAACTCATAAAAGCGGAATATTCTGACTTTATAGGCGATGCGGCAAGAGCACAGGCTGTATCATGTCCTGCACCAGCAATAACTTTAACAGGCTGTATACCAAATTCGTTATGAATCGAAGAAAGCGTCGGACCAAGAGTCGTTCCTGGCATCACAATATTTGCCATAATTTCTGTAGGAAGGTTAAGCTCGCTCATAAGGGCAGTATCCCAATTGCGCTCATGAATATGAAATAACGATGTCGTCGTACTAATCGTATATTCATTCGCCTTTACACCGGAAAATAAATAACTCAATAAGTTTGGTGTTAATAAAAGAGTTTTTGCCTTTTCTATTAAATCTGGGTTATTCTTTTTTATCGTATACAGCTGGCAAATCGTATTAATTGCTGCTGGTGTAACTCCCGTTCGAGAGAACAAAACATCCCTCGGAATGACTTCCGTGATTTCTTTTAAACTATCATTTGTATGCGGATCTCTATAAGAATAAGGATTGCTAAGCAATTCTCCTGTTGCAGAAAGAAGTCCGAAATCAACGCCCCACGTATCGATAGATAAACTTTCGATCGACTTATGACCGTTTTGAATACTTTTCCCTATTCCATTCTTCATTTCTTGGAAGATCCTTAAAATATCCCAATAGTAATGACCAGTTGCGTAAATAGGGCGATTGGAGAACCGGTGAACTTCTTCAAGATAAAGGCGTTTCCCATCAAATCCACTTACCATTAAACGCCCATTAGATGCACCTAAATCAAAAGCCCAAACTTTTTCCATTCCTTCACACCCCTCGGAAACACTTCAATTACTCCGCATCTTTTAATAGTTGTAATCTATATTTCTCAGAAGATAGATTTCTTAATTCGTGACATTCTTCCTCTGTAAGCACTCTTGGCACTCCTATTGTCGATGCAATCGTATATACTTTTGCCGCTTCTTCTAGAATTTGCATAAGAAAATATGCTTCTTTCATCGTTTTACCAACTGTCAGTACGCCGTGATTTCTCATTACTATTACATCATTTTCTTCAATCACATTTGATACAGCGTTAGCCAATACTTCTGTAGTCGGAATCATATATTCAAGATAAGATACGCTTTTGATCATTGCTGGAAAATCTGGGAATAGACTCGGAATGGTATGACCAGTACATGATACACCTACCGAATAACTTGGATGAGCGTGTAAAACAGCTGTTATATCAGGACGTTTACGAAAACATTCCAGATGCATTAATATTTCAGAAGATGGTTTTAAATTATCCAATATCTCACCAGTTTCAATATTGACACGTACCCACTCGTGGTCTTCTATCTCTTGCAAATCAAAACCGCTAGGAGAGATATACATCATATTTCCGTCTCTCATACTTAAATTTCCACCTGCTCCTACTACAAGACCCGTTTGGACAATCTTATTTGCATATAATTTCAAATCATTTATTACACTCAGCAATAATATGCACCTCAGTTTCTCTCTTATTTGCACCGCTAGTTTCGTTTTAGATTTTATTGATATAGAACTTCCTTAATCTTTGGATCATCAATGTTCTTTTTATCGTACCAATAGAAACCAGTGTCAATTGTTTTGGATACTTGTTTCCCATCTAGGTTCTCAACAGCTGCTTTAACAGTTTCATAACCAATTCCAATTGGATTTTGCGTAATCGCACCTGCCATTACTCCGCTCTTAATCGCATCAATTTGTAGTTTTCCAGAGTCAAAGCCAACTACTACTACACTCTTTTTGTTCAATTCTTTAACAGCATTTACTACCCCTATCGCAGAACCTTCATTTGTACCGAAAATACCTTTTACATTTGGGTGCGCTTGCATAATTGCCTTAGCAGCGTCAGTCGATTTTAATTGATCGCCGCTACCATATTGAATATCGACAAGTTTAATGTTCGGATACTTTGATTTGATTGTATTTACAAAGCCATCTCGTCGTTCAACACCTGTTTTACTTGTCTGGTCGTGAGCAACTACTGCTACTTCTCCTTTTTCACCAATTAATCCAGCCATTTTCTCAGCTGCAAGAGCTGCCGCCGCTTTATTATCTGTTGCTGCTGTTGCCACAGGTATATCTCCCTCAACACCTGAGTCAAACGCAACAACCGGAATTTTTTTGTTTTTTGCTTGTTCTAATAATGGAAGAGCAGCCTTAGAATCTAATGCCGCAAAACCAATCGCATCTGGTTTTTTATCAAGTGTGCTACGGAGCATTTCAACTTGTTTATCCACCTGCGCTTCCGTTTCAGGACCTACAAATGTAATATTCACCTTATACTCATCTGCTGCTTGCTCAGCTCCTTTTTTAACAGCCTGCCAAAACTGATGCTGGAAACCTTTTGAAATAATCGCAACATAGCGCTTACCGTCATCTTTTGCAGGAGCATCACTATCCTTACTTCCCGTGCTTGCATTATTTGAAGAACACGCTCCCATAAACATTGAGATTGCGAGAATTGATGATAAAACGATGCCCTTTTTTGCTTTTTTCATCCAAAACTCCCCCTATATATTGTTTTATTTTGAAAACAGTATCGCAGTTAATTCTTTGCTTTTTTGTTCCGTAACACATCTGCGTAAACTGCCAATAAGATAACCGCTCCAACAACTACTGTTTGCCACTCTTGCGGTACGGAAAGGATTTGAAGACCATTTGTTAACACACTCATAATCAATGCACCGATAACAGTACCAAGAATTGTTCCTTTACCACCACTTAAAGAAGTTCCTCCGATAACGACTGCTGCGATTGCTTCCAATTCATATCCCGCTCCTAAAGCTGGCTGGGCAGAATTTAGACGAGATGCCATTATGATCCCTGCAACACCAGTAAAAACACCTGCAAGCATGTAGATAATTATTTTCCACTTATCAACATTAACTCCTGAAAGCCTAGTTGCTTCTTCATTGCTTCCTAGTGCAAATGTATACCTTCCGATAATCGTTTTATTTAAAATTAAGCTTGCGAAAATAGCCATTCCAAAAAAGATGAAAACAGCATTCGGAATAGCAAACCCAGGAATAATAGAACCCATCGCAATTTTGTTAAAACTTGGTATAGAAGTGAAATAGATTGGAGTCGCTTTCGAAATAACAAGTGCCAATCCTTTCGCGATCATCATCATCGCTAACGTTGCAATAAATGGCGGAATCTTCAATTTTGCAATCGCAGCTCCCGAAATCAAACCTACTACGGCGCCTATTAAAATGCCTCCTATAACAGCTACCCAAACCGGTAAACCTAAGTTGACAGCAAAAACACCTGTCATAACCGAAGACAACGTCAGTACGGTTCCACACGATAAATCAATTCCACTTGTAACGATAATCATCGTTGCTCCTAAAGCAAGTATGCCTGTAACAGCTGTCGATAAAAAGATTCCTATAATGTTATCAAATTGTAGAAAATTAGCTGAAGCAATTGAAAAAATAAAAACAAGTACGATTAAACTTGCAAATGCTAGAAGCTGCTGAAGGGCGTTTGAATTCATCCCTTTCCTCATCTTCCCTTCAACCGGAAACTCTACTGCTTTTGGCATTTCCATTCCTGTTCACTCCTTTATCATCCGTTACTATTCATTACATAATTCGTTTTGTTGCAAGCGTCATAATCGCTTCTTGTGATGCTTTTTCATCATTTTTCAATTCTCCAGTTATCTTTCCTTCACACATAACAATTATGCGGTGGCTGATTCTTAAAATTTCAGGAAGTTCTGAGGAAATCATAATAATAGATTTTCCTTGCTGTGCTAAATCGTGTAGTAACTTATAAATTTCATCTTTTGCCCCAATATCAATACCACGAGTAGGCTCATCAAAGATTAAAATGTCTGAATCTCTAGTCAACCACTTGCCTATAACAACTTTTTGCTGATTCCCTCCTGAAAGATTTTTCACTAATTGATTACCTGATGGTGTTTTTATTTTTAACCTCTTAATTAATTCCTCAGATTGTTGATCCACTTTAGATACATGCATCCAGCCAAAAGGTTTCACATAATCTTTCATCGATGCCATTGCAATATTTGTTTTGACATCCATCCCAACTAGAAGTCCAAACTGCTTTCGATCCTCAGATAAATATCCAATTCCATGTTGCACTGCATCAGAAGGATTTTTAATATTCTGTCTTTTTCCTTTAATAAAAATCTCCCCTGAATCAAGTGGATCTGCCCCGAATATAGCACGGGCTACTTCTGTTCTTCCAGCTCCCATCAATCCAGCAAAGCCAACGATTTCCCCTTTATACAGTTCAAAGCTTACATCCTTTATCGTTTTCCCTCTCTTTAAATTTTTTACTTCAAACACTTTTTCTCTCGTTCTCTCTTTCATTTCTGGTTTTTGATTGTTATCAATTTTCCTTCCAACCATCATCGAGATAATTTGTTCAATCGTTGCATCCTTCGTGTTCATCGTTCCTACGTATGTACCATCTCGCATAATCGATACACGGTCCGTAATTTTCTTAAGCTCCTCCATGCGGTGAGAGATATATACAATTCCCACACCATCTTGTCGTAATTTTCGAATCATAACAAACAATGCATCAATTTCCGTATCCGTTAAAGCTGCGGTTGGCTCATCCATAATTAATATTTTCGAATCAAAGGAAAGAGCTTTGGAAATCTCAACCATTTGTTGTTTCGCAACTGTCAAATCACCTACCAATTCTTTAGGATCTAGATGAATGTTTAACCTTTCAAATAGTTTTTTTGCTCTGTTATTTAGTTCTTTTTCATCCAAAAAAAGATTAAATAGCCCTTTAGGTTCTCTTCCTATAAAAATATTTTGGGCAACTGTTAAATGCGGAGCTAAATTAAGTTCCTGATGGATTATACTGATTCCAAGTCTTTGTGCTGCTTTTGTATCGGGAACCTCGATTTCTCTTCCTTCGTATGCAATTGTTCCAGTATCCCTTTGATAAATCCCTGTTAAAATTTTCATTAATGTAGATTTTCCGGCTCCATTCTCTCCCAAAAGTGCGTGAACTTCGCCTTTTTTCAATTCAAACTGCACATTAGAAAGCGCTTGCACTCCAGGGAACGCTTTACCAATTCCATCCATTTTCAGTAGCAATTCACTCATCCTATCACCTACAACCTTATCAATTTTTTAATCCACCAAATAGTAACTACGGCGTTAATCGGTGACAACGCCCTTTTTTAAAATCATATTGGCATAGAGAGCACTTTCACTCGTTGCAACAATCGCATACGCCTTCTTTGCCCTCTCATAAAACACAAAGCGGTCAATCATCTCAAACCCATCAAAATGAGTATCATATTTTTTAATTGTCGCATCATACGTTTCCCAAATGGAGGGGGATACATGATCCCCCTTTACAACCTTCATTAACGAAACAGAATGATTACTATACGTATCGAGTGGAAAGAATTGCAAAATTGCCTGTAATACTTCAAGAACCCCATGACCTTCACATCGAATGAGCTTCGTCCCGCAAGAGGCAGCAGGGAAATTGCCATCCGCTAAAACAATCTCATCCCCATGCCCCATTTCTAAAAGAACTTTCATTAAATCTGGACTAATTATTTTCGGTATTCCTTTTAGCATTTTTATCTCCCTTCCGATTTTTAACTTAACGAAAATACGTTTCAACTACTTACACTTTGTGCATCTATTAATAACTTTGGTGTAAATATTTCATGAAAGGGACCTTCTTCATTATTTAAACGTTTCAATAATATATCACCTACCCTTTCTCCCATTTCATATGGTTTGTGAGCGACTGATATAATACCAGGTGCTCGTAATAATTGTGCTGCCTCCACATCACCAAAAGAAGCGATCACAATGTCCTCTGGTACAGAGTAACCCCTCCTCGTTAATTCAAGAAGAACACCAAATGCCATTTCATTGTTCAAAGATAGAATAGCTGACGGTTTCTCAGTAAAATTCAGAAAATAATCAACCGCTTTCATACCACCTTCTCTTGTGAAAGTGCTATTAAACGTATAGTTTTCATCTTCTTGAATCCCAAACTCTTCTAAAGCTTTCTGAAATCCTTCATAGCGCTCTTTACCTGTACTAACGTTCAACAATCCATTCACAAGACCAATCGATTTATGACCCTGTTTTAAAAGATAGCTCGTTAATGTATAAGCACTTTCAAAATTACTTTCTATAACCGAATCTAATTTCGAATCCCCAATCTCAACAGTCCGGTCAACTAAAACAATCGGTACACCGGCCTGATGAATACTCCTTACTCTTTCTTCACAACCGCCAGCAGTCGCCAACACAATCGCATCTACCCGTTGTTCCACTAGTAGCTGCAACAATTTATCCTCTTTTTTAGGATTTTCATGACTACTACAAAAAATAAGGTTATAGCCCTTTTGCTGCACAATATCTTCAATCGCCTTTGAAATTGTCATGTAATAATGGTTTGTAATATCTGGAATCACAACACCAATCGTGTATGTTTTATCTTGCTTTAAACTTCTAGCAATCGCATTTGGTTGATAATTCAATTTTTTCACAGCTAAATGAACACGATCTTTAATGTCGTCACTTACAAATCCACTTTCGTTTAACACACGAGATACTGTAGCTGTAGACACATTCGCTTCCATTGCAACATCTTTAATTGTAGACTTAGCCATTTCATCACTCTTTCTAAATTTTCAAGAAATCGTTTACTTCAGTTTTGTTTAAACCCTTATTTCATCCATGTAAACGATTACTTAGTAGTTTACATGGATAATAATAATTTAATTTTATGAATATTTCAACACTTTTTAAAAACATTTTTTTATAAAAAATACGACTATACATCAGATAACCTGTAAAGCGTGAAAAAGATCATTTTTTTATGATGAAATGTGCGTTTTTCACACTTATATTCTATGAAAGGAATGCCGCAACATCGTTCTATTACGAAGATTCGTAGTACATAAAAAGAAAGAGCCTACTCGTGTGAGTTGGCTCTTTCTCTATTTACTAATACAGATAGATTTTCTCCTCTTATTTTATAAACTCTCAAATGTTCCTCTACTTTTCTCTCGTCACCTAATAGACTCATCGTCTTTTTAACAAAGTTCCAATTTAAACTACCGGATAACCATAGCAACGAAGAAAGTCTTTCATACTCATTTGAAGTTAAAATGTTATTAGCTCCATACCCTTTTAAAAATGCTTTAGTAACTTTCGGACATACTACATGTGACTGTATTCCTTCTGTCCGGGAATACCACTTTATTAAAAAGGCTAAACCTTCCATACGATCAACATATGCAATGGATTCAAAATCTATAATTCCTTTTACAGATTGATTTGAATCCCAAATGACATTTAAAGGATTTAAATCGGTTTGTACAATAAACTCTAAATCGCTCGTATGTGCGCATTCTATATGATACTTAGCGAGCTCTATATACCCCCGCAATTCCTTGCATGTACCACCTTTATTGTCTAATAGCTTTATAAATTCACCATATCCATCTAAATGAGATCTCTTTTGAAAAGTCGAACTTTGAAATGTACTAGAAATATCATGTATCTTTCTTGCTTCCTTTCCAAAGACCTCTGCCATCGTTTCTGTACAATGAGTAATATGTTCCCCTTCCATCCAAGTAGACAATACAAATCGGTACTGTTCCTCATTGCAAGTGACTAATGTAAATGAATCCCCCGCCCTATTCTCCTTAATCTGCATAAATGGAATTCCATGCTCTCGTAAATAATACGTAAACCGTACTTGCTCTTTCAATTGTTCATTTGATAACGTCCCAAAGGCCGGATTGATTGTTCGATCGCTATTTATAAATCGTGCGGAATATCGATCTCCATTTACGATGATTTTATAATGCAAATCTGTATGCCAACTATTCTTATGTAGTTCTTCTTCCACTAGTAATGTATGAATTTCTTTAAAGTAGTTTATTAATATGTTTTTTATTATTTGTTTCATACTATTTTCCTTTCTTGTGAAAACCCTCGATGATAGTTTTTTAACATACACTTCATTTACTCAAAAGGAAAATAATAACCTACATAATTAAAAACATTTGTAAAACCTACATTTTCTACAACGGCCACAGAAGGCTTATTTATTTCCATGCAGTCCCAATATGGAATAATATTATTCTCCAAACATTCTTTTACGAAACTATGAGCTATCGTTTGAGCTAATTTTCTCCCTTGGTGATCTTCTATCGTTTCAATATCTATGCAATGTATATTGTCAAAGACGAACCCCGAAAAACAAACACTTACAATCATGTTTTCAAAAACTATGCAATAGCCTATTCCCTCGTTAAAAAATTCATCAGGTGAGGACCAAAACTCTAAAATTTTTGATTGTAAAAACTCAATATTCTTCAATACATTCCCTTGATTTTCATAGAGAGCTTTACTCATTTTTAGCACTGTATACCCTTGTTCAATTTTAGGTTCATGATTCCCCTCATAATCCTCTTCCTTTAGCGTATACACTCTTTGATTCCAACTCTTTAATTTACGATATTGAAATATTTTTTCGATTGTTTTATTCCACTTTGAATGATTACCAATTGCTTCAAAGCAATTTAATCCAGCCTTTCTCGCCTCAGGTTCTATCACATTATCAATAAAACGATTCATTTCATTATTAAACTTTTCATTTACTGCACTTCCTATAAAAAAGAAGCCATCGTTATTCCCTAACCAAATAAGTCCTGAATTAGGAGAATAGATGCTATCTACAAATATACGACCAGGATTCACTCCTGCAATTACAGCCTTTACTTCTAATTGCCCTTTTTCATTTAGTAAACTGTTACATTTATAATAATCATCCTTTTTCAATTCAAAAATCATACGTTACGCCCCTCCCTGAAACTGCTCTATTCTAACTTTACCATCATGACAGAATATTCTCTATTCATTTTAATAGTTGCTTTAAATCAATAAAAAAGAGCCAATCTCCTATACGATAGAAGATTGACTCTTTATTTTACTCTCCTGTTTCAGAAAATCGCTTTATACGTTCTCCTATTTCATCACGAACACGTTGAAACTCAGACCATTCTTTTCCTGCTGGATCATCAAATCCCCAGTGAACACGCTTCACATGCGGAGGTGTCGAAGGACAAACAGAATCCGCATGACTACAAAGCGTAACGACTAAATCAGCACGATTTAAAATATTTGCATCAATTATATCTGATGTTTGATTTGTTATGTCGATATTTACTTCGTTCATTGCTTTAATTGCGTTTGGATTCACTCCATGTGCTTCGATTCCCGCAGAATACACATTCCACTTCTCCCCTAAATATTGTTTCCCCCATGCTTCTGCCATTTGGCTTCTGCATGAATTTCCTGTACATAAGAAATAGATTGTCTTTTTATTTTCCATGTTGTTTTCCGCCTTTGTTTTTAAATTATAATGGTTGGTCATTAAAATATTTACGCTTAAACCAAAAAGCGACGTTTACAAGTGCAATCATGACAGGGACTTCAACTAAAGGACCAATCACAGCAGCAAATGCTGCGCCTGAATGAATACCAAACACACCAACTGCTACAGCAATCGCTAATTCAAAGTTATTACTACCTGCTGTAAATGCTAACGTTGTTGTTACCGGATAGTTTGCACCAATTTTTCTTCCCATAAAGAAAGAAACAAAAAACATTACAATAAAATAGATTAATAACGGAATCGCTATTCTTACTACATCTAATGGCACGCTAACAATCATCTCTCCTTTTAAAGAGAACATAACGATAATTGTAAATAGCAATGCAAGTAGTGTAAGTGGACTAATCTTCGGTATAAACACCTTTTCATACCACTGTCTTCCTTTTAACTTAACGAGTACAAAGCGTGTCAACATACCTGCTATAAAAGGAATTCCTAAATAGATACATACTGATTTCGCTACTTCTATCATTGTAATATCAACAATAGCCCCTTCAATCCCTAACCATTCTGGAATGACTGTTACAAATACGTATGCATAAACCGAGAAAAAGAGCATTTGGAATACCGAATTAAAAGCGACTAAACCTGCCGCATATTCTTTATCACCATCAGCTAGATCGTTCCAAACAATTACCATTGCAATGCAACGTGCTAATCCAATCATAATGAGACCGACCATATATTCTGGTTTATCAGGAAGAAAAATAATTGCTAACACAAACATAAGTACCGGACCAATAATCCAGTTTTGTACTAAAGATAGAACTAACACTTTTACATCTTTAAATACTCGGCCCATTTCCTCATAGCGAACTTTTGCTAATGGTGGATACATCATGACAATTAAACCAACAGCAAGTGGAATAGACGTCGTTCCAACTTGTAATGTATTCAGTCCGTCTACTACACTAGGGAATACAAACCCTAAACCAATCCCAACAGCCATCGCTAGAAAAATCCATAGTGTTAAATATCGGTCTAGAAAAGATAAGCGTTTCATTTTATTTTCCATCTCCTATTAACAACAAGAATTTTTAGCTACCTCATTTGCAGTCGTGCAACATGATGACTCTTCAATTTTGTGAACATCACTATGTGCTTTCGTATAAAAGAATTCCCACTCATTTCCATCAGGATCCGTTATCCAAAACTTATCTTGAACTGCATAGCAACAAGTCGTATCCATTTCATCACGCGCAAAGAAACCTTCTTTTTCTAATCTTTCTTTATGTAATGTAATTTCTTCAGCTGTATCCACTTGGAAACCGAAATGATTTACCTGATTTCCCTTCACCTCATCTCGTACGTTCAGCGTAAAATTAAGTCCTGGCGTCTCTAATAAAAATTTTGCATAATCCGTTTTCACTTTAACTGGTGATACACCAAATACTTTTTCATAAAATTCAATAGACTTCTCTAAATTCGTAACGTTTATACCGACGTGAACATATCTCATACCTTATTCCTCCTCTTTACATATCATTAATCAATTTTTTTTGATTAATAACTCAAAATTTTAACAGCAACTACCTTTCCCTGTTTTTCTAAAGATACAGCACAATTCTTCTGATAATAAATTATTCACTTCCGCATCATTTAAATCATAATAACTCCACGTACCTTTTTTTTCTTTTACAATCAAACCTGCATCTAATAAAATCTTTAAATGATAGGACAACTTAGATTGTGTCATTTCAAAAACCTCTGTTAAATCACATACACACGTTTGGCCTCGCTGACAAAGTTCATACATGATTTCTAAACGCTTTTGATCCGCTAATGCTTTGAATTTTTTCTCATAGAGCTGGAAATTTTGCGCCACTGTAGTTCACTCTCCCTTCATCAATTTTTTTTGATATTTATAGTATATACGTTGATTCAGTCTTTATGCAACTTATTAATCAAGTTTTTTTGATTAATATAACATTCCCTTCTTTCCCATAACAAAATTTAAAAGTTATCGAATAGTAAATGGAGATGAACTGCTTTCTATTAAACGCTTCATCCTTCTATTATCTCAGTCCCCTCTTTTCCTATCTTGTAGATAATATACTTGTAGTTCCTTAACAAGCAAATCATTGTATCTGAATGTATTTACATAATAGAAAAAATAGTACGTTATCCTTACTATGGTTCTCGTAAATAGGATAACGTACTATTTTTATACGAAATAAGAAGTATCAACTCTAACCGAAGACTCTTTGAAACACCTTCTCATTTCTCTATTGCTTTAACATAAAACACTGTTATGGAACTACATTTAGATTTTCAAACGACCATATTACTACTTCTTCATCTGGTGAAGTAGTATTTATCATCAATCTTAATATCATACAGTCCAATTGTAAGGCTTTCCTCTCAAACATTATCCTTCCCTCATATCTGTAAGGAGGTCATTTTTCCATGCAATTGTATGCACATAAGAATCTTTAACTCTAAACATACCGAGTGTGTAAAAAATATTGTATTTATCTTTGCTTATGAACTCTATGTCCAATTTATTAAAGTGACTACCGATATGAAAAGCAAGAAAGTACTCATGCCAATCTGAATAGGAGTTTTGAGCCAGTTTTGCCGCTTGTATCATATAATGTTCCGCTTCTTTTTTAGATAAATAACCTAATCTTTTACCAATTCGACTTAAACAAATACACCATGCATAATCAAATGCAGCAATCCCAGCATCAGGTAACATGTGCAATGAGTAATTCACAACGTACATTTTTTCATCGTTTGATTGTCTTGGAAGTAATAGCTTTCGCTGTGCTTCTGAAAGAGGGGTTAATTGATTGTACATTGTTTGAAATTCTTGGCGTGATCCTTCTGTTAATAACCACTCAATCATTTCTTTCAGTTGTGCTGGTTCGTTACAATCAAATCTTTGTAATTGTTTCTTCAAAAACTTTTTCCCAAGTATACGGTCTCTTATAAATGTAAATTCATATTTTGTAAAATAATGAATAAGAAAATAAGTACCCATACATATAGTAGACATGCTTCGTAAATATTGTTTTACCTGTTTTTTCTTTCTTGAAACGAACACCTAAGCTCCTCCTTACATTTTGATTTTCAGTCTATAAAACTTCCACGCTTCCCAAACAACTGGAAGAAGAAGGATATATTTGAAAGGTAATCGCGTAATAATAGCAAGAATAAAAAATAAAATATACACCCAAGTACGTCTTAAAAACATGCCACTATACATCAATATCCAACCAAATACATAAGCCATTGTAACCCCTGGTTTATTTGGTTTCTTTCCGCTTTGTGCCAAAAACGAATTGAAATATGATAGAAACTCAACATGGTTCCTATCTATTTGAAAAGCATCCTGCACTATTTTTTCAGCTTTCTCTATTTCTCCCGCTTTTTCTAAGCATTTTGTCATCATGAACATCGCATCCATATGCTCTGGGTAGACAGAAAGAAGATGTTCACAATCTTTGATAGCATCGTGAAATTGCCCAAGATTATGCTGAATACGGGCACGATATAATAATGCATCTGGGTCGTCTTTATCAATTAACAGAATATTGCTAAATGCTTGTAATGCCTTCTCCTTATTGTCTATACGTAAATAATAAATACCTTGCATACGTAATAATTCAGGGTCCCTTTGATACATTGCAAACGCACGATCCAGTTCTTCTTTTACATCTTCTAATTCATTCGCTATCAGTTTCCTTTGTATTTCTTCTCGTATATAGAAATACAACTCAAAATCTAAATCAGCAGTTTTTTCAAAAATATCATAACGCATTTCTTTTTCGCCGCTAATTCTTTCTAATAAAAATTGAATTGTATTTTCTCCATATTCATTTACTAAATCATTTCTTTGCTCGCTGAATCGAAATACTTGATCGATTAATTCCCAAATCGAATGTGGGAAGTGATAATGATATAAGAAAAATTCAATTAATTGATCTTGTAGTGCTGCTGCATATTGAACATCCCATATCACATCTGAACGCAATATTTCCTCCCAATTCCCCTGCTCTATCCGTGCAAAGAAATTATCATAAAGCGTCTCAACACTTTCCATGAATGTATAGACTGGATGCTCAGTAATTGTAGTAGTAGCAATTTCCGCATCACTGTCAGTCCATGGAGAAAATACATGTTCCCTATCAGGGGCATTCATATCATCTATTTGAATCGACGGATTATCTTTCATATTTTTCGCACTTTTCACTGCCTCGTCAAACGCTTCTCTTAATTTTTGATATCCTTCTGGATCATCTTCTGGATGATGTATTTTCAGGAGTTTTGCATAAGCTTTTTTAATGACTGAAATATTGTCAGTAGGTTCAATCTCCAATGTATTCCAAATACTCATTAGCGATTTGCCCACCTTTCCATACTTTCAATATGTTCTTTTAATATACTGGAAGCTTCTTTAATCTTTTTATCATTTTGCGTTGTAAGCACGCTCTCAAATTGTTGCAGTAATATAGAAATCTTTTTGCGTTCATCACCAAGTAACTCTTCATAAAGCCTTTCGCACTTTGCAAGAAGAAGTCGATTTTCTTCTCTATCTCTCGGATGAATTTTAATATGTCTTAACTCTAAAAGTCTCTTTTCTATTTCTGCATCTGTAAGATTTCCAGCGTTTTGCTGGATGATCGTTCTTTTCTTTTCTCCAGTTGATGTACTTATTACCTCAACTTCAAGAATGCCATTAATGTCGTATGTATAACGAATATCAACCGACTCATTTCCAGCAGGAGCAGGAGGAATCTTAATTTTGAGCTCGCCCAGTTTTAAATTATTTACTACCTTACGGTTTTCCCCTTGATATACATCAATAGTTATAAATTGTTGTTTATCCTTTACTGTATAGAGTCGCTCCACCTTACTTACAGGAATTGGTGTATTTCTCTCTATAATAGGGAAGAAGTACCCAGACTCTGACTTACCATCTCCAAATTCTTGAACAACACTTGTTCCTAAAGAATATGGACAGACATCGGTTAAAATCACTTCTTCTAAAGCCTTATTTCGTTCTTTTAAGGCAACTTGAATTGCAGCACCTAAAGCAACTGTTTCATCTGGATTTATATTTGCATAAGGCATACGCCCAAACATTTTAGAAATAACAGATTTCACAAGAGGCATTCGAGTCGCTCCACCAATTAAAATGACAGCGTCTAAATCATTCGGGTTTAACGAAGCATCACGAAGAGCACGTTCAATCGGATAACGAAGACGTAACAGTAGCGGCGTTACAATCTTTTCGAATTCACCCCTATTTATACTTGTTTCATATGTTTGATTATGAATCACAACATTCATAGTTGCAGCTGACTCATTACACAAAGCAAGCTTACAGCGTTCTGCTTGTGTATAAATTAATGATAATGTTTTTGAATCAAGTGACTCTGGATCCAGTTGATGGGATTCTAAGAAGAAGGTCATTAAACTTTTCGTGAAATCTTCACCACCAAGATAATTATCACCCGCAATAGATTTTACATCCATTATCCCTTCAAACAATTCCAAAATGGAAACATCAAAAGTTCCTCCACCTAAATCAAATACGAGAAATTTTGTTTCTGATTGTTCTTGGTATAAGCCATAAGCAATTGCCGCAGCTGTCGGTTCACTAATGAGGCGTTCTACTGTTAATCCTGCTATTTCCGCTGCACGTTTCGTTGACTTTCTCTGCGTATCATTGAAATAGGCAGGGACACTAATTACAGCACCGGTAACCTCTTCATTTAAATACACTTCTGCGTCTTGTTTTAAAGATTTAATAACAAAAGATGATAATTCTTCAGATGAAAAAGTATATGTACCCAGCTCATATTTTTTCTCTGTTCCTATAAAACGTTTAAAAGTTGCTGCTGTTAGTTGTGGATGAGTAATTAGTCGCTCTTTCGCAATACGCCCAACTAAAACTTCCCCCGTTTCATCAACGCTAACTACCGATGGTGTGAGAAATTCACCTAAAACATTTGGAATAAGTGTTGCACCATCTTCCGACCATGTTGCTACTAAACTATTAGTTGTCCCTAAATCAATTCCAATTATCGCCATACTAATCCCCTCTCTTTTTACTATATTTTACTATACCATTATAAATAGGAAAAGTATGTAAGAAACTAATAATATCAAACCTTCAGAATATAGAAACTCTATTTCAATCTAGTTAAATGAAATACTTCGTTAAGTTATAATAAGTATGCTCCAACCTTATCCCATTCTTTTTTGAAGAGAATTTTTCGTTCTCATATTGGCTGCCCGCTAATAGTGAAAATCTCTCCTTCGTAAGGGCACTAAAAAAGATCATTGAAAAGTCAATGTTCTTTTTTAGTATGCTTCTGTTTATTAACTACACTATTCTTCAAATAAAGCGAAACTTTAATCAGTAGGAGGTTCTTCATCCCCCACTGATTATCAGCCTCACCAATCGGGCTTTTATGGGAAGAACAATTCTTGTTATGTTAAATGGCTTACGATTATAAAAAATTATTAAATTGATTAAAAATACTAGTTTTACTGGAAAACACATAGCTATTGTTAAGAGAAAAAGGAGTGGATCATCCACTCCCTTCAATCACCTACCCCTGATTCCTTTGCGCCTCTCTAAACTCCTCCTTCACCTTCTCTAACAGCCCTTCTTCCGTAATTAATCGATACGCCGTATTTGCTAGTGCTTTTGCTGATGTAATTAGAGCTTTGTCTCCTAATTCTGAACGTGCTGCTTCTCTAAATTCATTCGTATGTGCAATTAAATCATCTGGGCCGATTTTAATGTACGGATGAATGGTCGGTACGACTTGGCTTACATTTCCTGCATCTGTTGAGCCGATGCCAAATCTTTCTTTCCGATTTACGTCTTCACCTTGTAATTCTAGTTCTTCGGCTACGACTTCATTAAATGTTTTTGTTACGAGTAGTTCATCGATTTCATTTTGGAATTGATGGATTTTCACTTTTGCGCCTGTTGCTAACGCTGCTCCCTGAGCAATATTTTTTACTTTTTCTGTTACTTCTGCACATCTTTTTCGCGTCGCTGCACGGATGAAGAATCTTGCTGCGGCGTAGTCAGGAATAATGTTAGGTGCTTTTCCGCCTTCTGTAATAACACCATGAATCTTCACATCTGACGGAAGTTGTTGGCGAAGTGCGTTAATACTGTTGTACAGCTGAATCACCGCATCTAATGCGTTAATTCCTTCTTCAGGTGAAGCTGCAGCATGAGCTGTTTTTCCGTAAAAATGAAAATCAAGTGGATCGACTGCTAGTGAAGGACTCGTTGTTGCTGTTTTTCCGCTCGGATGAATCATAAGCGCCGCATCAATGTTTTTAAATAAACCCGCCTTTACATAACTCGATTTTGCGCTACCGTTCGGTCCTCCTTCTTCAGCTGGTGTTCCGAATACGACAACTTCCCCGCCAATTTCTTCAAGCGTTTCTGATAATGCAATTGCTGCTGCAACACTAATTGTGCCGATTAAATTGTGACCACACGCATGGCCAAGTCCTGGTAAAGCGTCGTACTCCGCTAAAAATGCGATTGCTGGTCCTTGTTTTCCTGAACTTTTTCGCGCGATAAATCCTGTTTCGTGTCCAGCTATATTGTGCTGCAACTGAAATCCTGCACTACCTAGTAATAAACTTAACGTTCTAGATGCATAAAACTCTTGGTTACCAATCTCCGGATTCGCATGAATATCATGACTTGTTTCTATGTACTTTTCCTTATTTCTTTCGATACTCTCTTCAATTATTTTTCTTTGTGACGCTACTCCTGTCGCTCCCATTTTTCTTCCTCCTTTTATTTTCACGTAAAAAAGCCTCTTTCTAAAAGATAGAAAGAGGCTTTTGTATATACAGTCAAAATGAGCTTCTTTCTTATCTTTCAAGTTACCTTGCTGGAATTGGCACAGTATTCATAACGAATCCGCTGCCGAGGTTTCGTAGGGCCAGTCCCTCCACCTCTCATGATAAGAATTTTCATAAAATTATATTAAATTATTTTCATTCTAAGTTCATTTCAAATAAAAGTCAAGGAATTCCTATCCGAATTTACCGAATATCTAAAAATCCTTTTAATACACCAATTGTCTCAGGTGCTTGCAGTCTTGCACATACGTATGGAAATTCTGTACTGCCTTCAAACATCATTTGAGATGTGAGGGGCGCCCCTGCCCAAAAGATTTCATCATCGATTACGATAAACGGGAATGCTTTATTTTGTCTTTGTAACTTTACATTTTTCAATGGAACTGCTCCATCACTATACACCGTTATTTGCGCATTTGTACGCATTAACGCTTGCCATACTCGTTTATCCACTTGTTTTGTACTTGGAAGTGAAATCACGATTTTTCGTTTTGCGGCTAAAATATCTTTTAATAGCCCTTTCGGCTCTTCCAGATTCATTTCCATAAACCAACGTAATCGTTTCGATATTTTTCGCTCCCACAATTGTCTTGATGTCGTGCGATCATACACATCTCCGTGGCGTTCTATATGAGCCGTTAATTGTGACAACGCTTGTTTTCTCGAAAGGTTTTTACGCATATAATGACAATCTGATAATTGAATGAACTTCCCTCTCGCCCTTGTCACAGCAACGTTGACGAGACGATGGTTTTTATGGTCAAAGAATAAAACGCCAGGTCGTTCTTGTGGATAACTGTCAACCGTATCAAAGATCATCATATCTCTTTCAGATCCTTGGAATTTATGAACTGTCGCCGCTAAAACTGGTATGTTTTGATATTTCGTTCTCTGTAACATCTCTCTAATACACGTTGATAAAAAGCGAGACTGCGCTCTGTAAGGCGTCACAACACCAATTGATTGCACACCATCTAACAGTCCGATTAACATCATTTGCATTGCTACTAAACCAGACATAATGTTAAAACGAGATCCTGAAGCAGCATCTTTTAACGAAAAGGCCCCCATTTGGCTCGTATCAAATAAAACACTTGCTTCATTTGCGAACGGCTGCAATTGTGCAAGTTCTTTACGTTCTGAAACTGATGGATGATCATATACCCTATTTTTATAAATAAACGAATTCGTAAACTTCGATATATCCGCATGCATACGTCTTTGTTCCTGAAGCATAAATAGGTTCGGATGTGCTTCTGATTTATTGACCGACTCAACAATTCCGGCATGGTAAAACATATCTTCGCCGAGCCATTTTCGAACGAGTTCATGGTTGGCCATCGCAATTGGAGGTAACTGTAAAAAATCACCACATACGACGATACGTTTTCCAAGTGAAGCAGCTAATGCGATTTGCGGAACGAACGCCATACTCACTTCATCTACAACAACTAAATCAAATGTACGCTCATAAATAAGTGAATCAATGGCACATTTCGATAAAGTTGCGCCGATTACTTTCGCATTTTCAATGTATTCTTTTTCTACTTCTTTAATTTTCGCTTTTTGCTTTCGAAGATCACTTTCAATCTCTTGTATACGCTTCTTATCAGCAGACGTCGCTTTATATGATAAAATCTTTTCACGAAGCTCTTGGCGTGTCTCTTCTAAATAGAGTCTCTCTTCTCCCCAAGATCCATTCGTCGTTTCAACTAATTTCGATGCAAGTAACGTTTCATGATTTCGTATATGTTCATGTTGACTATAACCGTAACGAACAATTTCACCAGGCGTCCATTTCTTTTTCTTTTCAATTTGCTTCGTTACTTCGCTCATTAATACGTCTACTGCCGCATTACTATGAGCTAATACAAGTACGGATTTTCCTTTTTGATAATGCGCCGAAATAATACGTGATAAGTTGTAAGACTTCCCTGTTCCAGGCGGTCCCCATACGTACGTTGTCGGATTATAAAACGAGCGATACGCCAATTCATTTTTCGGATTTTTCATCTTTTCAATATGTTTCGGACTGCTCGTCCCATCAACAAGACGCTTTATACGATTACGTTTTAGCTTATCTTTACGTGCTTCTTTTAATCGCTCTTGTAGTTGCTCTAACAATTGCCACGGTTCACTGTATAAAACAGCTTCTCGTATTTCACCTTGTATATAATCATTTAATTTCAGTTCTATTTCTAATCCATGTACAGATAATACTTCCCCTGTCGCTTCCTCACCATCAAATTCAATTCGAATTGGTGAACCTTCCGGTAAGCTTACTTCTGAAATAAGCTGAAATACATATACTGTACTTTCATAATCTGTATATAAAAAACGACCGTTTATGATAGAAATTTTACTACCACCTATCGTTTTCCAATGTTTAATTTCATACGCTAATGCATAATGCCACTCTTTCATCGTTTCCGATAATGAAGGAGTTTGAGTAGGTGTATTCATCGTATAATCTCCTTCCTTCTCCCCAAACATACTTTCTCACTATACCATATAACACGCTAAAATTTGTAAGGTTTTTATCTTGCTTATTTTCTTAATTTTCAATAATATATTGTATATAATTTTCAGAAAGAAGGAATCTACATGCCAGTTAGAAGAATCGAACACGTCGGACTTATGGTTGCAAACTTAGAAACATCTATCGCATTTTATGAAGAAGTAGTTGGCTTACAGCTCATTAAGAGAATGGGACACCCGAATCCAGACTTAAAACTCGCTTTTTTAGGTGTGGAAGAATCAAAAGAGACGATACTCGAATTAATTGAGGGCTATAACTCTTCCCTTCCGGCAGAAGGAAAAGTACATCACATTTGCTTTAAAGTGGATTCATTAGAGGATGAGATCGAAAGACTAAAGAAACAAAAAGTAACCTTTTTACTAGGAGAAGAAATTGAAACATTACCAGATGGAACACGTTACATATTCTTCGCTGGTCCTGACGGAGAATGGATTGAGTTTTTTGAGACGGAGAGATAAAGTAAAACTTTAATCAACCCACAAATAGCGGGGGATCATAACTTTATTATCCACAAAAGGAGTAGAAACTGATGAATACAGTTTTTATTATCGTTTTTTGGGCACTTATACTATTTCCACTTCTTTATATAATCCTCATAAAGAAGTGGAATATAAAAGTAGCTGCTTTATTTGTTGGAAGGATTCTATTAAGCATTGTCTATTTCATAAATGGAATGATGTTAGGACTGCAACGAAATTGGGTAGAACCTCCCCTATGAAACAGAATGGGATTTCTTTATAAAGTCTTTGCAACATGGGAAAACTGATGCACTTATAGAAGTATTTCTTCTAATTATTATCATTACTTTAGATTTAGCAGTTATATTTTTTTATAGAAATAAAAAGAAATAGGATATTCTCTCCTATTTCTTTTCTTCATGTTATAAAAATCTTTCCAATAGCTCTAACTTGCACAATGCTTTCCGTTAATATAATACGCTGATTCTGTGAAAACCGTAAATACAACCTCTACTTCTGGAAGTCCAAAATCCATTACATATGTAGTAATGGCCTTGGCAAATCGATCACGAATTTCCTGTCCACGCTCAAACCATTTCACTTCAATAAGAGGAAACGCTTCTATTTCTTCTCCATTGAATACAAACGTAGAACTTGGTAGTTCCAAGGTGAAATTATCCGTACCACACTCACAGATTTCTGCGAGCTCTTCTACTAATGGCTTGCTTATGCTCTTTAATTGTTCAGTAGTAATTCCACGAAACACAACATGCGGCATGTTATTCCCTCCGTTACATAGCTTTATATTTCCTCATATCATAACACAATTTATTTTGCTGCACTAACATCTATTCGTACATTTCAATGACTCCAGAAAACATCGAAGCAGTACGTCGAGTAATTGATGAAAGTAATAGTGGAATCTTACAACATAAAGAACAGTACCTCAAGATTTTGGTTCGTTGGTATGAAGGCGATTTCTCTCAATCCGTTGAGGAGCATAATTTATTATGGGAATTGGATAATAACAGCACTGGTCAAGCATACGAATTAGCGACATCGGAACAAGAAGAAGCATACATTCTAGAACAAGGGAAGTCTGAAAAACAATAATGAGGTATTGTCACATCGGTATTAAACTATCAAATAGAAATGCTCCTATAATTAAAAAAACGCTATTCTTTCTGTAGCATCAATTCAAAAAAAGAAGGGCTTATCCCCTTCTTTTTTGAATTCTGTGTCCCTTATTATTTACTATAACCACGATTCAGTTTCGTTAGCTTTTCATTGATGGCAAAAATTCTTACTCTAATATCTTTAACACCAAATGTTTGAAGTCTGTTTTTGTGCATTTCTGCGTATTTTTCAGCATCTTGTTTTTCTTCAAATACATAGATACCTCCAGCCTCATTCGTTTCTTCATTCTCCGTCCATATTTTCCAATGAAATCCTTCTTCTTCATTAATACTTTTGGCTAAATCCAAAAATGCTTTTTCCATTTCTTCACCATAAGGACCTTCAAATGGAAAATCAACTTGTAATACATATGCCATCTTCACTCACTCCTATGTTCAATATTTTCAATTCGAATGCATACAGTTTAACGGCTGTTTTCATAATTCAATAAAATCTCCCAGATTGCGGTAGATATTTTTAAATATTATTTTGTTTTTTTGACTTGATTATAATAAAAGATGGCCTTCGCGATTCGTTTATTAAATCTGGCATTTTCTCTATCCCTGCCAAAGTTGATTGTGGTTCGATTATTTTATCCAGCGAAAACCCGTGTTCAATTAAAGTATTTATTAATGTGGCAACTGTTCGATGATAAATAACCACACTATCGTCAACAAACCAGTTGTGTACTCTGATTCCTTCTTCTTGATAATTATCTAATGCCCAGTGTGATTTATTACCATCCTCATTTTTTATCCAATGGTTGCTCCCTTTGCGAGCTGTTGCTATTGGGTGTTCGGTTGAAAAGATAAATTCACCACTGCTTTTTAATAGTTCATTAATCTTTTGAATCATTGCCGAGTAATCTTCAATGTAATGTATAGAGAGGGAACTTATAATCAGATCAAACTTTTGATTGGTTAGTCCCATATCCTCCATAGGAAGACACATAAATTCTATGTTATCATCCTGATTTAACTTTTTAGCACGTTCAATCATATTTTTGGATATGTCTACACCTACTACGTTTTTTGCACCATTTTCTATACAATACTTTGAAAAATGACCATCACCGCAACCCAAGTCTAATACCGATTTTCCTTTCAAACACAGAATTAATGATTTGATTGCTGGCTGTTCTATGAAGTCATTAGCGTTTATTCCACTTTCACGCAACGCTGTATAGTTTTTGAAGAAATTCGGATTATCGTAAACATTTTGTTTCACTTACATCACTCCTCTGATAAGTTTTTCATAGATTAAGCTGACTTCTGTTTCCAAATTATCATACTAACCATAAAAATTTTGTCATCCTTTTATTATAGTAATGTTTTTTAGGAAGATATCCCGAACTCAATACTTTCACAATCCTGCCCGTTTGCTGAATAAACTGCTGGAGATACTATACTGTATTAAGAAAATTAACTCTTATTTTAATTTTCAAGAATCTTACATAAAATTAAACTTATATAATGTTAGCTTGATGGGCATAGAGCACCGCCCACATTTTAATTATTTTATGGGCCAAGCAATTCTCAAAAAAGGATAGCATGATTTTAATTATGATTTTGATTTAAACAATGCGTTCTGAGACACTACTCGCCTTCTAAAATAGCGTAATAATATTCATCCCACCATTCATTTCCATGGGGTATACACTTCCTGAAATATCCTTCTCTTTTCATTCCAATTTTCTCCATCAATCGATATGACGGGATATTTTGTGGCTGACATGTAGCTATAATTCTATGTAATTTCATTTCCTTAAACCCATATTTTAATGTAGCTTGTGCTGCTTCAGAAGCATATCCTTTATTGAAATATTTTGGGTTGAATACCCACCCAATCTCATAAGTATGCTCACCAAAATATTTATGAAAAACAATATGACCAATCAGAATATTTTCGTCTACCAGTATCACAGGAAAGTTCTCTGCATTTTCACCCATATTTCTATTTACAAAGTTTCTTGCATCTTCCTCAGTAAAAACCCCTTCGGGTATGTATTTCATAACATTGCTATCTGATGTATACTCATGGACATCTCGCCAATCTTTGAACTCAAAATTTCGTATTAATAACCTTTCTGTTCTTATAAACATTTACTTTTCTCCTCTCAAAAAATCGTTTCTTTATTTCAAATCCACATTCAACCCTTAAACTATCTTACAGATTCATCACAGAAACTACATGAATAATAATTTGATAAATATATCATATAACAAATATTAGCATTCATACATTTCGAAAATTATGTTAATTAAGAGCAAAAGTAGCTTTTAATTAACTATTCTTAATTTCGTTTACTACTAACTTTATTTTAATTAAATAAAATGCTCGATCTGATTTTTTTGCAACTTCTTGTGAATGAGTAACAACAATTACGCATTTTATTGAGTTTAAATTAAAGTCTACTTCTCCCTGATGTTTCCCCTTTTTATTAAGTATTTCAAATCTAACATGTTGTGTATATAATGCATAAAGATTATTGGATTTTGAATCAACATATACGCCCCTTTTATTTAAAAATAAGAAAACCCCATATTCAGTAAAAAATACAGGGTTTTTATAAAGCAGTTTATTTTGTTTACAGTTATACTTAGTTGAAAGAAGTTCGTGAATGAAATATTACTTATCTAATTAAGAAGAATTTAGATTCCAGCCCAAACATCTTTTCCATATCGTCCTTCATCTTGCACACGTTCCAACCAATTCCTTGCTTCTTGTTCACTAACTTCATGAATTTCTTGATAGGCTTCACAAAGGGTATCTTCTACGTCAGGAGCCATTTTACTTCCATCACCACATATATAAAGATGGGCCCCATTATCTAATAACGCAATTAAATGGATTCTATCTTCTTTTATTACATGCTGTACATATGTTTTAGGGTGTCCTTCTAAGCGAGAAAAAGCTGTGTGTAAAGAGATTAATCCCTCTCTTTCATCATTTTCTAATTCTGTACGATAGAGATAATCCTTTTCAGGATGACGACAACCAAAGTATAGATGTGCTTCTCCTACCTTCATACCTTTTTGCTTTTGCACACGACGCGCTTGTAAGAATCCACGGAATGGTGCAATTCCAGTGCCTGGTCCAACCATGATAATTGGTGTTTCTGGATTTTCAGGTAATTGAAAGTTTGATTGTGGCGTTCGAATGAAACAGATAATCTCATCTTTATTATGACGCTGAGCTAAATAATTAGAAGCGACTCCTTCATATGTTCCTTCCCCACTCCATGCAGGCGCATTTACAACACCAACCGTAATGCTCAGACGATCCTGGGCAACAAGTGGAGAACTTGAGATAGAATAGTAACGCGGTTTGAGCGCCGGAAGAAGTTCTAAAAAGCGTTCAAATCGGATTTCACAAGCCTCATACTTTTCAAGAAGATCTAACATTGAAATACGTTTCTTTAATATTTGTTCTTGATAAACTCCCTCTTCCAATAATGATTCCAATTCCTTTTTATGAGGAGGGCATACTGTGAATGTCACCATTTCTCGTATTTGTGCTCGAGTGGCTGCTTCTTGCACTTCGACACTATAACTAAGAAGGTCAAATAAACGAACAGGACTGTCTAAAGGTATGTGATTTACACTCCGTCCACTTGCACTCAGTATGACTTGATCCTTCCCGTTTAATCCAAAGCGTTTTAAAATTCGGTTGACATTTTTCTCACTATTAATTGGCAGCACCCCAAGGTGGTCACCTTCTTTATACGTAGCGCCTTCCGGCAAGGATATCTCAATATGTCGCGTGCTTCTTTCACTGCTAGATGATTGAAGTTCACGATTTTCTAATATAGATGCATAAACTGCTTCATATGTTCGCGCAAGAGGAGATCCTCCAAGACGGCTGACAAATTGAAGACTCAAAGTACTGCGTTCTTTCTCCATGTTTTTGTTAAGTTCCAATCCAAATGCCTTCATCGCATCAGACCACATACTTTGTTTCCATTGCTCGAGCTGTTCCTCGAAATCACCACTTGCATCCGCTTCCCCGCGTGTAGAAAATCTTGTTGCTCCTTTTTGAGCCATTTGCTCATCAATGTATCTTGGAATTCGCTGATAAGTACTAGCCCAATTATGATCTCCACAACCAAAAACTGCGTATTGAACACCTTTTAGCTCATCTGGTTTTAATTCCTCCAACC
Source organism: Bacillus cereus group sp. MYBK101-2 (assembly GCF_051918845.1). Classification (NCBI taxonomy): domain Bacteria; kingdom Bacillati; phylum Bacillota; class Bacilli; order Caryophanales; family Bacillaceae; genus Bacillus; species Bacillus cereus group sp. MYBK101-2. Next base: position 15,092 of record NZ_JBQAIE010000006.1, on the reverse strand, counting down.
ATTGCACAAACTGTCCTGCATTACTTGGCGGCTTTCCATTATAAGAAGAAGTTACAATAAGAACCGCTCCTTCTTTCGGCAAACTTCCAATTCGATCGTTAAGAGCTGCCACTTCCGTTTGAACACCTTCTAAACTAGCTGTATCTGCTAGTTCTCTTGCAATACCTTCTGCTACCCCTGTATCCGAACCATACAGAACAAGAAGTGAAAGATTATCGGCTCCAATAATGGAAGGAGTCTTCTGAACTTGCTGCTTGGTTTCATGGTTTTTCAGTTTCTCCTCTGTAGGCGCAAGAACAGTAGTATGGCTAATAGTTTGATTTCGAGGTACAATCCTAATTTTAAAATCACCAGGCTTTAGCGTTAATGTTTGTTTTACGTCCAGCTTATAGTCTTCATAATCGATGAATTCAAAATGTTGAAGAAGCATTCCCATTACGAGTGTGGCTTCATGAAGTGCAAACTGCATACCGATACATGCTCTCTGGCCATTTCCAAATGGCTTATAAGCATGGTGAGGAACCTTATCCAGCTCTTCAAATCGTTCAGGTTGGAATTCTTCCACATTGTCTCCCCACGCATCTTTATCCCTATGTAGCTGTGGAATAAGGACAGAAATACGATCTTCTCCTTTTTTAATTGGATATTTCCCACCAATCACTGTATCTTCTTTTGCATAGAGACTGAATGCTGGAGCAGTCGGCCATAGACGTAGTGATTCATTTAAAATCATCCGTATATACTTAAGCTTCATAACTTGTTGGTATGTTGGAGTGGGATCTGTCAAAATACGGTCTACTTCTTCATAGGCTTTTTTCAATTTATCCGGATTCTTTAATAAAAAATAGATTGCAAAAGATAACAATCCACTTGTCGTCTCATGCCCAGCTATTAAGAAGGTAATAATTTGGAAACGAATATTTTCATCATCTAATTTTTCACCAGTTTCCGGATCCTGCACATGTAACATACGGGAAAGTAAATCATTTTCTTCCTGATTTCCACTACTTTTACGTTCAGCAATAATATTATCTACTAAAGAAAACATAGATTGAATATCATGCTGAAATTGACGTTTCGTTCTCCACATGAGTTTATCTTCTATATCCAGCCGCTGCAATTGGTGCATCGCCTCATCTAGAGCACGGGTCATGCTAGTGATAAAAGGATGAGAGGTCTCACGATAAAAGCTATTAAATCGATAATTAAAACCACATAGACCAATTGTATCTAATGTAAGGCGAGTCATATCCCCTGGGACATCTACGTTTTCATTCGGATTCAGTCTTGCCCATTTTTGAACGAGTTGCACGGCAATATCGACCATCATAGCATGATAATCTTTCATTGCCCGTTGACTGAATGTAGGCATCAAAATATTATGAGCTTTTTTCCAGTTAGGCTCGTGAGTCTCGCTTGTAAATAGTCCGTCTCCAGCAAAAGCACGAACCTTTGCTAAAGCACCCTCTATACTTTTATCAAATCTTGTTTCATCACAAACTTCCGCTACCAGTTCATGTCCAGAAACGACAATGATCGTATCACTTAAAGTTTGAATTTGAAAAATAGGACCATACTCTTCTGCCAGCTTAATAAACGATAGAGTCGGTTTATCTTTATCAATTAATGGGAGATTCCCTAGCGGTCCATATGTTTTCGGCTGAGGAATAGCAGATACTTTTTTATCCATTACAAACACCCTTTCAAAAAATGCCAAAATATCCCATTCAATAAAAAGAAGATAGCAATGAATCACATGGGACAAAAGATATGTAATTGATTACCTTATTTTATCTTTTCCATAACTATTCACGATTATGATATTGCTTATAAGGTTGGTAATCTAAGTCGTTTGTTGCTATTAGATTTATAACTTGCAGAAAAAATACGAAATTAAAATGAAGCGTATTAGTATAATGTTTATCAGAAATTGAAAACTAAAGATTGTAGTATTTGGCAAGCCAATAGTTTCTAATGAAAAAGGATCTGATATGAAGATCAGATCCTTTTTTCACTATGTGTAATTATTTCACTGTTTCTTTCAGTTCTTTTCCCGTTTTAACTATCAGCTTCTTAGTAGCAAAACAACTTGTAGGAATCATTATCTCGAGTTTTATTTTGCTCTACCGATTTAACCTCTCGACAGCTTCCGCACTTGTATCTACACGTTTAACGAAAAAAACTAATAGTAGTGCAACAACATTCATGCCAAGCGCTACATAGAATGAATGCTGAATTCCGGATAACAAAGCCTTCTGCGTTAACATTGCCTTCGTAGCTTCTGTGAAGGTTGTTGGATCTAATTCAGACATTAGACTTTCAGCTTTTGTTTTTGTTACAGAATTCATAATCGTAACAAGAATAGCAGTACCAATTGAACCGGACACTTGTTGAGCTGTATTATTAACAGCTGTACCGTGCGGATTTAAGCGAGTTGGCAATTGATTAAGGCCATTTGTCATAAGTGGCATCATCACCATCGCCATCCCAAACATCCGCAATGTGTAAATAAGGATAATATGTGTGTGACTAGAATCGATTTGCAGATTTGCCAACATATAAGTTGAAACAGCTGTAATGGAAAGTCCTACTATACCAAGAAGCCGAGGGCCATACTTATCAAATAGTTTACCTGTAATTGGTGACATAACTCCCATTATTACCGCACCTGGAAGCATCATTAGCCCAGAGCTCAGCGGTGAAATACCACGGACGTTTTGTACATAAGCTGGTGTTAAAATCATACCCGAAAACATGGCCACTGCGTTGACAATTGCAATTACAGACGCAAGTGCAAACATTGGGTACTTGTAAACACGTAAATCCAATAACGGTTCATTCATTTTTAATTGACGGATAATGAAAGCAATTAGGGCAATAGCGCCTATGATTAAGGTTGTTAAAACAACTTTATTCGTCCACCCATCGGAGCTTGCAGAACTAAACCCATATAACAGACCGCCAAAGCCGACAGAAGATAATAGCAATGAGAGATAATCAAGTTTTGCATTTTTGTTTTGTCTCATGACATTTTCCGATTTCCAAATCCCTAACAGTAAGCTAATGATTGCTAGCGGTAAAATCATTTCAAAAAGCAAACGCCAGTCATAATACTCTACAATATAACCTGATAATGTTGGTCCAATGGCCGGAGCTGTAATCATAACTAATCCAAAAATCCCCATTGCCGTTCCCCTTTTTTCTCTTGGAAAGCTTACTAGCATAATATTCATTAACAAAGGCCCCATGACTGAAGAACCTGCTGCTTGAACCATCCGGCCAGTAAGTAATAAACCGAAGTTCGGTGCTATAGCCGCTAAGGCCGTACCAAGAATAAAAATCACCATAGATGTAATGAATAAGCTCCTATTGGAGAAGCGGGTTATTAAAAATGCTGATGCCGGAATTAATATACCACTTACAAGCATATAGCCTGTAGAAAGCCACTGGATCGTTGAATAATCTTGAATTTCTAAATCCTTCATTATTGATGGCAAGGCCACATTTAAAAGCGAGTTATTTAGAAATGAAACAAATGCCCCAATAAAAAGGATTACAAGCATTACATATGGTGGTTTTCTTTTATGTAACGTTTCACTCATATATTTATTTGCCCCTTCATTATCAATTCCATTGATTAATTTAACTCGTTTGCATATTTGCACGAGAATTTATTACCCTTGCAGTATTTTGCCAAACTCTTCGAATGGATATTCTCTTTTTAGCAATTCTACTTACCCAACTTAAGATTTTGAATGAATATGTAAATACGTTTGTTAACTGAAATTACATTAGGCTACAATAAACAAAAGAAGCGACTGAAAATACCCTTCTAAAATAAAGGGAAACTTTAATCAGTGGGGGTTTTGTTCATCCCCCACTGATTATTAGCCCACACCAATCGGACTTTTGCAGGTAGCCCACAACAAATGGCGAGATAAATCAAGAAGACCACACACCCATTCCTTTAAATACAGGCTTGTAAATCTAGTTATGTAACCATCCATAAAAAGGAAGGTTACATAGGCTAAGTCTAACATTACATTTTTAAAGTAAGGGGAATAAGCTTATGCACCAATATTGGTATGTAAATTCAAAGGGAAACGAGGAACAATATAATAACCAAAATTTAATGTCATCATTATATTTACAGCCCCAAATAACTAATGCTTACGAAATGAGTGGTTTGAAGATTTCTGAGAATTGGGGTTATCGCTTCTATCCAATTGGTTGGGATTCACCGGTCAATTATACGGGTTTCAATCCCCAAACCCTTCCTTTCTCTTCAGGTCAGCCAATCCATTATGCAGGGATGATACCCCAAGGACAGCCTGCTAATTGGACTCCATTCCCAGGGCATACAGGTTTTAATTTTCAAAAACCTCCCTTCCCCTGGGCTCAACCTTTCAATCATACAGGAATGTTCGCACAAGGGCATCTTGCAGCTTTACTATCGCCGCCAGCTAAGGCCTTTAAATTTAATACCAATAACGGGGGTATTTTCGGAAACTCTCCAGGATGGGGAGGACAGATAAGTCCCATGGGATGGGGGAATAACGGAGGTTACGGTCAGCCAGGAATGCTTGGAAACTTACTTACAGTAGGAAAAGGCACTATGAATGGAATTGGAATGCTTAGTAGTCTAATGGGTATGGGGAAGTTCTTTTTTTAGTGGATTAGAACGAGAGGATAGGTCCATAGTCCAGACTTAAAAACCAGTTTCTCCATTGATTTCATTTTCTTATACATGCTTCTAATACTCCCTACAAGTTCGTTTCCTCATCTTTCAAATTATAAAAACATCTATTATCTTGTATCTAATAACTTTATAGAGGTGTGGTAGCACTAACAAAACGCAAAAACCCGGTTCCTTTACGAAAGAACCGGGTTTTTAATTTTAATTTATTTGAAAAGTATTCAAATCTTTTTTTCATTATTTAACACTTTGAACACGGCCAATTTGTCCATCTTGTAATCGAACTTTAATGCCGTATGTATGTGTTTCACTATGTGTCAAAATGTCTTTCACAACACCACTTACAGTTTTACTATAATCATTATCCAATTGAATAACTACATGTGAACCAACTGAAATTTGTGATCTTGTTGGTTTCCCACCTGTTGCTTGTGTCGGTTTTTCTTGTTTTTGTGTTCTCTCCTGTTTTGTAGATTGCTGTTGCTGAGCTTTCTTCTCTTCTTGCTTGCGTTTTTCTTCTTCTGCTTTTTGTTGCTCTTCTTGTTTACGTTTTTCTTCTTCTGCTTTTTGTTGCTCTTCTTGTTTATGTTTTTCTTCTTCTGCTTTTTGTTGCTCTTCTTGTTTACGTTTTTCTTCTTCTACTTTTTTGTCTTCATCCACTTTTTGCTCATCTGGTGCGCCCTTTAATTTTTCTTCATTACCTTTACAAGCACTTAAAGCAATTACACATAAACTCATAAGTGCAAATAATAACAATTTCTTTGACATTTAAAAATCCTCCTATATATACATTACAAATCAATAACTTTCATAGCATAACAAAAATACAATCCTTTCTTTGTCAAAATTTGTCGTATATATTTATTTTCTACTAAGACACTGATACTACAATAAAAATGGAGATTATTATTTCGATTCTTGCAAAAAATACGTTCGTCTGCTAGTCAAGTAAATCTAATTCATAAAAATCTTCATCTTATGTATGAAAGAACTTAAAGCAAAAATGGAAAGAGGCTTTCTCAAGTATTTAGTGAAACCATTGAAAAAGCATTAATAATCCGAGATATTTTAATTAGCATAATCTATTACTTACGAATAATAGGAAAGGATCTTCCATCGAAAGATCCTTTCCTATTGCTCATCTAACTTAATAAATAGGTTAATTGCATAACGCTCTTCTAACTTTCCTTGCGAAACTTAGTGGATCATCAACGTCTTCAATATTAACGTAAATCAACATACCTTCGCCGTGGATTAATTATTAACTCCTAAGCTTGCCATAAATGCTATTAGTTTGTAATAAAGTTTGATCAAAAGCATGCTACAAAAATTGATTTTTCGATAAAAAACAAATATTCCAAAAAAAAAAAAAAAAAAAAACGGTCAAAATGCTTGTTTTTTTGTTGCTAGTGAATAATTTTTCATAAAAAAGTTTAATCATTTTTCTACCTATGTTTGCTCAACAATCGCGCCCAATTGCGATATTATTAAATTGTTACCCTTTTTCCCTTTTCGGCCAAATAAAATTGCTTATGGCAATCAAAAGATCGATACCCAACACAAGTGTCCATGCTTTTAGAAAGCCAGCCAACACTTCTGTTCGAGAAGAATCGTTAATTAAATAGATTAAGACAAATAAAATTCCGGCACCTATTAGAAAAGCAAGCACATGTTGTCCCCAGCTTTTAAAGTAGTGTTTCGCATAATCAATGCCAAATCTTTTAACTGGTTTCGCTCCTTGTTTCATCACATAATATTGAAAGCGTATATCAGCCCACCCAATCATACTCCTACCGAATGCGATTGAGATTCCAATATAAACAGCAGCTATTGCATGCACTTGGGTAGCGGTCGCACCACGATACAAGTCGACACCCGTAACGACTAATAGAATTAAATCAATAACAGGTGTTAAAGCTAGGAAAAACAATCCTAATTTATTTTTCTTAAGGATATATCGTGTGAGCAGACCTAAAGTTATAACAACCCAAAACCCTATTTCACAAGCAACGATCAACCACGCAATTACATTCACCCCAACACCCCCTTATATAACGCAATTACTCGCTTTTCCTTAACAGTACCACAATATGGCCCTTTAGTGGAGTAACTTTATTGCCGCTCAACAGTTCCTTAAACGGTAATGAATCTATTCTATTACAAAAAAGATTATCAGAATCTAACGAAATCTATTATATAGTAAGGCATTTTAGAAAGCATAAAAAATACACCCTAAGGTGCCATCCTGCGACTTGAGAATCCTATCTATGTATGGGAAAAATTTAAAAAGACCGATATAAAAGAGAAACTTCTAACTGTAATGTATGGAGATCATATGGTATTAAGAATCTCCGTTATATTACTTTCTGATCAGTCTCATTAAAGCCATCCCAAGAAATCCAACACCCATTCCTATGAGCCATCCAGTTTGGGCATTCCCTAACATAGACCCCACTCCTCCGCCAAGAAACATGCAGCCAACGAATACTAATCCTCCAATTCCCCAATTCGGTCGTTCCATCATTCATTCACATCCTTTCAGTAAAATATATGCTATTAGCTACCTCAACTTTCTTACATAGGATATGTTAATTATTTCACTAGAGATAGTATTGTTATTGGGCTTGGATTTAGGAACCTTTAGTAAATTCAAAAAAGAATAATTAACCGATAACATGCAAAAAAACCTTCAAATTTGAAGAGGCTTTTTAATATATAAAAATTAGCTTAAAGCAAAGATAACAACTCTTGAAGGGGGCATTTTTTTATTATTCATGTTTATTGAGGAGCCTTCGTTTGAAGTAACTTTAACCCCATCCCAATAAAAATCAGTCCTGTTACTTTATTTAGAATCATTCCTACCTTTTGATTTCCTCTTAATTTTTTGGTGACATAGGAAGAAAAATAAGCAACAAATAAACACCACAATAGTCCAGTTACTGTAAAAGTAATTCCTAAAATGATAAAAGGTATAGGACCTGAAGCCCTTGTATCTATAAACTGCGGCAGAAATACAATAAAGAATAAAGAGACTTTTGGGTTCGTAAGACTTGTTAAGAGTCCTTGTAAATATATCTTTCTTTTGATTTACAACCGATAAAACTGATGTGGTATACCATTCGTATCACGGAGCCAAAACTCACTATTGAATAAGTAAAGCCCCAGAAATCCAAAGATCTCTGGGGCTTCCTTATATATTTAGCTCTTTTTGCTTTTTGTTTTGTTTATATCTATACAGCAATTTTCGGCTTATTAGAGAAATCACTAATAAAGTCAGTATCAATACGACAAGTTGCATCCATGATAAATCAAAATATTTAGCACCTGTAACGATTAAAAGTGTAGAAATCGTTCCTTTTACAATGAAAAAAATAATAATCCATAATCCGCCTTTTTTCCAGTTCATTTTTATATTACCGATACGATAAACTTAACTAAATCTATACAATTCAATCAAATTTACACGAGTTAGTGCTTCATCGTGTTCTCGCAACCCCGAAGGGACGAGGGGTATAACACTCCACACGAGGCAGTATCGTTACCTCCTATTATCAAGCATTTATTTTACCCATCTTGATAAATTCATCGCAGCATTTATATCCCGATCGTGATGGCTATTGCATGAAGTACAACACCATTCACGAATCTTTAAACTCCACTGTCCTTCTGGTTGAACCGAATGGTCGTATTTTACTCCGCAACATGAGCAAATCTTGCTTGAAGCGAACCATTTATCAGCTTTTACATACGCAATGCCATACTTCTCGCACTTGTATGATAAACATTGAAAGAAGAAGTTTAATTTTTGACAGGAAAATGCTTTCGATAGTTTTTTGTTTTTTAACAGGTTTGAGATAGATAAGTCTTCCACAACAATCCTCATTGGTTTGGTTTTCACCAATTTAGCTGTTGCTTGATGGATATGGTTATTTCGGATATTCGTAATTTTCCTAGATAACCGCAGGTGCTCAGCTTTCGCTTTTTCATATCCGGCAGATTGAATTTTCACACCTTTTTTAAATCTCCTAGACATATCTCTTTGAGCTGACTTTTTCCTTTTCAAAAGTTTTTTAACCTTGGCGTCTTTGTTTATATTTCGTTCTTTCGTACCATTAGAAGCTACAAACAGCTCTTTTAAACCAACATCCACACCAATCGACTCATTCGTTAGTTCTTGGGATTCAAAATCTTCTTGGAACCCTACACTAATCCACCAGTGACGACCGTCAAATGTAACTCTTGGATTGGATGGTTTTTTATTTCTTGGTAGTTGTTGGCTTGTTTTCACTTCTCCAATAGACTGAATATGAACTACTTTCTTTCCTATAATCAGCCTTTCATAATTGGCATAAAATCCTTGGATTACATCTTTTTTGGATTTATAAGAAGTGTGATAACCATTTTTGTACTTTTTGAACGAATGTTTTCTCGCCGTATCAAAATCTTTTGAAGCCTGTTTAGGAACTTGTGCATTGATGTCTTTTAACCACTCATATTTCTTTCGCTTCTTGATCTTTGTAAATCGTTTCTGTAAAGCTAACTGTGAAACAGATTTTCCAAATAGCTTATAGTATCTATCACTCATTCTTTTACAATAGTTATAAGCAAATCTTGCAGCTCCAGCATGATTTCTAAGCACTTGTTCTTGTTCAGGCGTTGGAATCAGTCTAACTTTCTTCGCCAATATCATCAGAATGTAACTCCTTTAATGAAAGATTTGTTCTTCTGAATCGTAGCGTGTTCCACCAGCATTCTCCCGAGACTACTCGGATGCAAACCTGTTAATTCTGATACTTGACTAACTCGTAAAAATTTCATTATTATTCTTACCTCATTGAACCCATCATAGTACGTACGTTCGGTTCGTTCAATGAGGTTTGATAGATTTAATTAAATGTATCTCGTTCAACTAAGGGCGCAATTCCTTAGCCAGTTCTCTTATGAACTTCTCATGCTTTCACATGAGCGCAGACTATATGTTTATCTCTTTAGAGATAGAGGATTTTTCCACCACCATAGGCTTGTGGTGTACTCTCGTCAGTTATACGAGATAGTCGTTGAACGTTCATCCTATCCATTTTGACTTAGATGATTCGAGGCGGAAGACCCATTGTTCTAATGTTTAGGATTTAACCTTGCACCATCTGATTGATTTTTTCTGCTTTCGCAACATTCACGCTCGCCATTTCTAGCCACGTTGTAGTTCAATCAGCTTTAGGGATTGCCCGCAGTTAACCCTCACTACTAGCCAATCACTTGACTAGCAGGGCTTACTGATCTATTTAATTAACTTTCGTTATAATTGGTTAAATAAATCGTAACAGTTAGTTACCCTTTCCTATGTTTAAATTCTTAAAAAATTTAGTGATAGTTCATGAATGTGAGAGCTTAATAGAAATTTATTATATTAATAAAAAAGTAAACTTTTTCACAAAATCCTATCCAATTACATACGACGATTCCATCATAAATGAAAATGATATTCAGTGTCAATTTTATTGATTATTTGTACACCTAGTTTTCCATCTCAATTTCTTCCCACTTTGTTTCTTATAAACAATGAACTCTTGCCTTTAAATAAAAACACCTCCATTGCATTTGCATACTTAGTATGCGAATGCAAGAGGTGTTTTTCATATATTTTCTGCTTTGTTTATTCGTATAAGTTTTTAATACATAGCTATTTTCTAGTACACAATAACTGGATCATACGTGTTCAAACTATCATATACAGTTTTGGCAACGTTAGGAAGAAGGTTCACACAACCGCCTGATCCTCCTGTTAAATAAGCATTACTTCCCCAGTCTTTTCGCCAGCCGGCATCGTGGAATCCTTGACCGCTATTTGTGAATGGAACCCAGTAATCTACTTTCACTGCATAATCAGCTTTCCCTACTGCGCTACCTCTTAGCGTATATGGTGTTCGTTTGTATAGAACGTACCACACACCTGGTGATGTATCTTCACCTGTGCTATGTTTACCCGTTACTACGTTTGTTGTGACGACTAATTTCCCATCTTTGTAAATCCAAATTTGTTGATCTGCAATGGAAACTTCTGCATATGTGTCTCCGATACCATTATTCGATGTTGTTTTATAACCGATCCCTTCCTTCTCCCAACCATTTCCGTGAATATTAGAAGCAGAAAGTGATTTCTCACCTTTCTCAAAGGCTTGCCCAACTTGTTTTGTCTCTTTTTCCACATCTAGTGCCCAGCCGTACCCTTGACCTTTTACTGATATAACCGAACCAGAATGTGTTTTAAAAGCGAAGTCTTTATGTAATGTAGATTTAGCCTTATTAATTTCAGCAATCTTATTCTTAATTTCGCTCGCATCGATTGTCACTTTCATATCCTTTGACATAGAGGCATTTTGAATTAAATCTTTTGCTTTTAATGAATACACTTCATTTTGCACTTTATAATCAACAGACTGCGTAAGAAGATTCTGTAATGCTTTCTCTTCTTTTTTAATAATCGGATCGTTTTCTTTAATAGGCTGTATGTATGCAGATTTTAAATGAATTTCGCTTTTATGCTTCTGCTTATCGTAATCTTTTAGTAAACTCGTAACGTCGTACTGTTTTCCATCAACGCTCTTCGAAATAACAATTTTTCCTTGTTCAAGCTTTGCCATAGCATCTTGAGGTGCTTTTAATTTTTCATTCATGGAAACAAGCTTTTCTTCTACAAGTTTTTTCATTGTTTCACTACGATACTGCTCTGCCTTTTCTGGTAGCAATGAATACTCTTTTTCCTTTGAAGAAGGGAAAAATGTCCACTGGCTTTTTAATAGTTTTTTAACTTGCGGCAAATCTTTTTCCTTCAGTTCCGTTTTTGTCTCTTTTTCATCTAAAATTTGTTGTTGATCAATATAAACTTTGTTCGCTAGTCCAGATGTTTTTAATTTCTGTATTGCCTCATCAGCGCTCATACCACCGACTTTTGTATCATTAATCGTAACATTTGAATTGAAGTGAGTTGCCTGATAATAGCTCATTCCTCCAAGGAGAAGTGCAAGTACACCGCCACCTGCTGCGATAAGCTTCCAATTTGTAAAACGTTTTTTGGATCTTACCCGTTTTTTCTCAACTTGTTCAACAGATTCATTTACTGTATTGTTGTTCATCAATCTTTCCCCCGTATACATTAACGTCAATTGATTTTAAACCAAAACCATTGATTAGTGTACCTTATTTTTCCTGAAATTTCATTGTTTTTAACTAGGTTTTATCTCATTTAATCTATTAAAGTTAGATTTTTTAATACAAAGATATATAAAGATAGTAAATAACGCGAAAAAGGACCACATCAATCGAGTTATTATGGGACCCATCGCATTTTGAAGGATGATACTCTATAAACATTTTAACCTAGTAAAGTAATTTTTAGAAGGTCCAAGTTAGAGACAGGCAGCATAGAATATCTCTTATTTATGAAAAATATCCACAAAAAATGACCTACATGTAGACTCTTTTTTGTGAATATTTTAATGCCGCATATTTTATTAATTTAAATGCGAACCATGCTTCCTGCTTGTCACCAGGTTTCACAACCTCTAATCTGCCTAACTAATTTCACCTTATGATATCTTTATCATCAACAATTTCAAGTTTCTTGAAAACTATTATATATGTTTATACCACGCTTTATTGATACGTTTAACCTTTACAGGTGTTGAATTTTTAGACTCATCCTTTGTTGTAACCCTATTACTAGAACACCCTGCAATAGTGAGACAGCATGTAGCCAATAACGCTAATAATATTAATTTCTTCAAATAGCCACTCCTATATAAGGGAAATATTATATTAAGAAAACTAAACATAACATCGAATCTTTATAAAAACAATATATTTCCTAGTTTTATTATCCGTTGGCAGATTAAAGCACACCTTAAGGAGCATGAATCCAATGTCTAATTTCCATTTTATCCGATTCTCAATGTTTATTCCAACATAAAAAGATAGCTATTATTGTTGAAAACTAATTATCTCTCAAAATGAAAAATATGAACTGAATCCCTATAATCCAATATAGTTTACTCAGCTAACTTTTCCCCTGTAACAATCCGAAACAAAGTAGCTGCATTTTTTTCTTCTAATTGAGCGTACCGATTACCACCCAAGATGATTTCCACTGTATCCTTATTAGAACTTATCCAAATTTGATACAACACAGCTTTCGCCTCTATTTTCGGATTTTTAAATTGAAAAATAAAATGATAATCAGCTGGACGAGACATTTGCACTTTTTTATTTTCAAAAGTAGTATCCTTTAATATTTTCTTTACTTTCATCACTTCATTATTATCTGTCACTACCTTAAAATCTTCATATTCATTATCACCAATATCTTTTTGCACTTCAATTCTTTGCTCTTCATTTCCTAGTATATTTCAACAGCCAGTTACTATTAATATACAGATAATAATAAAAACTAAAGACACATTTCTATCCTTCATATTCATCTACCTCATTTCATAACAATTCAGATTATTGTAAAATAAAGGTAATTAATTTATGGTTAAAAATATAAATAATATAAGGAAAGGAGTATGATCCATGCAGTTAAAAACATACACTTGGAAAAGCTATACGTTTCTCTTTGCAAGTATATTCGTTACGATTAATCTCTTTCTTTTCACACCTATTTTAGACAGGGTTGGAGTAGAATATGTTGTGCCTTTCGCTTACTTCATATTAGCTTCCGCTGTTATAGCAATCCTATTAGCGGTAATATCTTTTTGTAGTCGAAATGAAAGGAAAATTTTAGCGATTATCGGTTTATGTTTTACTCTATTTAATACAGCAATTATTTTATTCTTCCTTTGGTTCGGTTACCATTTCACTTAAGTGAAATATAAATAAACTCCATAAGCTACAAATAAAATTAATAAAATAAAAATACCGAGTACCGTGTATATAATCCATTTTAAACTTGAACTCATATACGCCCTCCTCTCACCTTCTAATAATTCCATTATATAACAAAAAAAGCATTGGATACCCAATGCTTTTTCATACTTACGCGAATAAAGATGTATTCGCATATAAAGCTGGTGAACCACCTGAATGTACGAATAAAATGTTGTCCTCTTTATTAAATGTACCTTTTTTAATTAAGTCGATTAGTCCCGCTACTGCTTTACCTGTATACACTGGATCAAGTAAAATACCTTCTGTTTTTGCAAGTAATTGCACTGCTTCCACCATTTCTGGCGTTGGTAACGCGTAACCTGGTCCTACATATTCATCAAAGCATGTAACAGCTTCGCGCGGGATAAAGTTTGGAATACCAACGTGAACTGAAGTTTCATCTACAAGTTTTGCTACTTTCTCTTCTTGCTCTGCTTTTCCTCTACTTACGTTAATTCCGATTACTGGGATGTTACTTTGTGTTCCAGCAAAACCTGTAATTAAACCAGCGTGCATGCCGCCGCTACCGCTTACGCAAATGACTGAACTGAAATCAATTCCTTGGTCAAATGATTGCGCCATAATTTCTTGCGCACAAGCAACGTATCCCATTGCGCCAGTAGGATTTGATCCACCAACTGGAATGACATATGGTGTATTCCCTTTTTCACTTACTTCTTTCGCAACCTTATGCATCTCTTCCATAAGATCTGCTCCGTTTCGTACAACAATGACATTTTCAGCACCTAATAAATGATATAAAAAATAGTTTCCGTTAAAATCTCGCTTCTCTTCTGGCTCAAGCCCTTCTTCTAATACAAGAATACATTTCATTTTTTCTTTTACCGCAGCTGCCAGTGTTAGGCGGCAATGATTGGACTGAATACCACCAGCTGTAATTAACGTATCTGCACCTTTTGCTTGCGCATCCGCAACTAAAAACTCTAACTTTCTCGTCTTATTACCACCAGCTGTTAAACCAAGTAAATCATCTCGTTTAAAGTAAATAGTCGGTCCACCAAGTGCCTCAGAAAAATTGTTTAATTTTTCAATTGGTGTATATGACTCTGTATATTTTTTTCTCGGGAATTTAGCTAAATTCATAAATAACGCTCCTTTTATACTTCTTTCACAATGTATGTAACGTTACTATTATTGCATGTAAAAATGATGAAGTCATCTTTCTGGGGTAAAAATGTGTTGGAATTCGGTTTTGGCGAATGGAATTGTATTAAAGGTTTTATCTTCAATACGGTACATGAAATTATAATAATGATTTTAACCATATTACGGTACATGAAATTTATATCGACGGTTTTTCAAATATATCAGCGATTCTTAATTTATATCGGCGGTTTTCAAAATATATCGATGATGTATAAAAGTATGTGTAAACATTTTTAGGCAAAAAATAAGGCAAAGTACCCCCTAGGTTTATCCAGAACCTAAAATGAAAGGAGACTTTGCCTCATGC
>NZ_JBQAIE010000005.1:0-275271 GCF_051918845.1 Bacillus cereus group sp. MYBK101-2 | reverse complement strand
GTGAAAAGTGAAGCTAGCTTCACTTTTCACATACCAAATCATTATAAATTCATACTGGATAAACCAATGTATTGGGCCTTATCAAATTACACAGACTTCTTGACGGAACCATAAAAACTCAGTTGACTATTTGGTAGTTCCCAAACCGTGTCCACCTTTTGATAATGAAAATAATCTTCCAATAATTGAAGTACCAGCAATCTTATTTATGGAAAAGGATTTTGAAAAAATAAAGACTTGTATAGACAATTATTTTTCTAATAACTCATAAAGAAAATATAGGAAATGAAAAGCATTTAACATTTGGTAAAGGTGCTCACTTTTGCTTAGGGCACCACTTGCACGTTTAGAAGCTGAGATTGCATTAAGAACTTTCATAAATGCCTTTGAAAAAATAGAGTTATCTCCATCGTTCAATTTAGAAAAATGTCTATTGGAAAATGAACAAACGTTAAATTACTTACCTATTCTTTTGAAAACTAGGTAAATCGCTCAGCAAGGTGCAAATTTACTGTACCTTGTTTTTTATTTCTCAATTGTAAAATTTTAGTTGGTTATTTAGTATGGAAGTGTGTGAATAAGAGTAGAGGAGGATGCTTATGTTAACGTGTAATGGAAGTAAGACGTTCCAAACATTTATTAAAGCTGTAACGGATTTAATAAATAGTAATTTGTTAGAAGATCAAATTGTTTGTGGGATTGAAAAATTACTAGAAGAACTTTTAGAAAAGAAAACATGGCTTCCGTTAGAAAAACAGAAGGCGAATTCGGCTCAATATGCACGACACTTGCTTTATGAAGATCCTTTAAATCGTTTTGAAGTATTAGCTCTTGTATGGAAAGATGGACAATCGACTCCTTTGCATGATCATGATGGCACATGGGGAGTAGAAGGCGTATTTACAGGAAAAATAATGGTGCAAAACTATATACAAACTAAGCAGCTTGAAAATTCACTTGTTTATTTAACTCATACAGGAAATCTTTATTTGGGAGAAGGAGAAACAGATAAAGTCATTCCACCAGCTGATTGTCATATCCTTGAAATAGCTAAAAATGAAAGCGTTGTCACAATTCATATTTACGGAAAACGTTTAGAAAAGTTTAAAATATATGTCCCAACTGAAGAAAAGAATGTGTACATGTGTGAGACGAAATATATTAGTTATAGTTCATAGATTAAAATCAAAAGCTTTTCTTTAAAAAGAAAAGCTTTTGATTTTATTTTTCATTATTTCTTGACCTGAAACGCTTTTCATAAATTATAAATAAGGAGTACTTCACGAAATTAGTATGAAAACGATACCTTTCGTTTAATATAAATTCGTGTATATATATAGAAAGTGGTGAAGAAATAATGAAATTAATTGCAATTGATTTAGATGGAACTCTTCTTTCGGGAAATAAAATGATTAGTAAAGAGAATGCAGAAGCGATTCGAAAATGTCAGGAAGCAGGCCACGTTGTAGCAATTTGTACAGGTCGTTCTATCGTCGATATTGAACGATTGTTGTTAGAAGTTAATTTGAAGTGTCCAATTATTGCCGAAAATGGTGCGCTTATATATAATGATAAAAAAATGATGAAGAGATATCCAATTCAAAATATGCAGGCACTCGAGATTGTGAATTATCTTGAAGAAAATGGATTGTATTATCAGCTTTATACTAATAAAGGTGTGTACGTACCGGAATATGGAGTAGAGAGTGTACGTAATGAAATCGATTATGTGAAAAATTCAAATGAAAATACCGATTTGAAAGAGTTGGAAACGATCGCAGCATTATACCTTGAACATACAGCATTTCTTAGTGCAGAAAGTTGTAAACCAATTGTAGAAACAGATATACATGTTCATAAGCTTTTACCATTTTCTTATGACATGGAAAAATTAAAAAAGTTAAAAGAAACGTTTCTGCATAATACGGATTTAGCAATTACATCTTCATATTGGCATAATTTAGAGATTAATCATCGAGACGCTCAAAAAGGAAATGGACTATATACTTTAGCGGAACATTTAAATATTCCAGTTGAAAATACTGTAGCGATAGGTGATGGGCTAAACGATGTATCCATGATGGAAAAAGCAAACCTATCAATTGCAATGGGGAACGCAGTCGAAGAAATAAAAGCGATGTGTCAATATGAAACTTTGACTAATGAAGAACATGGTGTTGCACATGCTTTATATAAATATGTAATGTAATATAAAAAGAAAAAAAGAATCTAAATAGATTCTTTTTTTCTTTTTATTAGGGGTAAGGTATTCTATGAGATTCATAGAAGCCTTATTACATTTTATTATATAGAATATATTGGAATAAATGTTTATATTTTTCATAGTAATTGTGAAAATTTTATGAACTTTACATTTAATCCATTTTTATAATACAACTAATACGTATGAATTCATGACAAAACTTAACAAATGTAAGGAGCTAAGGAGAGTTTGTGCAACATAAAAGATCATGATTGGCACAGCTAATAATTAATCGGAGATGAAAAAACTTACTAATTAGAGTTTCAATTTTGCACGGATATATTTTTTGTTTTTAATTGAAAAATAAAATTTGTTTGAATAATTATTCTTCAGCTATATACCTACAGGCACATTCTTCGTATAATGGAGAAGTATGAATTTTAAATTTGTATGAATTTTACATATTGAGGTGAAAAAGGAATGAATGCGCGGCTAATGGAACTTATTGATGTGAGTACAATAGAAACCATGGCAGAACAATTTTATCAATTAACCAACATATCACATCAACTTCTTGATGCTGAAAAAGAATGTATATTTTCATTTGGAATAAATGAAAAGAAAATATGTAAACTTCCCAAAATTGAAATCCCCATTTTTTTATACAATCAATATTTAGGATCTTTTGTTGTATGGTCTCAGAAAAGCGAAATTTTCAATTGCCAAAAATACTTTGAAATGCTTTCAAATTTAATTATAGATGGAGTAATGAAAGGATTTCAAAATAAAAATACAACGTTACTTACTCGAAAAGAGGAGGAACTACATACAATCTTACAAAACATGCCTGTTATGGTTGATGCACTTGATTATAATGGAGATTTTGTTTTGTGGAATCGCGAATGTGAAATTGTGACAGGCTATACTGCGGAAGAGGTAATTGGAAATCCAAACGCACTTCGATTACTGTATCCGGATCATGATTATCGTCACGAGATACAAAAGAAATTTTTGACTCGTGGAAAGAACTTTAGAGACTGGGAAATGCGTTTAACTTGTAAAAATGGTGAAATTAAAACGATAATGTGGTCCAATATATCAGAACAGTTTCCTGTAAGTGGATTTAGTTATTGGGCTGTTGGTGTGGATATTACACATTTAAAAGCAATAGAAGAGAAATTAAAACAACAAACGTCTGAATTAGAAGTAATTTTTCAGGCTTTACCAGATTTATGTTTCTTAACGGAAGATGATGGAACAATTATTGATTATAAAGCAGGATCCCCTACAAAATTTTACGTACCCGCAGAAACTTTTATGGGAAAAAAGTTTTACGAAGTATTACCATCTACAGTAGCAAAAAAATTTCAAGAAGCAATTTGTCAAGTGAAAGAAAAAGGGACAAATGTAATTGTGGAATATCCACTTACAATTAATGAAAGTATCGATTTCTTCGAAGCTAGATGTTTACCGTTATTGCATGATAAAATTATGATTATTGTACGTGATATTACAGAGCGGAAAAAGACAGAAGAATTGCTAAATAAATCAGATACACTTGCAGCAATTGGTCAATTAGCAGCTGGTGTTGCTCATGAAGTTAGGAATCCATTAACAGTCATTAAAGGCTTTATACAGCTATTTCAAATTAATAAAGAAGATCAAGAAAAATATTTTGATCTAATGCTTTCTGAAATTGAAAGAATAGAAGCGATTCTTCAAGAATTTTTGTCGATTGCTAAAACAGATGAACTAAGCACGGAAAAGAAAAATCTTTATCAAATATTTAAAAATGTCGTTTCGTTAATAAATACAAAAGCAATTATGACAAATATTCAAGTTGAATTATATACAGATTCTAAAGATATAATCATTGAATGCTCAGAAAATCAACTGAAACAAGTATTTATTAACATTTTGCAAAATTCAATCGAAGCTATGCCAGATGGTGGGAGAATTTCAATTCACATAAAAGAAATAGGCAAAGATGGTATCATTATTAGTGTAATTGATAAAGGAATAGGAATACCTGAAGAACGAATTAAAAGATTAGGTGAACCTTTTTATAGTACGAAAGAAAAAGGTACCGGTATTGGATTGATGTTAAGTTATAAAATTATTGAAAGTCATCAAGGGAATATAAGTATTATGAGTGAGGTTGGCGTCGGAACAACAGTAACGATTTATTTGCCAAAATTTCAGAGTAAAAAGCCTTTATCAAATTATGATGATAGATTTGAATCGATACGTCCAATTATTAACTCTTAAATTATTAAATACCCAATAACCAAAAGCTAAGCTTTTGGTTATTGGGTATTTTTGTATTTAATTTAGAAAACTTTACCTTTTCTTTAGATTTGCTTTAATTTCTATTAAGTTTTTATCAATATATTAGTATTTGTGCAAAGTAATGTATAGAAAATGTGCATTACTTTTAATATATAGATTCAATTATTAATAGAAATACAGTAAGGAGGAGATTATGACAAGGTGAAAAAACAAGAGAAAAAAAGCGGTAGAGCAGTACCGATGCGGTTAAACATTTTATTCTTATGTGTATTTATATTGTTTTCTGCCATGATTATACAATTAGGTAAAGTACAAATTATCGATGGTGAGACGTATAAAAATGAAGTGGAGAAGAGAGAAAATGCAACCGTAAGCCTTTCTGTGCCGCGGGGAAAAATATTTGACCGAGAAGGGAATCCAGTAGTTGATAATAAGTCTTTACGTACAATTACATATACAAAGATGAAAGGTGTAAAATCAGAAGAAATATTAAAAACAGCAAGACAACTTGCAGACATAATTGAAATACCACAAGAAGATATAGACAAGCTAACTGAGACGGATAAGAAAGATTTTTGGATGCAATTAAATCCGAAACTAACTGAAAAATTAGTATCTAAAAAAGAAATAAATAAGTTCAGAGATAAAGATATTACCGGAAAAAATTTAGATAAAAAAATTGAAGAGTTAAAAAGAAAACGAGTTACAGATAAAAATCTTCAGGATTTAACAGATAAAGATATAAAAGTGCTAGCTATTAAAAGTAAAATGACTTCTGGTTATCAAATGGCTCCACAAATTATTAAAAAAGACGTTAGTGAAAAGGAATTTACTATAATTAGTGAAGGTTTAGCAAATCTCCCAGGTGTAGACGTGTCGGTTGATTGGGAGAGAGTGTATGTGAATGATGGATTATTCCGATCCGTTCTTGGAAATGTTTCTAATTCTGATGAAGGATTACCAAGTGAACGATTAGATTATTACTTAGTACGTGATTATAGCCGAAATGATAGGGTTGGAAAAAGTTATATCGAGCAGCAATATGAAGATGTACTTCATGGTACAAAAAAAGAAGTAAGAAGCGTTGCAGATAAACAAGGTACTACAATTAGAACGGAAACAATTTCGGAGGGAAAGAGCGGTAAGAACTTAACTTTAACAATAGATATGGAATTACAGAAAAAAGTAGAAGAAAGTATAGAAAAAATATTAAAAGCATATAAAGGATCAGAATCCATGTTGGACCGTGCTTTCGTTGTAATGATGAATCCGAAAAACGGACAAGTATTATCAATGGCTGGGAAAAGACTTGTAGAAAAAGACGGGAAAACAGAAATTGAAGACTATGCATTAGGTACAATGACTAGTTCATATGAGCTGGGATCAACAGTTAAAGGTGCCACCGTTTTAACTGGATTTGAAACGAAAGCTATAACACCAGGTACTTATTTTTATGATGCACCTATGAAGTTTAAAGGTACTAGGGAGAAGAAATCTTGGAAAGAGTTTGGAAACATTGATGATTTAAGAGCGTTACAAGTCTCTTCAAACGTTTATATGTTTCATACAGCATTAAAAATTGCAGGTGTGGATTATGTGAAAAATAGTTCATTAAATATTAAACAGGAATACTTTAATAAAATGAGATACTATTTCAGACAATTCGGATTAGGTGTTCCAACGGGTATCGATTTACCGAATGAAACAGCTGGACAAATTGGTAAAAAAGATAATCAACCTGGGTTTTTATTAGACTACTCAATTGGCCAGTATGACACATATACACCACTCCAGCTCGTACAGTATATTTCAACAATCTCAAACGGTGGATATCGAATGAAGCCACAAATTGTTCAAGAGGTAAGAGAGCAAACGTCGCAAAAAGATGAGATTGGTAAAGTGGTACATGCAGTAGAGCCAATCGTTCTAAATAAAATAGATATGAAAGAGGAATATATAAATCAAGTAAAAGAAGGATTTAGAAGGGTATTCCAAGAAGGTGATGGAACAGGAGTAAGGGCGTTCCAAAAAGCCTCTTATAAACCAGCAGGTAAAACAGGGACAGCACAGACAGTTTACGGTGGAGAAAGTGATATCGGAAGAAATGAAAAGGGTGAAAGAAGAAAATGTTATAATTTAACGTTAGCAGGGTATGCGCCATATGATAATCCAGAAGTAGCATTCTCTGTAGTTGTGCCGTGGGTTATGAATGATAAATCTGGTATTAACTCTGATATTGGAAAAGAAGTTTTAGATGCTTATTTTGAATTGAAAAACAAGAGATTGACTGGAGAAAATTTACAAATAGATAGCTCTCAAGAAGGTTAAAACATATGAAATAATATAGAAACTAGAGTCATTTAATTTAGGGATAGATTCAAAATGGGTGATAGAAAGGTAAAATCATTCTATCAATTGTTCACGTTTTATAAAATAAATCATATATTGATAGCATAGGACAAGCTGAAAAGCTTATTCTAACCTCACAGAACACTCCTTATCACGGTTTGGCATCTACTTATGTAGATGCTTTTTTAATTAAATAACTGATAATTATTTATCAATCTAAAGTAGCAAGTATATTAGGACTATTAGGGGAAGATTGGCGGTAATCATTACAGTATGATTATTAAGAGCGTTGAAATGTAAGGAGTGAGAAAGAAGTGCTAAATATTTTAATGATTAATTTTCCAGCAGAGGGACATGTAAATCCTACATTAAGTTTAGTCAAAGCCTTTACTGAACGGGGGGATCACGTACACTATATTACAACAGAACACTTTAAAGGCAGAATTGAAGATTTGGGAGCTACTGTATATACCCATCCAGATTTATTAAAGGATATTTCTATTGATACTGAAACTTCATATGGACTGAACTCTTTCTTTCATGTACATGTTCAAACTTCTTTATATATATTAGAAATTACGAAACAATTATGTGACAGCATACATTTTGATTTCGTAATGTATGATATATTTGGTGCTGGGGAGTTAGTAAAGGAGTATTTACAAATTCCAGGCATAGTTTCTTCTCCTATATTTTTAATTCCTACTGAATTTTTGGAGACTTTACCTTTTCATCCTAATGCAGAAATACCATTCCAACCTGATGAAATTTCTGAACAGTTACTATATCAAATGGAACATGAATTTGGAGTAAAGCCTAAAAACAATCTTCAATTTATGCATAACAAGGGAGATATTACTCTTGTGTACACAAGTCGCTATTTTCAACCTAATAGCGATTTGTTTGGAGAAAATAACATTTTTATTGGACCAAGTATTTCAAAGCGTAAAACAAATGTAGAGTTTCCACTTGAATTGCTTAAAGGTAAGAAAGTTATTTATATTTCAATGGGAACACTGCTTGAAGGACTTGAACCATTCTTTAATATGTGCATTGATACTTTCTCAGATTTTGATGGAATAGTTGTAATGGCAATTGGTGATAGAAATGATCGTTCTAAAATTAAGGAAGCGCCAAACAATTTTATAATTACTTCATACGTACCTCAATCAGAAATATTAAATGAAGCAGATGTTTTTATTACACATGGCGGCATGAACAGTGTACACGACGCTATTTATTTTAATGTCCCATTTGTCATCATTCCACACGATAAAGACCAGCCAATGATAGCACAAAGATTAACTGAGCTTGAAGCAGCGCATCGGTTATTGAAAGAGAATGTTAATGTGCAAACGTTAAAAGAAGCGGTAACCGATGTTCTTTCAAATGAAAAGTATAAGCATGGAATACGAAAACTGAAAGATAGTTTTTTAGATTGTGGTGGTTCAAATGAAGCAATCACAGTGATTACATCTCTTTTAAATAAATAGTGTGGGTAATATAAAAGCATAGAGGCGGCACCTTTATGCTTTTATATGATTATCCCGCAAACTGCACAGCAGTATTTGCATGTAAAAAAGCGGTATCAAAAACAGGAACAGTAAGGTCGTTTTGGGAAATGAGCAACGGTATTTCGGTGCAACCTAGCAGTATACCTTCTGCGCCATTTTGAATTAATGATTTTGTAATTTGTAATAGTTTTTCTTTGGATGTTTCTGAAATAATTCCTTTACTTAATTCATTTAAAATAACATGATGGATAAAATTTCTTTCCTCTTCATTTGGAATGATTGTCTCAATGTTATAGTGTGCTAGACGTGATTTATAGAAGTCTTGTTCCATCGTTTGTTTCGTACCCAATAATCCGATACGCTTTATATTCTGTTCTACCATTTCTTTAGCACTTACATCACCGATGTGAAGAAGTGGAATGGATATTGCACTTTCTACTTCTTCAGCAAATAAATGGACCGTATTGGAACACATTAATAAACATTCAGCTCCGGATTTTTCAACCTTCTTTGCAACAGTAACTAATTCGTTTTTCACTTCTTCATATTGATGATTTTGTAATAAAGTAGTTACTTCACCAAAGTCCATGCTATATAAAACAAGCTTTGCATTTTGATCGTATTGAGAGAGTGTAAGTGTATTAATATGTTTATAGTATAATGATGTAGATTCCCAACTTAGTCCACCAATTAAACCAATTACTTTCATCGTATATTCCTCCCGTAACTATTTTGAATTTATTATTCCATAATTCCTATAAGAATACAATGATTTAAATGTACTATTAAACAAAAAAATAAAAATAATTAGAAAAGTATTGAAATTTATACTTCTTAATGCCATAATACGAATTACAAATTAATACTTATCCAGAGAGGTGGAGGGAACGGCCCTATGAAACCTCAGCAACCCCTATGTAAATGTATAGGAAGGTGCTAATTCCGCAGAGGACACGATGTGTTTTTTGAAAGATAAGAGGATTCTTGAACGTGAAAGAAAATGACCTCTTATGTAAGAGGTCATTTTTTGTTGTATAGAAAGGGAGTGTCGATGCATAATTCATTTTCAAAATAAATATAGAGTAATAAAAGTTGACTCATATGAGAGGAGAATTGTAATGAACAAATTATCAACAAAATTAGTAGTGGCAATCGGAATTGGAGCAGCATTATACGGCATATTAGGACTTTGGGGATTTTCTATTGCACCAAATACATTTATTAAACCTGCGTTAGCTATTTTAACCATTTTTGGAGCGTTATTTGGTCCAGTGGCAGGACTGTTAATAGGGCTTATCGGTCATACCGTAACAGATACAATCGCTGGATGGGGTATTTGGTGGGGATGGGTTATTAGTTCAGGCATTATCGGTTTTGCAATGGGACTCATTCAAAAAAGAGTTGGATTTAGTGTGAAAAACGGGACGTATAATAAAGGCGATATTTCTTATTTAGCTATTACTGGGTTAATTGGTATCGTCATTGCTATTATATTTGCGGGTGCATTCGATATTATTGTCATGGGAGAACCGTTTGACAAAATTGTAATACAAGTATTAGGTGCAACAATTGCTGATGTTATCGTATTTTTAGTTCTTGGATTGCCAATTACAATAGGCCTAGCTAAATCGAATAAGAAACATACACAATTAAAAATTGAAAAGTAGGGATGTTAACATGCAACCAATTATTTCTTTTGAACAATTCAGCTTTCAATATAAGCATGCGGCGCAGCCTACTGTTAAAAACGTTACATTTCATATATATCCCGGAGAAAAAGTGCTAATTGCTGGACGAAGTGGTTCAGGAAAATCAACGTTAGCTCATTGTATCAATGGGCTAATCCCGTTTTCTTATGAAGGGACTAGTACTGGTACTATTTTGATTGACGGAAAAGACCCGAGGAAAGGGAGTATTTTTGAACAGAGTAAACAGGTTGGAACAATTTTGCAAGATCAAGATGCACAATTTATTGGTCTTACAGTAGAAGAAGATGTAGCTTTTTATTTAGAAAATGAATGTGTAAATCAGGATGAAATGAAAAAGATTGTCTCGGAGTCATTAAAAAAGGTAGGGATGCATACTTTTCATAAACAAAGTCCTCATGAATTATCAGGAGGGCAAAAACAAACTGTTTCTTTAGCGGGTTTGTTAACAACAAATGCTCCTATATTATTGTTCGATGAACCGTTAGCAAATTTAGATCCAGCTAGCAGCTTACATACAATTGAACTTATTAAAAATATACATAAGCAATATAATAAAACAATTGTAATTATTGAACATCGAATAGAAGAAATGTTAAATCTGGATTTAGATAAGATCATTTTAATTGATGAAGGGGAAATTGTTGCGATAGGGACACCAGATGAGATTTTAGCGTCAAATATATTACCCTCAATCGGATTAAGAGAACCTATGTACATAGAAGGATTAAAGAGATTGCAATTTGATAGTAATAATGACGTAATATACCCACTTGAAAATCTTCAAAGGGAAAATGTTAGTGGAGTAATAAATGAGTGGATGGAGAAGCAAACTTTTTGTAAAGATACTCCTACAAAAAAAGAATTATTGAAAGTAGAGGATTTGTCATTCTCATATCCTAATAAACAAAAAGTATTAGACAATATAAATTTCTCTCTATATAAAGGGGAAATAGTAGCACTTCTAGGCCATAATGGAGCTGGAAAATCAACATTAGCTCATAGTCTTATAGGGATAAATAAAACAAAAAATGATAGGATTTTAATTGATGGAGTAAATATCAATTCTTGGTCTATTCGTAAACGCGGTGAAGTTATATCTTATGTGATGCAAAATCCAAATCATATGATTACACAAGCTACTGTAATGGAAGAGATTTCATTTTCATTAAAATTAAAAAAATTTTCGAAGGAAGAAATTAAGCTTAGAGCAGAGGAAACATTAAAAATTTGTGGCTTGTTTCCATTTCGAAATTGGCCAATTCAGGCATTAAGTTATGGGCAAAAAAAGAGATTAACGATTGCATCTGTACTAACAACAAATCCAAAACTTATTATTTTAGATGAGCCGACAGCCGGACAAGATCATTATCATTATAAACAATTTATGACGTTTATTAGAAAACTAGCTGCAAAGGGAATGTCTTTTATTTTCATCACACACGATATGAATCTCGCATTAGAATATGCGGACAGAGCAATAGTTCTACATGAAGGGGAAATTATTGCGAATCATACCGCGTCTACTGTATTAGGGCATCCAGAAACATTAAAAAGAGCGAACTTAAAGGAGAGTTCTTTATTTAAACTCGTTAAATTTAGTGGTATTGCAAATCCTGAAAGATTTATGGAACTTTATTTTGATGTTATTAGGAGGGAGGAAGGTGTATAGTACATATTTTCATCGCATGGACGGAGCAGTGAAATTGTTGTTATTTATTTTTTGTATGACACTTACTTTTTTATTTTTTGATTTTCGCGTATTGTTATTTTTATTGTTCATTGGGTGTATCGGACTTGTAGTTGCTAAAATTCCATTTCGTAAAATTTTTATTGTTTTTACTGTTATATTTACATTTAGTTTATTAAATTCTGTCATGATCTTATTTATTACACCAACCCATGGATCTGAATTAATTGGATCGTATACTTCATTTATGTATATTGGATATGCAACAATTACATACGAAACATTATTTTATGCAGCTACACTTTCGTTAAAGTATTTTACGTTATTACCATTTACACTTATTTTTATTTATACGACTGATCCAAGCAAATTTGTGAGTAGCATAAGTAAATTTCGAATTCATTATAAAATTACTTATGCGATAAATATTGCATTACGTTATATACCTGATATTCAGTCCGAATATAAAGTTATTAAACATGCCCAAGAGGCGAGAGGAGTAGCTTTTGAAAAAGGAGAAGCAAGTTTATGGATTCGCATGCAAAACCGTGTCTTAATTTTCTGGCCTTTAATTATTCATTCTTTAGAGAGAATCGATACAGTTTCAAACGCAATGGATTTAAGAGGGTTTGGAAAGAAGGATACACGTACGTGGTTCTATACAAATAAAGCGAAAAGCCAGGATTTCATTGCTTTATTTGTAGGTGTTTTTATTTTAATTGCGGCAGTATATGTAAAGTTACATGTATTTCAAAATTTTTGGTATCCATTTTAAAGCACTCTCAAATGAGTGCTTTTACTTATTTTTATATAGACATGCTCAAAAAAAGGATATTTACATAATGTATAATACGAACCAGTTAAAATGATCAACTACCTATTAGTTTTCAAACCAAAAGGAGGAGAAAATATGAGTTACGGTGGTTCTTGTGGTTTTGGTGGAGGTTTCGCTTTATTAGTTGTGTTATTTATTTTATTAATTATCGTTGGATGCAGCTGCTGGGGCGGAGGTTACTAATTTTTAATTAGTCTCCACAAATGTAAAACTAAAAAACATAGAAGATACTTATGTATCGAAACAAATAAAAAAGGAGCATAATTGCTCCTTTTTTATTTATTGTTAGATGCGTTTGTATTACATTTCGGAAATGTAATTGTCAAAGTAGTACCTTTATTTATAACGCTTCGGATTTTCAAATTACCTTGCATCGTTTCAATGATCTTAACAGCAACCATTGTACCTAAACCTGTACCTTTCGTTTTTGTACTAAAATACGGTTCGCCAAATCGATTTATTTGCTCTTGTGACATACCAATTCCGCTATCTTCAATTCGTATGATAACTTTATTATTACTAATAGAAGAGGAGATATTTAAAGTACCGCCATTAGGCATTGCTTCAATACCATTTTTTAATAAGTTTAAAAAACATTGCTGAAAGTGCTGTTTATTACCAACTATTGTTGCCGTAGAGAAATCTTTTGTAATATGGATCGTATTCATATTACATAAAGGTAAGATCATATTAATAACTCGATTTAATTCTTGTTCTACTGAAATCTCATCTAATTTTTCTGAAGCAGGTTTGGCAAACGTTAAATAATCATCAATAATTCCTTGGGCGTGATGTAATTCTTCCAGTATATGCTTAATATACTCGTCTCTTGATTCTGGAGTTAAATTTGGTGTTTTTAAAAGTTGTGTAAATCCTTTTACAACAGTTAAGGGATTTCTTACTTCGTGCGATATACTAGCAGCGAGTTGGCTAACAATCTCCATTTTTTCCATTTTAATTAACTTCGATCGCATGCATACTGCATCTTTTAAAACTTCATTAAAATAAACTACAAACAACATTAAAACGGTTGGTAATATTATGAAATAAATGATGTACAAATTATTCACTTCAAAATCTGATAAAGTTAATACAATTACAGTTGTAAATATTGCTAAGAAAAATGTTAAAAACATTGCATAAGCTACTTTAATTTTTCTATTATACGTATTAAATTTTGCGGATGCGAATGCTGTAATGATAAACATTGTTCCATACACTACTATTGTTAACATACTAAATCCATAAAATGAAAATCTTGTAATTAATAAAATAGCAAACAATGTTATACCGACAGGGAAGCCACCATAAAGCGTACCTACTATAACCGGTATTTGTCTTAAATCATGAATACAATTTTCATCCATATAGATAGGATAGCGCATACATAAAATAAGAGGGATACTTGTACAAAGTATAATAAGTAGTTTTTTATATTTCTTCACATAGCGCCCGCTATCATATATAAAATAAAAAATAAATATACTACTTAAAATGTATAAAAGATTATTTAACACGTGTTGATTGATATACACAAAGTTCATAATATTTGCCTCGTTATTTTTAATTTCCTTTTCATATATATTATCATGATAATAGTATAAACTATATATTTGTTTGAATAATATAGATTTATATCTTTTTAGTATTTTACACGTTTACCCACTCTTCATAAAATTCTTCAACTGATGCATATCGTTCGGTTCGGTTTTCATTTACAGCGCGATACGCTATTTCATATAAATCCCTACTTGCTTCCCATTTTGTAAAGGAGCGATCTTTTCCACCACCTAAAATCGCGAAAGCCATTGCCCCCATATTAAATACATTTGTTCTCGAATCAATTATAGCGTTTAGCTCGAATTCTTCAGGAGACATAAAACGTGAGGAACCCCATAATCTTCCCATTTTATTTACGTATGGTTTTTTAGAATATAAATCAATATCACAAATTTTTGTTTCATTTGTATTAAAATTATACATAATACTACCATCATAAAAATCTATCGCTACATAGTTTTTCTTTTCGACATATGTATGGAAAGAAAAAATGGAATTTAAGGATTGAACTCGTTTTCTAACAGGTAAATGTTTAAATTTATAAAATGGAGAGTTTGGATTTTTATATTTTTCAGGAGGCGGGAAACTCCAGTGCGAATGAAGACATTCACCATCAAACCAATCGAAAATTAATACATATCCAGATTGAACTGGAAAGTGTTCAATTAGTTTTATAAGCGAGTTGTGTTTTAATTCCTCGTATAGGAAAACTGAATTTTTCAAACGTTCAATAGCGTCGTTTATTGTTCCTTCGTATGCAATTGTTTGTGCTCCTGCGTATTTAATGAATTTCTTATGCCCATTTTTTTCTACACCAAAGCTTATATTACCTGAATCTTGTTGGTCAAAAACCGCAAATACGGTTCCTAATTTCAATAGCCAATCAAAATTATGATGTTCTTTTAACTGGAATGTAACTTGATTCAACTGAATTTCAACTGGAATATCTTTCATATTATACCTCGCATTTATTATAATTAAGTTATATATTTCAGTATTCGACACATTTTGTAAAAATCCTATGTGAATCACATGAAATTTATATAAATATAATAATAAATAATTATAAAAAGGTGGATAAAATGGAACAACAAATCGTTATTAAACCATATGAAAAAGAGTGGCACGAAGAGTATTTAATAGAAAAAGAGAAATTTATTTCTTTATTCGGGGAAGATTGTATTGCTATTGAACATATAGGGAGCACATCTGTACAAGGGTTAGGAGCGAAACCTTTAATTGATATGATGATTGGCGTAACAGATTTGCAAATTATCAAAAAGTGGATTGAAGATTTATTAAAAATTGGATATGAGTATGTTCCAAAAGAAACACCTAATTGGCGTTTTTTTAGAAAGGGAAAATGGAGAGCGGGTACTCATCATTTACATGTTTATATTTATAATAGTGACGAATGGAAAAACAATCTTTTATTTCGAGACTTTCTAATAAAGCATGAATGGGCACGTAAAGAATATAGAGAACTAAAAGAGAGACTTGCAGCTACATATCCTTTTGATCGTGTTTCTTATACAAATGCAAAAGCACCATTTATTCAAAAGATATTAGAATTAGCTAAAACTCAAAAGAATTAACATTACAGATTTTTATCTGAAAAAATTTAAAAAATCCCTTCCTACGTTATTTATAGGGAGGGATTTTTTCTTTTGTCATAACGATATACATCTAATTATTGGAGACAGATTAGTTTATTTATTTCGATATTTCTAGTACATTGAAAATATTAAGGGGGAATGAAGCAATGAAAGCAATTGTACATCAATATAAAAAAGGGGTAGAGGGGTTAGAATATAAATTTTTATCTGAAACAAATCCTAATGCCGGGGAAGTAAAAGTAAAGTTAAAAGCAGCAGGATTAAATCATAGGGATTTATTTATTATAAACAATAGAAAAGAAATGGATCTACCGTTAGTAATAGGGTCAGATGGTGCAGGTATTGTTACAGAAATAGGAGAAGGTGTTTCAGCTGATTTATTACAAGCCGAGGTTATTATTAATCCTAGTATTGGATGGGAGAATATTGCCGAAGTACCAGAATTACCAGAGGTGTTAGGGGGACCAAAAGATGGAACGTTTGCTGAATATGTAATAGTGCCCGCTGAAAATGTAGTAGGAAAACCGTCATATCTTACTTGGGAAGAGTCTGGCGTTTTGGCTTTATCGGCACTGACTGCATATAGAGCGCTTTTTACAAAGGGTAGATTGAAGTGTGGAGAACATGTTTTAATTCCGGGGATAGGCGGCGGTGTAGCGACATTTGCCATGTTATTTGCGAAAGCAATTGGCGCAAAAGTAAGTGTTACTTCAAGGATAGAGAACAAAAGAAAGTTTGCCGAAACATATGGCGTAGATTTTTCTTTTAATAGTTCCGGAAATTGGGAAGAGAGTTTATGCGAAAGAAAAGTAGATCTAATAATCGATAGTATAGGTCCAGCAACATTCTTAAAATACTTTGATGTATTAAAACCAAATGGGAGAATTGTTAATTTTGGTGCAAGCTCCGGAGATAAAATTGAATTACCTTTACGAGCGTTATTTTATAATCAAATCGATATTATGGGGACATCTATGGGTAGCAGTGAAGAATTTAATGAAATGATTAAGTTTATAGAGAAATATAAGATCAAACCAATTATGGATAAAGTTTATTCGTTGGAAGAAGCGATTCAAGCGTTAAGACGTATGGAGCAGGGAGAACAGTTCGGTAATATCGCTCTACGTATGGAATAAAAATATGATTTAATAACCTATGTTTTTATATGTATATGTTATGTAATATATACACTTGTAGTTAGTGGGTTATATGATTTTAAAGGTTTTTCCATCCTATATATTTTTAATGCGTGTAAATAGTTACATAATTGTCAAATGAAAAATAGTAACATGAATAAAGTGAAAATCTAAATGTGTGTCAATGTTGTATACTGTGTAAATCAAGTAAACTTGTATCTTAATTTCAAGTGAAATAAGAAATTATAAGGAGAGAGTAATGTGAATTACGCAGTATTTCAATGGATAAACAATTTAGCAGGTACATCTGTACTCTTAGATAAGGTAATGATTGCTATTACAAATAGTGCTGCATATGTGGCTATTCTATTCATGCTTATCTTATGGTTTCATAACGGAAAGAAAGAGAATGCGATAAGAAAACAATATACAGTGTTGTATACGACACTTTCAGTAATAATTGCATTGCTAGTAAATGTTTTTATTCATTTAGTATACTATCATCCACGTCCTTTTGTATCATATGATGTGAATCAATTAGTACCCCACGCAGAAAACTCATCCTTTGTTAGTGATCATTCTGTACTTGTATTATCGATTGCATTCATGTTTATTCTTAGAGGAGAAAAGTTAAGATATATCACACTTTTGTGGGCAGTATTAGTTTGTATATCACGTTTGTATGTAGGTGTTCATTTTCCTTTAGATGTAATGGGTGCGGCTGTCATAACGATTTTAACAAGCTGTTTATTATTGCAGAAAAAACGTATTTTTGAACCAATAGCAAAACTTGTTTTCAAAATGTATGCATTCGTAGCGAAACGAATTCGTTTTTTAGAGAAATATAACCATGTAGCTTAAATTTCATAACTAGCCTTTTATAGCTTAGGAAAAAATCCCCCTTTGGAAATTCAGAGGAGGATTTTTTGTTGTATACAAGTGAATAGATTACTTGCAATAACAATTTGAGTGTTATGAAAAAAGAAAGAATATTCTTGAATTTCACGTACTGTATTTTAAGTATTTAAATAACTGACAATAACTATAACTAGTTTCACACTGTTTTAAAGGAATTTATACGAAAACTTCGAAACATATAGTATTGAAAGTAAAAATTACATATTTTAAAGCACATCCTTGCATGTATCAATAAAAAGAAAGGAGCGAAATATGCATAAACTTCAAACGAATAAAGGCGCGCGGTATTTTATGATTGCTTTTATTGTTTTGTTTCTTATTATGCTTTTGCGTTTTTTCTATATTCAAGCAGTAGGAGTCGTGCATAATGTGAATGTAAAGGATTTAGCAAATGAACAACATAATAAAAATGGTGTTTTGGAAGCGAATCGTGGTACGATTTATGATCAAACTGGAAAAGTGCTCGTTCAAGATTCAACAACGTATCGTGTTGTTGTGAATTTGAAAGGTAATGGCAAATTGAAAAATAAAGATGAAACCGCAGCGCAGTTAGCTGATGCGCTTGAAATTGATAAAGAGGACGTATTAAAAAATTTCCATGAGGGGCGTACGCAAGTTGAAATCGGAAAAGTTGGCCGGAATTTGTCTAGGGAAAAGAAAGAACAAATAAAAAAATTGAAAATCCCAGGTGTTTCTTTTATGCCTGAGAAAGCAAGAGTGTATCCAAATGAAGATTTTGCATCTTATATACTTGGTTTTGCTAGACCAGACGATAAAGGAAATACAGAAGGGAAATTTGGGCTTGAAAAAAGTTTGGATAAATATTTGCGCTCGACAAATGGGAATATAGAATATGTGGGAGCGCGAGGAGGTATCCCGCTTACAAATGATATAGGAAAAATAGAACCCGCTAAACATGGAAATAACGTATATCTTACGCTCGATAAACAAATTAATAGTTTTTTAGAAGAAGCAATGAATAAGGCGCAAGAGCATTATGACCCTTCTATGCTAGTAGGTATTATAGCGGATCCCAAGACGGGGAAAGTTTTAGCTATGTCTAGTAAACCTAGTTTTAATCCTAATAAAGGGGATATTGAATACTTTTTAAATGATCCAATCGCAAATGCATATGAACCAGGTTCAACGATGAAAGTATTTACGTTAGCTGCTGCAATCAATGAAGGTGTATATAACGGGAAAGAATATTTTCAATCCGGCAAGTATTCAGTAGGTTCAGCGGATATAAAAGATCATAATGGTGGGTTTGGATGGGGATCTATAACATTTGATGAAGGTTTTGAAAGGTCATCAAACGTAGCTTTTTCTATTTTAGAAGATCAGTTATTAAAACCAAATAAATTTAAGCAATATATGAATAAATTTGGTTTTAACCAAAAAACGGGAATAGATTTACCTGGTGAAAGTAAAAATACTTTATTATTAAATACACAAATTCAACAAGTAACAACTTCTTTCGGACAAGGTTCTACAGTAACTCCAATTCAATTAATCCAAGCTGCTACGGCTATAGCAAATGACGGGAAAATGATGCAACCATATATCGTTGACAAAGTTGTAAATCCAACAAATAAGCAAGTTATTATGGAAAATCAACCGAAAGAAATTGGGAATCCGATAAAAAAAGAGACAGCGGACAAGGTAAGAGACTTAATGGAACGTGTTATTACGTCTTCAAAAGGTACTGGTACAATGTATAAAGTGGATGGTTACCCAATAGGAGGTAAGACAGGAACAGCTCAAATTCCGAATCCTGAAAATGGACGATATATGGAAGGGAAAGAAAATTATATTTTTTCATTTTTAGGTATGGCTCCAATTGATGACCCAGAGTTAATTGTATACTTAGCTATTAAGCAGCCAAAGTTAAAGGGAGATGAATATGGAGCTCAGCCACTCGCTGAAATATTTAAACCAGTTGTGAAAAATAGCCTTGAATATTTAAAGGTGAAACCATATACAGAACAACAAATGGCCGATGCAACGAAAAAATCCCAATTAAAAGTGCAAAACTATGTGAATCAATCAATAGATACGGTAGAGAATAAGGTGAAAAAAGAGAAACTCCAGCCGATAATTTTAGGAGAAGGAAAAATAAAAAAACAATATCCGCAGTCTGGTGAAGTAATGAGTGAAGGTGATCGTATATTTTTATTAGGAAACAACGCAAAAATGCCTAATTTACAAGGGTGGTCCATGCGTGATGTTATGTATTTCTCTAAGCTATTAAAATTAGATTTAAAAACTACAGGTACGGGCTATGTAACGAGTCAAAGTATTGAAAATGGACAAGATATACAAGAAGGCGATGCATTAGAACTGAACTTAGAACCACCTTTACAACCGTTAGTAGAGGCGAATACAAATTAATTCGGACAAAGTGAAGGGTCTATATACAATAGGCTCTTTATTTTATAGGTTTAAGTAATTTCACGCACCGTAATTTTTAGAAAAAATAATAAATAAAAGAATTAACAGAAGTTATTAAATTTCTGATTATTTTTTATTTACAGTTAAATATTTCTGTGATAATATGGGAAAAATCAAATGCAGTGAAGAGAAGAGTAAATAAAATGAATTTTTCACAGAGAGCTCCATTTAGCTGAAAAGGAGTAAAAATTCTTTATTGAACCAAGCCTCTGAGCAGCGCATCGGAACCTATAATTAGGGGGTGGTGTGACGGGAGCTCCCGTTATAGAGCTATGGTATAAGCATGAATTAGAATGCAGTACCAGATAAGGTTAATATGGTGACATATTAACAAACTAGGGTGGCACCGCGATGATAAATCTCGTCCCTAAGACTAAAAGTCTTGGGGGTGGGATTTTTTTATTGGTTTAAAACACTTTGGAAAGCGGGGGCCTAAAATGAAAAACGTACTTAAAGATTGGAAATATCCTTTATTACTACTGTCCGGGGTTGGTATTGCAAATTTAGGGGCATGGATTTACTTAATAGCACTGAATGTACTTGTCTATCATATGGGTGGCTCAGCCTTAGCTGTTGCTACTTTATATGTAATTAAACCATTAGCTACTCTATTTACAAACGCTTGGTCAGGAAGTATGATTGATCGTTTAAATAAACGGAAATTAATGATTCACCTCGATATATATCGCGCGGTATGTATCGCTATTTTACCTTTACTTCCATCACTTTGGATGGTTTATGTATTTGTATTCTTTATTAGTATGGCAAATGCAATGTATGAGCCAACTGCGATGACGTATATGACGAAATTAATACCAGTTGAACAAAGACAACGTTTCAACTCATTGCGTAGTTTAATAGGGTCTGGTGCCTCTGTAATTGGTCCATCGATAGCGGGAGCATTGTTAATAGCAAGTACACCAGAGTTTGCTATATATATGAATGCTATAGCATTTCTTTTATCAGGAGTAATTACATTGCTGCTACCTAATCTTGATAAAAAATCTGATATTCATACATCAAATGACAGGTTGTCTTTAGCTGTACTAAAAAAAGATTGGACCATCGTTTTAAATTTCAGTAAAAAATCTTTGTATATCGTTTTCGTGTACTTCTTATTTCAAGGGATGATGGTGTTAGTTGCCGCAAATGATTCACTTGAATTGTCATTTGCGAAAGAAGTTTTATTGTTAACAGATAGTGAATATGGTTTTTTAGTTAGTATTGCTGGAGCTGGATTTATTTTAGGAGCAATTACAAATACAATTTTATCAAAAAAACTAATACCTTCATTGTTAATTGGGATAGGATCATTATTCATTGCAATCGGTTATATAATTTATGCTTTTTCAAATGAGTTTTTAATAGCTGCTATCGGATTTTTTATTTTATCTTTCTCTATGGCATATGCAAATACAGGGTTTAATACCTTTTATCAAAATAATGTCCCTGTCCATATAATGGGACGGATTGGGAGCATATATGGATTATTTATTGCAGGTATCACCATTTTAATTACGATTTTGTTTGGAGTTGCCACTCAATTTATTTCTATACAACTTGTGGTTATTGTAGGTTCTTTAGTAATGTTATTGATTACTATCATCTTGTGTGTGTTTACTTTATTGCCATCACATTCTAAAGTGCATTCTTCTGAGTCAATACATTCGAAATAATTCTCTTAGTTTTGATTTGAATCTTACGATGTTCAATAGGAGGGTTATCCCTCCTATATATGGAAATATAAAAAAGGAGAACAAAATTGATAAACGAGGGTGATTTTTGTAATGAAAACAAAAAATCAAATAGATAACATTGTAAAAGAAACAGATCGTCATATAGATTTCTCTGGGGTAATTTTAGTGAAAGAAAAAAAGGGCATAGTTTATGAAGAAGCGTTTGGTTATGCAAATCGAAATGAGTGTATAAACAATACGCTACAAACTAGGTTTGGAATTGCCTCCGGCTGTAAAATATTCACAGCAATTGGCATTTGTCAACTTGTTGAAAGAGGTGTAATTACTTTTCATACAAAGTTAAAAGATTGTTTAAGTATTAAATTTTCAAATTTCAATGAAGATATTACAATACATCACCTTCTGACACATAGTTCGGGTATTCCGGATTATTTTGATGAAAGTATTTTGGGTAACTTTGAGGATCTTTGGAAAGAAACTCCTATGTATCTATTAAAAAATTTAAAAGACTTTTTACCATTATTTCAAAACAGAGATATGATGTTTGCGCCTGGAAGTAAGTTTCACTACAACAATGCTGGTTTTATCATACTCGGGTTAATAATCGAAGAACAGACAGGACTTAAATTTACGGAGTATATAGAAACAAATATATTTAAACTAATTGGTATGAATGATTCTGGCTATTTTTCTTTAGATAGATTACCAAAGCAGACAGCTCTCGGATATATAAAAGATGAAATTAGCCAGACATGGAGAATAAATGCTTACTCTATTCCGATAAAAGGTGGTTCTGATGGTGGAGCTTTTATTACTGCGCCAGACATGATGAAGTTTTGGGAAGCGTTATTTAACTATGAAATCATAAGCCAAGAATATACAAAAATACTTTTAACTCCTCACATCCAAGTAAAATCCAGACTTAGAGATTACATTAGTTATTCCGTCAAATAAAGGAGCAGGACCCGAAAAATTAATGATAGAAATAGAAGGAGCTTTTTAATTATATGGATATAGAAATTAGATCGTATAGAAAAGAGGATGAAACCGGTTGGGTACGTTGCCGTGTGTTATCTTTTCTAGATACAGCATATTACGATAACGTATTTAGAGAGAAAGAAAAATATGAAAATCCTGCTATTGAATTAGTAGCTCTATATGAAAATCAAATTGTGGGTTTAATAGATATTGAATATGAATTAGAAGAACGTACAGTTTGTTCAAGAGGAACTGGTCTTGGCGGCATGATTTGGCATATTGCAGTTCATCCGGATTTCCGTAGAATGAAGATTGGTAATCAGCTATTAAAGGAAGCGGAGAAGTTAGCGAATGAACGTAACCTAAATCGCCTAGAAGCATGGACTAGGGACAATCTATGGGTACATGGATGGTATGAAAAGAACGGATTTGTAAACGTAGATTCATATTTACATGTATATTCCAATCATACAGATGAGATAAAAGGTGTAATGAAAAGTAATATAGATCAGTTATATCCAATTCAAACATTTGCTCATTATACAGGTGAAAATAAAGAAGACATAAGAAAACAATTTAAACGAGTGCATGATTGTTTTTGTTTTGAAAAGTATTTTAACTAACAATTCATACGTGTTAAAGTATACATTTATTTTGAATAAAGATGATAAAAGACGTACGAGTCAAAAGTACGTCTTTTTACTTTTATAAATAAGCTTATGGCTATTACATGGTGTAACATAATAAATAGACAATAGTATAATCGGAAATGAATAATACATTAATAAAAAAGTATAAATACATTCATCCCTTGTTTATCAATGCTGTGAACGGTAATACTAAATAACATTGAACTTTTATAACAAGGGATGATAATATGATATTCATTTACACGGATTTCGGTGGAACGCATTCAACTGCACTTGCTGCAGCTTATCATTTAAATAAATTACCAATGGATCGTAAGCTAACAAAAGAAGAAATATTAAATGTGGATTACTTTAATAAATTGAAAACTGAAGATATGGGGAAAATTATTTTTCATGGAGTAGATGAAAATGGTAACCCGGTTTATACGATTGGATGCGGCGCATCAAAAATCGTTGTACCTGCGATGAAGCATTTAGGAGAGATTCTGCAAAAACATTATCAAAGTCATGAAAAGCTTATTTTTTCTAATACATCACCAACAGTACCTTTACCAATGACTTTTGGCGGTCTGTTTTCTAGAAGGTTTCACATCGACTTTATTGGTGTACCATTACTCGTATGGGGTGCAAAACTTAGCTGTGATAATGTACAAAGACTTGTTAGTTATACGAAAGAAGCCGGACGATTAACAAATGATTATGTTGTGATTTTAGATAATGAAACTTTTAAATAACGTAAGATAAAAGGAAAATCAAGCAAATTTCTTGATTTTCTTTTTAATTTGTGAAAAAGACAAGAAATATTCACATTTATCATCTATCTACTATAGCCAAAACAATAAAGTCCTGTTACTATTACAGGGATATTCTCTTTTCATAACATAAATATATAGAAAAATTAGAAAAGAGGAATTGAATTAAGGGAGGAACAACATGAAGCGTGTTGCTTGGATTACTGATAGTACAACTGCGAGTTTTACAACAGAAGGAGATAACTTTGTTATCCCAATTGAAGTTATTATTGATGGTGTGTCGTACAAAGATTGTGAAGAAGGTGTGCGTGAGCGCGTTTATAATGCTTTAAACGAAGGTAAAACTGTCACTACATCACAACCTAACATAGGGGAAATGGTAGAGTTATTTTCGAAATGCAAAGAAGAATATGAAGAAGGATTTGCAGTTGCTATTAGCGGAAAAGTAAGTGGAACCTATCAAAATATGAAGTTAGCTGCAGAAATGGCAGGTTTCCCATTAACGGTATTAGATAGTGAAACAACAAGTTATCCAATGGACGAACTAATTAGAAAAGCAAAATCGTTATACAATGATGGTATGACTTTACAAGATATACACAAAACATTAGTAGATGAAAAAAGAAGACCTTTCCACGTATTCCCGAAAAGTTTAAAAGGCCTTTATGCAAGTGGACGTGTAAAGGGAGTTCAATTTTTACTTGGAAGTTTATTAAGTGTCAACTTAATATTAGAAGTAAAAGGCGGAGAGCTTTTACTTGAAAAGAAAGTTCGTAAAATCCAAAAATGTCGAGAATACATTAAAAATGAACTTGAAAAAGAATTGCCAAAAGTACTTCACATGTTCCATGCTAACGATAAAGATGGAGCTGAAGAATGGATTGCAGATATTAGACAAGCATTCCCTGAAATGGATTTCAAATTATATCCATTACCTATTTCATTTGCGGTACATGCAGGTGAAGGTACAATAGCAATTAGTTATTAAGAAGAAAACCCGTGAATGATACGCGGGTTTTTTTATTTATAAATGGCGCATACCACGCCACCATCAAGTTGAAGTTTTATAGCACTCTAGAACGAAATTTGTGTTAACTCGAAACAAAAATCTTATTTTATCATTTTTGGGGAGGAACCACAATTTCTTGACTTGATTTGAGATTAAAAATATAAACCTTTTCCTACTGGCTGAACAGTTTCTAGTACAATATCAACCATTTCTTCATTAAGTAGGGTCCTTATAATCCAAGCCGATAGTTCTTGAGCAGCAAAACAACCCGCAGCAGTCGATATATTTCCTTCGTTTACGAAACTTTTCTCAATAACGTCTACACCAAATTCTTTTAGCTGTTCTACTGCTGAGGGATATGTAGTAGCTTTTTTACCAGTTAGTAATTTTTTAGCTCCTAATAGTAGTGAACCAGAACACATAGATCCTATTAATTGTCTTTGAGGATCTACATGAATGCTATTAATATATTGTTGATTTTTATATAAATCCTTTACACCTTTACCGCTTGCAAATATTACAGCATCGGCAAAAGGGATATCAGATATGCTTCCTGTCATGGGAATACGCAAGCCAGACATAGATATATGAGATTGTTCTGTCCCTAAAAGCTGGACATCCCAATCGGAAATACCACCGACTAAACGTACACGATTTAATAAATCCCATGGTAGAAAAACATCTATATCGGTAAAGTTATCGAAACAGACTATTGCAATTTTCATTTTCTAACCCTCCACTTATGTATATCATTTTATTAATAATATAAACATCTCTTTTTTATGTTCTATATCCAGTTATAAATCCCTGTATATTACACGTATATGAAGGAGGTGTAGTGATTTTTTAACGCCTCTAAACATAAAAAGATATAAAATCTTTTTCTTGGTTTCTATAGATTTTGTGTACAAAACCAAGATCTGTAGCAATAACTCGTAAGGTATTGGGGATGAGAATCTTTAAAATTCTCAAGGAAATAGGTGTAATTTATTACACATACAAATTACTGGAGTGAAGAAATTCATCAACCTATCTCGGAAAGAATTGACCAAGCTTTAAAGCTTGGTACTATATTATTAGGTACACCTATATAAAAAATACCCT
The DNA here is from genome assembly GCF_051918845.1 of Bacillus cereus group sp. MYBK101-2. Lineage (NCBI taxonomy): Bacteria > Bacillati > Bacillota > Bacilli > Caryophanales > Bacillaceae > Bacillus > Bacillus cereus group sp. MYBK101-2. The sequence continues at coordinate 248,814 of NZ_JBQAIE010000005.1, read as the reverse complement.
CTTTTCATTCCATAAATAATGTTGATAAAAAAAGGGGAAAGGATTTTTAAAGGTAAAAATAGAAATCTATATAAAAAAATATTTAAATGGTAGGGATATTATGAAAATCGGTAAGTTTGGAGAAGTAAATAATATAAGTATTGATACGATTAGACATTATATGGATCTCAGTCTTATTATTCCTGAAAAAAAGGGAGGCCACTATTTTTTTGATGAGTATTGTCAAACAGATTTAGAACTTATTTTACATTACAAAGACCTAGGGTTTAGCTTGAATGAAATTAAAGAACTATTTTTTTATAAAAATTTAGCGAAATCTATGAATTACGAAAAAGATACTTTTTACCAATCTTTATTTAAACTGAAATATGACAAGATGGAACAGGAAATAGAACTTTTGGAGAAGAAACGGGATAAATTAAAGGGAGTGTTACATGATTTATTATTAACAAATGAAACTTCCAATACAATGATAGGGATAGATTTAAGTGTACTACATTTACTCACATGTTCTAAGTGTAGCAAAAAATTAATTCTTCAAGATGGAATTATTAATAACAATCAAATTATTGAAGGAAAGTTAATTTGTAATTGTGGAGAAGAATACATTATTACTTCAGGAATTATATCTGCTGGTAAATTATTTAAAGCAAATGAGCAAACGTCACTTGAAAATATTATTTCGGATTATATTCATGAAACTGATAATGCATATTTGGAAAATATGCATAGAGAAGGGGAATGGGCGAAAAAGAAACTAATACATTTAGATTTAAATAACAAATTAATACTAGATATAGGATCAGGACTTGGGTTCTTTTTGAGGAGCATTTATGAAGAACTACCCGAAGATTGCCTATATATCGCAGTGGATCGAGATTTCAATAAACTTTTATTTTTAAAAGATGTATTAGCGAGAAGAAATCCGAGAAGAAATATTCTCTTTATCTGTGCGGATTTTTTGAACATCCCTATTCAAAATCGGTCAGTAGATATTGTAATTGATCACTCTGGTACGAGCAATTATAGTTTTGAACATGAGGATTTTTTACTTCACGAATTAAACCCACTTTTTAAATCTGATTGTTATTTATTAAGTTTATTTATTTTATTTAAAAATTTCAGCTTAAATAGCCAAATTACAAATAACTTTCGAGCAAATTTTACACTTTCAAAAATAAAGAAAGAACTCCAAAATCTACAGTTTCAATCCATTGATGAAAGTACTTCAAATTATTTGAAACGAGGCGGAAAGTACGAGAATTTCTTTATTGAAGGAGAAGAAATTTATACATATTCATTTTTTGGAAAAAGATGAGGTTAAACCTGTCATAAAAAGTCCGTTTTTATCACTGAACTTTTTATGACGATACATATTTATACTTTAGTGATTAAAAGAAAAAGAGAATGTTAATTTAAATGTTTAGCACTCACTGGACAGTCTCTTGTCGGTATATGTCTAGTAAGAGAAAAGATAGCCAAACCTAAAGATAATAAAACTAGAGATCCACCAACCCAGGCCATATTGGCGACATTATGTACTTGTTTTAATGCTATACCTCCAACTGCAGAGCCGAGTGAAATTCCTATTTGTAGGGCTGAATTATTAAAACTTTGCTGTATATCTGACGTATCTGGGGCAGTTTGGATTAAATAACTTTGTTGAGGTGGTGCAAGCCCCCAACTCAAAGCAGCCCAAACTATCATAACAGGAATAAACAGGATAATAGAAACTGCCGTGAATGGTAATATAAATAAGATTAGAGCAAATAAAGTAATAACTATCACAATACTTTTTGGTGCGCCTATTTTATCTGATAAAACACCACCGAACGCTCCGCCACTTACTGCAGCTATACCAAACACTAAATAAAATATGCTAATCCAATAAGGGCTTAGGTGAAACTTATCTTCTAAAAAAGGAGTAAAATAAGCATATAAAGTATAGTGTCCCGCTAACATAAACATGGTAGCTAGATGAGCAGCGCCTAGTTTTGGACTACACACGGCCTTTAATTGAATAGATAGAGGAGTTCGGTTTTCCTCTCCAGGTATTTTCTCTAAAAATACTGAGATTAAGATGATGGATCCCAATGATAAAATAGCAATACATAAAAAAATAACTCTCCAGCCAAATGTGTTTGAAATTAAAATCCCTAGTGGTACTCCTAGAACAAGTGAAGAGCTAATACCCATATAAATTAATCCTAATGCTTTTGCTCGGTAAGAGGGATGAACAATCTTTGCTGCAATTGTAAGGGAAAGTACTACAACTAAAGCTGTACTCATAGCAGTTAAAATTCTTGCTATCATCATAAAAGTAAAGTTTGGACTGAAATACGTAAGTATATTACCAATTAGAAAAATATAAAGTGAAATAACATACAATTTTTTTCTTTCCACTTTACTTGTGAAAATTAATAATGCAGGACCTGCTATTGCATAAGTAAAGGCGAAAATTGTAATTAATTGCCCAGCGGAACTTAATGAAACATTAAAATCTTTAGCGATGTCTGGCAATATTCCTCCAACAATAAGCTCTACAAGTCCTACTGCTATTGTTGCTAGAGCTAATATAAATACTTTGAAATTCATTTTATGTATTCCCTTCTCGTCATTATTTACCGTAGAACAAAAAAACTCCTGACTACAAACGCTATAATACGCATTTTGTAGTCAGGAGTTATTGGTTCCTGGTAGAGACCCCCAAGCCATATTCTTGGAGTTATACATGATTCTCATATGTAATTAATCAATGTAATAGAAGATACCATATTAAATTCTATATTTCAATAAAAAATTTTGTATTTGTACACGTAATCCTATTATTTATTTTTACCAACATAGAGAACGACAAAAATCTTTAGTTGATAAAGATGGGGTTAACCCTATCTTTTATTTATTTTCCCTTAAAACTTTTCAAATTGTACATATTGCTATTGGGTTGACCCAAGAACTTACAATGTACGTAACATATAGTTAGGCAGGGGGAAAAGTGATGAGAAGTTTACGATTACATATAGAAAATAAAAAAAGCAACCAAGAACTAAAAAATATTTGTCTCTATTCCATTGGGAAAACAGTATCAATACTCGGTAGCTCTATTTATAGTTTCGCATTAGGATTATATGTTTTACAAATCACCGGATCTGCGTTGAATTTCGCGATTACGCTCATTTTAGGAACAATTCCTATGATTGTTTTGAATCCATTTGCTGGTGTCATTGCTGATAAAGTTGATAAAAAGAAACTCGTCGTTTGTATGGATCTACTTAGTGGCTGCTCATTAATAACTGTTTATGTAGTAAGCAGCCACTATGGATTAAACTTATTCATCATTTATACTACAACCTTTCTTATGACGGTATTTACAACCTTTTTTGGAATAGGGTTAGAAGCTGCGAAACCGAATATCGTCTCTAAAGAGAGGCTTATGAGTATTAATTCTATAAGTAAAATTATCGATTCTGTATCTTTAATTCTTGGCCCTATGTTAGGTGGTATCGTTTTTTCAATATTTAATATTAAAACTTTTATAATTATAAACGGTATTTCTTTTATTCTTTCAGGGATAGCATTACTATTTATTCATTTTAGACTGTTCGAGTACAATATAAATGAGCGAAATTCAAAAAGAGAAGTTAATTTTATTAAAGATATAAAAGAGGGGTTTTCTTACTTACTTGAAAAGGAAAGCTTAAAGAATACGTTTCATATTTTAATTTCGTTTAATTTCTTCTTAGGCTTTGCTGTAACTGTTCCATTGCCATATATTATTAACACAGTACTCAATCTTGGTTCTAAGCAATTTGGTATCATTCAAGGGACTTTTCCAGTAGGGATGATAATCGGTGCAATTGTAGTAAAAAAGATAACTGATCGTTTTTCTTACTCTTATCTTTTGAAAAAACTAAGTTCTATGTTGTCAGTTTTTATGATTATTTTAGGAATTCCAGTTTTATTCAAAAGTTTTGAAGTGAATGATTTAGTATTCGTTATTACGTATTGTTTTGTTATGATCTTTTTAGGGTTTATTATAGCGCTAATTGATATTCCTTTAATTTATTTCATGCAAAATGAGATTCCCGATGAATACAGGGGAAGGGTTCTCAGTATTGGAATAAGTATAGGTAAAATGATGCTCCCTATAGCAATGGCACTATCCGGTCTATTATTAAATTATATCCCAGCGTACACCATTCCAATTGTAGGGGGATTCTTATATTTAATAGTAATTAAAGTTTCATCAAATCGTTTCATATTAGAGGTTCATTCGAAAGATTATAGTGCTTAATAGATTCTTAGATTATTTTTAGAATGGATACTGCTACTTCTTTCAAGCTAAGAAAAACAAATACTATAAAACGAAAATTTATTTGGTAAATCGGTTTCATAAATTATAAAAAGCGCAGGATCATCATCCTGCGCTTTTCTATCGTAATTCAGCTGTTTTTCTTATCACAATCTTATCAATATCATCTTCTTCATCACCAATAAATAACCCACGTTCTTTTAAATACGCCTCAAAATATAAATCTGCTTCTGCACGTTCATCATATGGTTTTACAGATAGAACGAAACCTAATTTGTTTTGTTCCTCTAAATGAGAAGTGGAAATGTATGCCGGTACATTGTGGCGTAAAAAGAGTTCTTTAACCGGAATAATCATATCTTTCATTAATTTTGTTAACATACCCATTTCAAACTCGAAATTAAATCGATCTATACTACATAAATCAGCGAATACTACACCAATAAAACCTGTATTATATACTTCTTGATATTCTACTTCCTCGTTACCGTAAAAATTCTTTTCGATTAAATAATTTATAAAGTAAGCAACACCGTCACTTTGTTCAAAAGGCTTCGTTGAAAGAACAAAGCCGATTTTCTTTTGTTTATGTAAATACACACAAGACATATATGCTGAAATGTTATGTTCTTTAAATAGAGAACTCGTTGCTCCAGAGAGACCATCTAGTACGTGATGCACAATTTGAAGTTTTTTACGAGCGAAATAATAGGATTTCTTTTGTAACTCCAATGTATCAATAAAGACAGAGCCGATAAAGCCTGTATTTGAAATGATAGGTGTTTGCTTTTTTCTTCCTCTGCGCTTTGCTTGAGCCATTGTAAAAATCATCCCTTCATGTACAATTAAAATAAAAAAGAACGTTTGTTCGTATATTTATATTTTACTATTAAAACGCTATAAAGTAAAGGGTTTTTGACGAAAAAACAACAAAAAAGACACCTATAAAAGGTGCCTTAAACGTTGTAGGGAAGAGGGTTCATCCCAACTATTTATATTATGATACAGAAACGATCTCTTCCGTATCTTCTACATCTAAATGACAGTCCATTGTACGAACATCTTGATCTTCATGACTTCCGAAATAAATAGTAATTTTCATATGTATCGCTCCTTTATTCTAGGAATACCTAAAATAATTACTAGTAATGTTAATATTTATTATATACCACTTTTTTCATTCCGACAACGTTATATCATATTTAATTCTTTTAGAAGACAAAGTGTGATTTATAGAGATATTTTTATAGAAATAGGTATATTTCTTATATGTTATATTTAATACTGAAAGATTCGAATTTGAATTTTTATGAAAGGGGCAAAATGAATGAATTTTAAAAAGTTACTAATAGATAATTTTACATATAAAACTTCATATATTGCGCGGCAGGCACAGGGAATGAATGTGAAAGAAACGAAGGATTACATTGCTGTCGACTGTGGTTTACCTGCAGATACATTTAATATCATTACTTTACTAAACAATAATGTAACAGAAGGGATCGAGAAATTATATAAAGAGGTAAACAACTATAATCAAAAGAAATTTCCAATGAGTGTTTGGTTTTGGGATGATAGGTACGAGCAGACTATAAAAAGCGAATTAATAAAACTGGACTTAAAAGAAGCAGAACAAAATATTGCAATGGTCGCAGAATTAAATACAATTCATCCGACAATAAACATGCCAGAAGGTTTTACAATACAAAAAGCATCTTCACCAGAACAAATTAAAAAGTTTGGAGAAACGTTAGCTAATTTGTTTGGTTCATCAGAGGAAGGTATACATGTACAAGCATTCTACAATCAAACTGCTTCTTTCGACTTATGGAATAGTGGGAATATGAACCTGTACTTAGGACTTTATAAAGATGAAGTCATATCGGTTGGTTCATTAGTATGTACAAAAGATAGTATTGGTATTTATGATATAGCAACGAAAGAAGAAATGAGAGGAAAAGGATTTGGCTCTACTATGTTTCATTACTTGCTGCAAGAAGCAAAGGAATTAAACGTTGCTCAATGCGTATTACAAGCTTCACCTGATGGGATTACTATTTATAAAAAGGCTGGTTTTCAATCTGTTGGACAAATGACGGTATTTGAAAATCGACATTTATTTGAATAAATTATCCAAGCCAAATTGCTTTCATGTAGGGGTTAATACATCATTATGAAAAAGATATATATCGTTACAATCATTTGTACATGTACTTTTGTTTTTCATAAAGTAAATGAACTTAAGTACACAAAAGCTATTAATCAATCGAATTATATAAAAAACATTGCACATAGAGGGGCTTCGGCGTATGCACCGGAACATACAATTGTTGCGTATAAATTGGGACAACAATTAAAAGGCGATTATATAGAAATAGATCTTCAAATGACAAAAGATGGACATTTAGTAGCTATGCATGATGAAACAGTAAATCGTACTACAAACGGTACAGGGCTAGTTAAGGAACATACATTAGAAGAATTAAAGAGATTAAATGCAGGTTCTTTTTTTAATGAAAAACATCCAACTTTAGCAAAGAAAGAATATGAAAATGCTAAAGTTCCAACACTAGAAGAAGTAATTGAAGTGTTTGGGCATGACGCGAACTATTATATTGAAACCAAATCACCTGATGAATATCCAGGAATGGAAGAAAAGTTATTAGAAATTATCAATCACTATGAAATACCGGATAAAGTTATTATTCAATCATTTAGTGAAGAAAGTCTGCAAAAGGTTCATAGTTTAAATGTTAATATACCTCTAGTACAATTATTATCCTACAAAAAGGTAGTTCAATTAACTGAATCAGAGATAAAAAAGTATAAAACATACTGCATTGGTCTTGGTATGAACTACAAATATATTGATGCAGCTTATGTAAAGAAAATAAAGAAACATGGATTAGAAGTTCATCCATTTACTGTAGATAATGAAACAGACATGAAAAAGCTAATTTTATGGGGCGTTGACGGGATGTTTACGAATTATCCGGATCGATTATATTCATTATTAAAGTCTTAATTAAAGATATTATTTTTAATGTAATAGTTTATAGAGGTTTCCGAGTAATATATAATTAAATTAATCTATTTAAACTAAAGAGGAGTGTAAGTAGGATGAATATATTAGCTGTTGTTCCACGCCTCTATGTTTCAGACTTACAAACTCATCTAGAATTTTACAAAATACTATTGGAACAAGAAACACCACATGAATTTCAAATGAATGGAACGCATGTGATTAGATTTACAAATTTACTTTTAATTGAAGAATTAAATGAAACAATTAAGAATCATGTTGCTGCAACGATTATAATTGATGATCTCAACGAAGTAAGAAAACTAATCTTAAACTATAACGGCGTAATGATTACTGAACGAATACAAGTACCCACAGGTATAAAAATGATAGTTCGTCATCCAGATGGTAATATCATTGAATATATAGAGCCGACATTGAAATGAAATCCGAAAAAGAATCCAATAAAAGTATTGGATTCTTTTTATTTAGCTGTAAGTGACTAACTTAAAGCAGTACAATTTTGAATTTATTAATAAAATATTACATTGAGTATAATTTTTTATAATAATCATCAGAAAGTAACGAAAATGTAATGAATTTTAACTACGCTTTTTATATTTTTTTGATACACTGGCTACGAGAGGAATACCGATTAATGTAGGTAAAAACCAAAACCATATAGGCGGCAATAAATTAATAATTGGAATATGAATACCGATGTTTACTAATAACGCGGTAACGGCACCAATATAAGAACCTAACATACCTCTAATATGGTGATGAAGCCAATTTTTCCAACGTTTTTTTCGTGCAAGGTAGCCATAAATCGCAAATGAATAAGAGAAAATTGCTACATAAAATAAATATGCGATTTTATCCCAGTTTATAATGGATAGTATAATTGCAGTAAGGGTGATCACAACATAGGATGCATGATATATTTCACCCCATTCCGTATGTTTTCCTTTCTTCTTTTGAGCAACCATCGCTACAATACCGGTAATTAAGCATATTGTTCCGAATAATATGTGGATGGTTAAAAGAATGTTAAAAATGCTCATCATAATTCCTCCCTTTTTATTTTTATAGTATTGCAGCATAGGAGAAAAGTTGAAACATATTGTTTGTTCACTTTAATATATTGAAATAAAGGTACTCCAAGAACAAGTTTAAACGGACAAATTTTTCTTGCATTTAGTGAGATACGTATTACGTGAAATGAAGGAGAGACTTCCATGTTTACATCTATTACATATTTACAATCAGGGAATGAAAAGCAACAAAAAGTGTATAATGTTTTGAACAAACTAAATATAATGGAGGATTTAGCTTTGTATAGTCCCGTACTTTGTGGGACAATCCCTATAAGAATTGATACGCTTCAATCTGACTTAGATATAGTAATGGAAGTACATAACTTTGATGTTTTTGAACAAGAAATGAGATCTTTATATGGTTCTTATGAAGGGTTCAAAATAAAAAAGAAAAAAATTAAAAATACTGAATCGATAAAGGTAAATTTTAAATTTGAAGGTTTTGAATTTGAATTATTTGCTCAGCCTAAGCCAGTTCGTAACCAAAATGCATATAGACATATGATAGTAGAGCACATGTTATTAATGCAGCATCCTCATATAAGGGAAGAAATTCTTCTCTTAAAAGAGAACGGTTTAAAAACAGAACCTGCTTTTGCTCAAGTATTAAACATTGACGGGGATCCTTATGAAGGACTTATTGTGTTGGGGCAGGAAATGCGGTTGTGGTAAATAAAATACACAAAAACTCCTCTATAGAAAAAGAGGAGTTTTTGTTATGCCGTTAGCTTACGAATTAATTCACTCAGTAATTTAACCCCGTTAGTCATTTGCTCTGGAGAAGCATATCCGTATGATAAACGAATGTATCGATCTGATTCTTCTTCATAGATACGTCCCGGGTTTAAAAGAACTCCTTTTGATAGCGCCTCTGAAAATAATTTCTTCATCGGAATGCTAGGTATTACCTTTAGCCATATAAAAACTCCACCACTAGGTATATCCCAGGTGGCAATATCTGCACAATACTTATGTAAAGCTTGTATCATGATTTGTCTTCGTTCTTTTAATTGAATTCTTACATTTGCTACATGTTCTTCATAAAAACCTTTTTTTATCCATTCAGCAGCAACTCTTTGGGATAAAGAGCTTGATCCATAGTCTGTTTGCATTTTTATATCTGACAATCTTTCAATAACTGGTTCAGGTCCAATAATCCACCCAATTCTAAGTCCTGGGCTAAGTGTTTTAGATAGGCTCCCAATATATAATACATGTCCATGTTTATCTATCGACTTTAAAGGAGCTGGAGGTGGTTCATCAATCCATAACTCGCGGTAAATATCATCTTCAATAATAGGTAACTGTTCCTTTTCACATATTTTTATTATTTCTTTTCTTCGTTCTTGAGACATTAATATCCCAGTTGGGTTTTGAAAACTAGGGATAGAATATAAAATGTTTTTCTTTTTACTATATTTAATGCGTTTTAATAATTCGTTAGGTAAAACACCGTGATAATCCATAGCTATACCAGATAAATTTATATTTGCTGATTGAAATACATGAAGCGAATATAAGTAAGAAGGTTGTTCAAGTAAAACGGTGGACTCTCTATGTAAAAGACCAATTGATATTAATTGTAATGCTTGTAATGCACCCGAGACGATTAATATAGAACTCGGTGATGCATGTATTCCAAATGATTTTACGTATTTACTTATTGCTTTACGTAACGGATAAAACCCTTTTTGTTCCTCATATCCAAAATAATCTAATTCCTCACTTACTTTTTTCATAATGGACTGCATCGTTTCTAGCGGAAAAAGATGAGGAGCAAGTTCGCCTTTACTAAGATGGATAAGTTTGTTATTTGCTTCTGCTTCATTTATTTCTCGTACCATTAACTTGCTTGGTTTATGAATACCGGCTTTTACATATTCACTCCAATCGGGCGGGGGATTCGTCGCTAATAGTGACCATGTATTATTCGTTACAATTGTTCCTGCTCCAATTTTCCCTTGAATCAATCCATCAGCCATAAGTTCATCTAGTGCAGTTATTACAGTACTACGATTTACTTGAAATAATTTCGCTAACTGCCTTTGACTAGGGGTCTTACTTCCAATTGGCCATTCTCCATTTTCAATTTTTTCTTTCATATAATCTACTATTTGCCGATACTTAGGCAGTTTTTTACTAGTTGTCATCAAAAAACTCCTTCGTTCACTTGAAAAATACCAAGTGGTTGGTTTTTACGATAATAAACTGGTTGAAGACATTGTATCAACTATTAAATATGATGAAAAGAAATAATTGGTAATTATAAAGTGGTTGGTTTGAAGGGGGAGAGAAAACATGAATTATAAAAAATGGGATTATCGAATTATATGTGCTCATTCTTTTACAATTTTAATTTGGGGAACGGCCTTTCCGGCAATTCGTATGGGTCTTGAATCTTACACACCTGAACATCTTACTTTACTTCGTTTGTTAATTGCTTCATTCATACTTCTTTTGTTTTCGTTTATATACAAACTACGATTACCTGATCTAAAAGATATTCCAGCGATTTTTTTATTTGGTGCTTTAGGATTTACTTTTTATCACATTGCACTAAACTATGGTGAAAAAACAGTAAATGCTGGATCGGCAAGTTTAATCGTTTCCGTCACACCTATAGTAACGGCAATTCTTGCTTTTGTTTTTTTGAATGAAAAAATGAAATTAAATGGATGGATCGGTGGTGTAATTAGCTTTATAGGAATTGCTTTCATATCATTTAGTCAAGGGGGTTCTATTCAATTTAATAGCGGGGGATTATTTATATTATTAGCAGCCGTTTCAGAAAGCCTATTTTTCGTTTTTCAAACATCTTACTTAAAAAAGTACGGCTTCTTACCATTTACCATATATACAATTTTATCTAGTACGGTATGTATGCTTATTTTCTTACCAGGAATGTATCAAGAAATACTAGTAGCTCCTCTTGAAGTGAATTTGAGCGTTATATATTTAGGTTTATTCCCAACAGTACTCCCGTATATTGCATTGGCCTATATTATATCTCATACTGGCGCTTCCGAGGCAACAAGTTCTTTATATTTAACGCCAGTAATTGCGTGTTTTATAGCTTGGGTATGGTTAGGTGAAGTACCTACTTTTATTTCGGTAGTTGGTGGAGTAATTACTATACTTGGAGTTTTAATAGCGCATGTATCATTAAAGAAAGATACTCGAAGTGAAATGTACAGCGATATAACTGGATAGATTTTTTAGAAGTGATAATTCAACACATTTCTTAAAATTAAGAAACAGGGAATTATTTTACTGCGTTGAATATATAAATACATTCTTTTTATAAAGGAGCTTACCATATTGAATATCCAGTTAAAGGTTGTTACGAGAGAGAATTGGGAAGATGCTTTAAAGCTGCAAGTTAAAGATAATCAGACGAAATTTGTTCCATCTGTAGCAGTTTCACTTGCTAAGGTATATATAAAACCAGATGGTGATAATGTAGAATATATACCATTTGCGATATACAACGGCGATCTAATGGTTGGTTTTGTTATGCATGCTGTTGTAAAAGAAACAACTGATATGTATTGGATAAATGGATTTATTATCGATCAAAATCAGCAAGGGAATGGCTACGGAAAAGCGGCCTTACAGGAAAGTATCTATTTAATAAAAAATACGTTTAAGGCGTGTAAAGAAATTAGATTAACAGTACATAAAGATAATATCTCTGCAAAGAAACTATATGAAAGTTACGGTTTTCAATCATTGGGACATGATTATGATGGTGAGCAAGTATATCGTTTATTCGTTTAACTATGATGTAGTAAAGGGGTGAAATGAATTATGCAATTTACTGAAGTGAAAATTGAAGTATTCACCCCTGAAGAATACATTGAAATGTTGAGGAATGAGTTAAATAAAATTGGTGCTTGTAAAACAGGAAAATATGACCATTGTCTTTCCTATAGTTCCGTGAAAGGATACTGGAGACCATTAGACGATGCAGCACCTTTTAACGGAGAAATTGGTCAAATATGCGAAGGACAAGAATGTAAAATTGAAATAAAGTGTAAACGAGAACTTGTAAAAAATGCTCTTGAAGTTATCAATAAAATTCATCCGTATGAAACACCTATGATTTATATTATCCCGATATTAAATGAATATTTTAATCAAATATACAGTAAATGAATGGGAGGAATAACAATTGGAAAATAAATTTCATCATATTGTTCGAGCTGTTATGGTAAAGGATAAAAAATTGTTAGTGGCAGAATATATCGGCCATCATTATTTTTTACCAGGTGGTCACGTTGAAGTTGGCGAATCTGCTGAGAATGCATTAATAAGAGAATTGCGAGAAGAACTCGGAGTTAAATGTAGTATAAAACAATTTTTAGGCGTAATAGAAAACAAATGGGAAGGCCGAGAAGTTCTTCATCATGAAATTAACCACATTTTTGAAATAGATTCACAAGAGTTACACATTGATTTCATACCAAAATCTAAAGAATCCCATTTAGCGTTTCACTGGATAGATTATAATCAAGAAGCTTTACATACGTATAAAATCATGCCCGCACCTTCAGTTAAAGAGTTACTAGAAAGAAAGTTAAGTGATGAACTATTAAACTGTTGGATTAGCAATTTTTAAACGCCTCTATCAATAGTAAATCCGTCTGCCAAAAGGAAAGTAAGAAAATAGGCTAAAAAACAAGGTACATCACCTAGAGTAATTTCATATTTTGTTGATGTACGCATTTAGTCTATAGCCTTGTTTCTACTTTGGTTGCAAAAATATATTACTTTTCATATTTGAGCGGAATTTACATTTATAAATGGAGGGTTTCATAATGAATCAGTTTCAACAAGAATTACAATCATTGAACCTTAATGATTATCAAACTGGTAATGTTGTGTATTGGGATCAACAACAAAATCAATATCCATACTACTACATTCAAGACGATGCACGTCGTTGCGGTGGATGCGGAGGTTGTGGTGGACGCTGTGGCGGATGTGGCGGCAGATGTGGTGGTTGTGCAGGTCGTTGCGGCGGATGCATAGGATGCGCTGGATGTTTCGGTTGTTTTAACTGCTGGAACTGGTGGATCATTTAAGTATAGAACATCAAAGATATTTTGCTTGAAGGAAAGGTGTGAAAACTATTTTGCACTTTTCTTTCAAGCTGTAGTTTTTATGTGTATTAAGGGGGATTTATTTGTATACATATGATAAGTTGATTTCTTGGGTAGAGAATATAAAAGAACAAAACCATAGCTCTGCAGCAGCACTTTGTATTATAAAAGATAATAAAATCGTACTAGAGTATTATAGTGGTTATCACTCAAATACATCTACAAACAAGAGAGTAACAGCATCTTCACAATTTAACGTTGCTTCTGCTAGAAAAAGTTATTTAGGATTAATGATAGCGTATGCACTTTACGAGGGGAAAATAAACTCTATTGATGATGAAGCGGTAAAATATTTTAAAGACTTTGATCCTGTATTGCTCGGTAAAACAACGATAAAACATTTAGTAACACATTCGCACGGATTAGAAGAAACGAATGACGGGACAATTTTTCGTGAATTTGAACCGGGGCAAGGATGGGCGTATAGAGATATTAATGTAAGAATGATGACACGTCTTATTTATCAGCTATATAACAAAAGTTTTCCTGAATTGTTAAAAGAGCGTGTGTTTAAACCTGCTAATTTCCAAGAAACAGGATGGAGAATACAGCAAGATGAAAATTTAGTTGACGTTGTTAATAATCCAAATGAAGACGCGATTAGTGAAATTGGTACAGTAGATGACGGTACTGAAAAAAATCTATTTGTCTCAGCTAAAGAATTTGCGCAGTGGGGCAATCTTCATTTAAATCAAGGTATGATAGATGATAAACAAATTGTTCCAAAAGAAGTTATAAAAATCGCTACGAATTTACAGAGTCCAACATATGCAAATAAAGAGCTACCGCAAAATGGCTTGTTTTGGTTCGTTCAAAATGAACCTGCACAATTAAGTGAACTAGGTGAACGTGTACCAAAAGGCTCGTATCAAATATTAGGAATTACGGGACCAACTATATTAGTAATACCTGAATATAATGTAGTTGTTGCGAAAATGTATAATAAAAGATACAACTACGGCGGTGATAATTATTTATATTATTTACGTGAATTTAGTAATTTAGTCGCTGATACATTTCGTAACGGTAATAGGGCATAATTACTCCTATAACAAAAAGGAGTGATTGAAAGTGAAAGATAAAGTGAACAAAAATAAAAAGCAAAATATAAAAGATGTAAATACAGAGCAAAATGCGATCTATAGCGATCCAAAAGATGCAGCTAATATGCAAACGGTACCGCAGCCGAAAGATTTTGATGAAATTGAATATTAATTTTTCGTTTATCCGACCATATGATGAATCAAAAATACATCTTAAGTCCCATCACATGATTGAAAAATTTTGGTACTCTATATACATAAGCATTTGAAAATGTCTTATCTTAACAAAGCTTTCTTTAAGTAAATCTAATATAACCTGCAGAAAGACACTTCATAATGGAGTGTCTTTTTGTGTACATGAATTCAATTTCCATTTTTCATGCAGTATCTTGCTTTTTATGATGGTTATACTAACTGTGAAACTTCATGTCACGATAAAAGAAGGGGACAGTTAGTATGAAACAAACTTCTACAAATCCGTTACTAATTGTTCTAGGTACAATCATTGTTCAAATTGGCCTTGGAACAATTTATACATGGAGTTTATTTAATCAGCCCCTTGTCAGTAAGTTTGGATGGAACCTTAATTCAGTTGCTATAACTTTCTCCATTACAAGCTTCTCTTTATCATTTTCAACATTATTTGCAGGAAAGTTACAGCAAAAATTAGGGCTTCGAAAACTTATCGCTACTGCAGGGATTGTGCTGGGACTCGGTTTAATACTTAGTTCGCAAGTTTCTTCCTTACCATTACTATATTTATTAGCCGGAGTCGTAGTTGGTTATGCAGATGGGACTGCTTATATTACATCACTATCTAATTTAATTAAATGGTTTCCGAATCGGAAAGGGCTTATTTCAGGTATATCTGTATCAGCATATGGAATGGGCAGCTTAATCTTTAGATATATAAACGGAAATCTTATCGACAGCCTTGGTGTATCACAAGCCTTTTTATATTGGGGCATTATCGTTTTGCTTTTAGTATTAATCGGATCGTTCTTCTTACGTGAGGCAATTGTAAGTAATGCTGTAACTGAAACATTACACAATGACTATACTCCGCGTGAAATGATGAGAACGAAACAAGTATATCTTTTGTTTTTTATGCTATTTACGTCGTGTATGGGTGGTCTGTATTTAATCGGTATGGTAAAAGATATTGGGGTACAACTCGTTGGACTTAGTGCAGCAACTGCTGCTAACGCCGTTGCAATGATTGCAATTTTTAATACAGTAGGTCGTATTGTTCTTGGAACGTTATCAGATAAAATTGGCCGCATGAAAATCGTTTCTGCAACGTTTATTATTATTGGATTGTCAGTCTTTACTTTAAGTTACATTCCTCTAAATTATGGAATTTATTTTACTTGTGTAGCAAGTGTCGCCTTTTGTTTCGGTGGTAATATCACTATATTCCCAGCAATTGTCGGGGATTTCTTCGGATTAAAAAACCATAGTACAAATTACGGGATTGTATATCAAGGTTTCGGGTTTGGTGCACTTGCAGGAGCGTTCATTGGAGCGTTACTTGGTGGATTTCGACCGACCTTCATTATAATCGGTGTTTTAAGCGTTATTTCCTTCATCATTTCGATATTAATTCGTCCACCTAAAGCAGAGAAGAAAAAAGAAACACAACATTTATATCGGAAAGTAGCTTAATTTTAAAAAGAGTCCTCATAATATCGTTCCAATCGTTCTAATTGGTTTAGGAATGTTCATTCTTTTTCGCAGTAATACAATAGAATTATTTTACTAATACGTTCAAACTAACGGAAGTTTTAATTAAAAAGAATCAAACGCGGTAAAAAGCCGTACTACAAATAAAATGTAGTACGGCTTTTTACAATTTTAGTGAAATGAAACAGTGCACTACGACTATTAAGTTAGACAGGATATTACGATTATTAAATTGAATAGATACTTTAAAAGGAGCGTGATGATTACAATGAAAATAGTAAAACAATGGGTCCAAGAAGATAGTGATTACATAAGAGAAAAAGTAATTGAATATAATCAAAAACATATTTCAGATGAAGAGAAAAAGCCTTCAGAAAAAATTAGTTTTATAGTGAAAAATGAAGATGAAGAAATAGTAGGTGGAATAACTGCAATTACATTTTGGCATCACGTACATGTTGATTTTCTGTGGGTTTCTGAAGAATATAGACACGAAGGTTATGGAACCAAGTTAATAAAACTTATTGAAGAATTTGCAATTGAAAAAGAGTGTAGCCTAATCAATTTAGATACTTTTAGCTTTCAGGCACCTGCTTTTTATAAAAAACATGGGTATAAAGTAATTGGAGTAAGTGAAGATCACCCTAAAGGGCATAATCGATACTATTTGGAAAAAAGGTTAGAAAATATATAGAATCCCAAAATCAATCAAACCATAAAGAGCGTACGTTGAATAATTACTTTCAAAATACGTTCTTTTTATTTAGAAATGAAGGGGGATCAATTATTACCTTTACTAAGGATAGATAAATGAAATACTCTATTAATTTTTTTATATTTTAAAACGATTAAATGGTAGAATGTAACAAAGATAGAAAATTCCCATTATTAGAGGTGGACTTAGATGAAGAAAGTAAATGTTACATATGCACTTTTATACGATAAAACAAACGAAAAGATCTTAATGGTTAAAAACAAAGGGAAGAATGGTTCTTATTACACACTACCAGGTGGCGCGGTTAAATTGGGAGAAACGTTAGAAGAGGCAGTCATTCGGGAAGTGAAAGAAGAAACCGGTCTACATATAACTGTAAACGGTATTTGTTACATTAGCGAAGCTTTTTTCGAGGAGAGAGGACACCATGCAATATTCTTTAATTTTTTAGGTGAAATAATTGGCGGGGAAACAAATATAACAAGGCCAAAAGAAATTGAAGAGATTACTTGGATGGAATTACATAGAGCAGCACCGCATTTACGTATACCAGTACACTTATTAAATACATTACAAAGGAAAGAAACAGTACCTTACTTTTTTAATGGAACAATCATTCATCAATCTTCATAAAATTATCATTTCATGTAAGGCGGGGAAAAAATGGAGTTTATCGTCAATCATAAACAGTTTACTCAAGCACTTTCAGAAGTAAGTAAAGCAATATCTACGAAAGCTGTAATTCCTATACTATCCGGTATAAAAATAACTGCAGATCAATCTGGAATTACTTTAATCGCAAGTAATTCAAATATTTTCATCAAAAAATTTATCCCTAGTTCCATAGATGACGAACAAATTACGACTATTTTAAAAGTAGGAACAATTGTTGTACCTGCAAAATACTTCATTGAAATTATAAAGAAAATGCCAAGCGATATAGTAATAAAAAGTAAGAATGAGCAAACAATTACCATACAATCAGGAGAAATCACATTAAACTTAAATGGCTTTCCAGCGAATGAATTTCCTAACGTACCACAAATAGACGATCATGCAGAAATACAAATAGAAACAAAACAATTGATTGATGCGTTTAAACAAACAGTCTTTGCAGTAGCGAAAAATGAATCTAGACCCGTTCTTACTGGAGTACATATCAAGTTAGACCACAACAAATTAATATGCGCTGCAACTGACTCTCATAGACTAGCTATACGTGAAACATTAATTTCTACTAATGTGAAAGCGAATTGTATTGTACCAAGTGCAACCATTAATGAACTTTTAAAATTAATGAACAGCAATTTAGAATTCGTTTCTATTTATCTATCAGAAAGCCACATTATTTTTACATTCGGTACAACTACATTATATTCAAGATTAATTGAAGGGAAATATCCTAATATATCTAGTTTAATTCCAAATGAATTTCAAACAGTCATTAACATAGATAGACAAAGAATGTTACAAGGGGGAGATCGATCAAGCTTATTAGCAAGTGAACGGGCAAATAACAATGTTAACTTAGAAATTGTAAATGAATCTACAATTAAAGTTTCTTCTAATGCTTCTCAGATTGGAAAAATATCTGAGACTCAACAGATAGATGTAATTCAAGGTAAAAAACAATTAAATATATCTTTCGATGGACGATTTATGTTGGATGCTTTAAGGGCAATAAAAGAAGAAACGGTTACTTTAAGTTTCAGCGGTTCTATGAGACCGATATTAGTTGAAGCAGGGACACACTCTGCAGCAATCCATCTTATATCTCCAGTAAGAGCTTATTAAAAACGGAGGAAGGAATCAAATTATGTACAAGCACACTTTATGTTTCATAAAAAGAAATGAAGAGATACTTATGCTAAATAGAAAATATGACCCTGTAAAAGGGTTATGGAATGGTGTAGGAGGAAAGATAGAAAAGGGAGAAACACCTTTAGAAAATGCAATTCGTGAAATAAAAGAAGAGACTAATATAAAAGTTACGCATGATCAAATTCAATTTAAAGGCATCATTAAATGGGAGGATTCTTCATATTCTGGCGGAATGTATGTTTATCTAGTAGAGTTACTTCATGAATTTATATATCACACTCCAAAAAAAGTCTCAGAAGGAATTCTAGATTGGAAAGAGATTTCTTGGATTCTTAGTGATTATAATTACGGCGTAGGAGAGATGATACCTAAATTTTTAGTTGAAGTGCTCCACAATGAATTCATATTAGAGCATAATTTTATTTTATCTAATCATAAATTAATAGATTATAGGAATAAAGAATTAGCTAAGCAGGACAACTCTATAGATAATATAATTCCATTATAAAAAGTAAGAATCTTAATCTATCATACACAGCAAAATAATTATCACCTAAATATAAAAGCCATAGATTATTCGAAGAGTAGCTAAGGAGAAAATTTATATGAGGATGAGTGTGATGAAGAAAATAAGTACTTTACTTATAGGTATCGTTCTAATTACTATTGCTTTTTATCAATACAACAAAAAAGAAGGTTTAGCTAAAAATGATAAGGTGTATGTAGAAGACTTTAAAGGTAAAAATGATTCAAACAAAATACAATCTGCTATTAATAAAGCAGAATCTAGTAAAATTAAAACAGTATTGCTTGATGATAAGAAGTATAAAATCACGTCACCAATCGTAGTGAAACAGGGTGTAAAGTTATTATTTGGTTATGGAACACAATTTGTTGTTGAAGGTAATTTTAGAGTTCTAGAATTAGAAAAAAACGCTTCTATTGAAGGAGCTTATATAGCTATAGATGATCCTACATTTAATTCTGAAGTTATATATTTAGACGGAAAAAATAAGTATTATAACACTTGGCACAAAACAAAAATAAAAGATATAAATATTATCAATTGGACAGAAACGAATAAAGGTACCGGCATTTCTTTGTATTCTGGTGGGAAGGAAAATGAAATTTCATTTATTAATTTTGAAAATATAAAAGTTGTAGGAATGGAAACTGGGGTGAAATTAGTAGCAAAGAAACCACAATCTGGACATGCATGGATAAATGCCAACCGTTTTATGAACTTCTCTCTCGAAGATTGTGTAAATATGATTTATATGGATAGTAATGTAACAACGCTAAATGAAATTAGTGGTAACCTATTTACAAACCTTCAAATACAACCTACAAATAAAACGAAAAGTATTGCAAAGGTAAGTGGACAGCATAACGAGTTCCATGGAATGGTGTGGGATTTACAGAAAATCAATCATGCAAACGAACTCGTTGAACTAACTGATAAGAGTATGAATACAGTGATTGAAATGTCCAGTGTACCAGCAAATAGAATTTTAGATAGCGGGAAATCAAATATAGTGAGATAAGTTTATAAATAGAAAAAGAGCGAATTTCTTATAAGAGAGTTCGCTCTTTTTCTATTTATAATCAAATTTCTCTCCACCAAGCTGTTGAAGGATAGTTTGCAGATTTTAACGTAATAGATTCGCCAATTTGAGGTGTTGTAATTTTAACTCCTAAACGGTTAGCTTCTTTCGTAACACGCTCTACCGGGTCACTCCATTCATGTAATGCTAATGTAAAAGCACCCCAATGAATCGGAAGAAGTAATTCTCCTTGTACATCAATATGAGCTTGTACAGTTTCTTCAGGCAACATATGAATCGCAGACCACCTCGGATCATATTGTCCGCATTCCATCAATGTAAGATCGAATGGACCATATTTATCACCAATCTCCTTAAAGTGAGGGGAATAACCGCTATCACCACTAAAGAAAATTTTAGTCTCTTGACCAAGAATAAGCCATGAACACCATAACGAACAATCTCTATCTGTCATACTTCGTCCAGAGAAATGCCTTGCAGGAGCACATACTAACTTAATATTATCAAACGTAATTTCGTCCCACCAATTATGCTCACTAATTTTACTAGGTGAAACACCCCATTTAATAAGATATTGTGCAACTCCAGTTGGAACATAAAAGTGTTTTGCGCGATCTTTTAACTGCATAATACTTTTATAATTTAAATGATCATAGTGATTATGAGAAATGATAATCGCATCAATTTCTTGAAGGTCTTCACGTTCTAAAGAAAAGGTACCGCTATAACGTTTACTATTAAACAGAGGAAATGGGGAAGAAGCATCTCCAAACATCGGGTCTAATAACAATTTTTTACCTGCTATTTTTAAAAGAGAAGCAGAATGACCAAACCATGTCAAACTCTCTAAAGATTCATTATCTTTATTTGATAAAACAATCGGTAAATTCTTTATAGGACGCAGCTTTGTCTTCGTTTTTAAGTAATCAGTCATTAAACCTATAATATCTTTCGGTTTAAAACTTACATCAGTATGAATTTGATTTATAAATTTCTTTTTCATTCGTTCTCCTTTTTACGTTTAACAATATACGTATGTTGTTATTGTAGCTATCTGCAGTTTAAACGAAATCATTTTACCTTTCACCTTAAATACAGTACATTTCATAAATTTGTCAAATTCATTATTTGTGTATATAAAATGTAAATCCTACAGCAGCAGATAAAAGGAATATGAAGTAAATGTAAATTGTTTTAATTTAGTAAAGTTCTTCTTATAAGCAACAAAGAACATATGTTTCGTTATATGTTATAGAAGAAAATATGTCTCTAATTATTAAAGGGAAGGAGAGGATGTAAGTGCAAATAGAGAGAAAAAAGAAATCAAAATGTAAACTATCAAAACCTGAAATCATTCATCTGTATGCGGAAGGGAAGGGTACCTCAGAAATCGCTATGCTTGCTAACGTATCTGCAAGGTATATTCGTATGGTTCTATCAGACAGCAACGTGCCAAGGCGCGCTATAGGGAGCTGGAAGAGAAAGTATGACATAACAGAAGATTATTTTAAAACGTGGTCAAATAATATGGCTTATATATTAGGATTTATAGCAGCAGATGGTGTCATACAAAAAGAAAATCAATGTGTGAGTATATCTCAAAAAGAAAGTTACATTTTAGAAGATATAAAACAAGAACTAAACACCAGCCAGCCACTGTATCAAAATAAAAAAACAGGCGTATATATGCTAAATATTAATAGCAAAACAATAAAAGACGACCTTATGAACATACACGGAATTAATCCATGTAAATCTTTTAACATCGAATTTCCATACGTGCCAGAAGAACATTTACATCATTTTGTTCGTGGGTATTTTGATGGGGACGGTCATGTGAACTCCCATAAATATTTCGTTAGCTTTGTTGGAGGATCATATAATTTTATGAATTCTTTTAAAGGTATCCTTGAGGATAATAAATTCCGATTGAGTTTTGTTGACAAAGAAAAACAATATCGTATATATCTAAGTGGTAAAAATAATGTTAATAAATTTTCACGGTGGATTTATAAAGATAAAGGTTTGTATTTAAAGCGTAAATACAATATTTTTCAAGAAAAAGAATAATTGTAATGATAATCGAATAATACGCGAGCAAGTTCAATTAAAAAATTTAAATTCACGATGAAGTATTAATCGAAATCAAAGTAATTGCTATAGCAAACTAATTATAAATATAGTTTGGTCAATCTAAAAACAACTTGTTTAATTATTAATTCTAAACAAGTTGTTTTTAATTTTGTTAATTTACATTATAGACAAGAAAATAAATTTCAAATTCCACAGCTATCAAATCACACCAATTCAAAAATAATGAACTAATCACTATAATCAATAAAGAAAAGGGGAGTGTAAAACACGAAACTAACATATAATAAGTTTATTACTTTTTACTAGTTGACATAATATATATTATAGGCAGTTATAGAAACAAAGCAATATCAGGTATCAAAATCCAAGTAAACTATACTTAATGAGACGAAACGGAGATTTTTAGTGAGATTTACATAAAATCTTATCTAAACGGATTTCTACAGTTTTTACCGTTTATTTTGCTATACAATCAATCGCAGCAACTCTGAATCAATAATCGATTCAGATTAAACGAATTAAAATCATTTTTGATCAGCGAGAAATTTTTATACAGAAAAATCATTTCTAAACAAAACATAAATTAATAATTTTATTTTATGTTTTACTTTATAAATTTATTGCTATTTACACATGTTTTACAACTTTATATTATTTCTTGTTATTTCTGTTATTTACGCTTGACTTTTATTATTCGTATTATCTTACAGTCTAGTTAACATAACGTTTATTTTTAACATAAAAAAATCTTCCTCACCTTCAGGAAGATTTTTTAGCTTGCTAGTATTTCATTTATATCTTTTTAGTAGCAATCCCAGTTGTAAATAACATTGGAAAAATCTAGATTTAACAAATCTTCTTTTTTAATAAAGAAATTAGCAACACCAGAATCTCCCCACATAATATTTAATGAATCATCTGTATCGATTTGCAGCAATAACATGTCATGTTGCTGGTATTTTTCTTCCCATTCTCTTGGATCTGTCTGTGTGAAAAATGGATAACCACCAATTTTATGTCCGAAATCTTTACATAAATCATCATACAGTTCGCCTAATTCTGTATTATTTTCTTCATCAACAATTTCTTCCCAATCAATATCCTCACTAAACATCTTTTCAAATCGATAATCTCTAGATGTTATGGGTTGATAATCTAATTCAAATTGTAATTTCGCTGCTTCAGGTATGATAAAATCCTCTAATTCTAAAGTGTTTAAATAACTAAAATCAGTAATAACCTTATTTAAATCTTTTATAATTGTAGAATGATAAATAATTCGAAAGTCTTTTTGGATTGTTGGATAATCAAAATCTGCTCCATAAAGCTCATCATCTGCACTTACGAAAAACTGTAACATTCCCTCTTGAGGCATATGTTCAACATGTGGCATTTCTTCAAAGTTTAACTGCGCAAGTAACATCATAGGTTGTCCATTTGAATCTCTAGGATGCTCTTGATCTATAGGTAAATACGGATAACCACCAAACTTACTCTCAAAAAGAGTTGTCTCAGCCAATATTCCAGACACTTTAACAAACGGTTTTACACTTTCTTCTAAAATAGTACGATACTGCTCTAGTTCTTTCGGAATTTGAAGTTGATACGTATTCTTCATTACATTTGCCTCCCTTTCATAATGAATTGAAAATGCCTTACTTAATTATATAGCAAGAGATGGATTCTTTGAAAATTGTTAAAAGTCCGTTTTCACCCTTGTTTTTTGCGCACTTGGTGGACAAAGTAGATTATGTTCTAATACCTTTTTATTAATAGTTCGAATTAAATCCGCTGCTTCTGCAGTATTTGTATTTTCTTTTAGCTTTTCTTTTAAATTATCAATTTCCTTTGAAAGCTCAATCCACCTAGGTAAAACATGATTATTCTTTAACGTTCTATAAAGTTGCTTTTCAGGATTGTACGAAAGGTCGTTATCTAAATTAAGAGGCTTGCCTTTACCAGGCATATTATCAAAAGACCCTTTCTTTTCTGCTTCCTTCACGATAGAACTAATATGATCCTCATACGTATAGGACCAAACTTTCTCATCTTTTACTAAAATCTCTTGCTTTTTTAGTTTTTTATCTAGTTCTTCTTGATTCATAGAATCTCTCCTCTTTATATTTTATAGTAGCGTTTTTGTACGTTTCAATGCTTTCAACCCATCAAATAACTTTTCTCGCCACCAAACACCGTCATGGCCGCCTTGAAACTCTTCACAAGTAATTTGGTATTCTTTTTCTTTTAAAGCTTTATATAGGCGTCTATTAGCCGTTAAAAGAGGTTTGTTTTCAAGTTCGCCTGCTGCTAAATAAAATTGAGGCTGTGTCGCATTTGAATCTATAGATGAAATTTGATTTTCAATCCAAGGAATTTGATTTTCATATCCATTCTTTTTCCAATGTACAGATCCAGACATAGACAACACGTTCCCGAAAATGTGTGGATTTTGAAGCGCTGCATAACAAGCTGCTAGGCCACCAAGACTGAAACCGGCAATTGTTATATGTTTTACTTCTTGATGCACACGATACTTCGCCTGAATCCACGGAAGTAATTCCTCTGTTAAAAATGCATTCATTCTATCATTGTAAGTTAGCTCTACTAATCGATCGACAGGATCTATAGCAACAGCGATACAAGATGGGATTTCTTTTTCGTAAATTAAATAATTAAGTGTTTTTGTGATTGAAAGGTCATTAATGAATGAATTCCCATCAAATACAATGAGAAGTTCTTGAAGATGTGAAGTGCGAGAATAATCATGAGGCGTATAAATATAAATTTTACGTGTGTTATTTAAAATCGAACTATAAAAAGAATATGTTTCAATCTTTCCGGATGGATAATCATTTGAAGGAAAACGACTGCTATACTGCACTTCCATACCTATTTTTAACATAGACGCTTTATTGGCACCTTCTCCAAATATATTTTCATTGAATTGATCTAGTTGGTACTGTTCACTACGCTTTATCCAATCATTTTCGAAAAAATCATTTACTGTAAAATAATAAGTTGAAATAAAACTCTTATCCGTCCTAAACGTTACATACCAAATATCTGTCTGTAACAACCGTTGTAGTTGATTTACAGACAGATCCCAACCAGGAAAACTACCGAATATATAAACATTTTCAGTTTTTCGATCCCCTAACCATATATACGTTATAAGCTTATACTGATTATCTGCAGGGCATTGTTCTATTAGTGGCGTGTGATTTGACTTTATTTCATGCAAAAAAGTATAAAGAGCTTTTTCGTTTCCATTCTTTAATTGATTTTTAAGCTTCTCTAACTTAGGACTGATTATTGTAGTCACCTCTCTTTCTCCTTTGTAGTATTCTATATGTAGTTTTTTCATTAGAATCCCTATATAAAAGTAGTCGTAAGTTATTTGTTTAGCGAAGTTATTTATTAGAAAAATAATCAATTGCCTGAATAGAAAGTTCTAATGATTTTATTCTTCTTTCTAAAAGTGTTCTTTGAGGACTCCCAAGCTTTGACTTAACATAAATCTTTTCAATTGATGGAAGCAAACCAATTAGAACATTTCGAGCGTCTGCTAAATCCTCTTGCGTGTAATGATGGGTTTCTTGATTCCAAATACTTTCTAACATAGCTAAGCCGATACTAGCTGCTTTGAGTCTTTTTTTCACTAAAGTAGTGTTTGAGCCTTTTTGAGTCATCTGTGATAAGGCATTTTCTAGTTTACGGATTGTTGACTGTAAAGATTTAATTGATTCTACTTTATCTACATTTGATACGTTTTCCATATTAAACCTGTCCCTTCCTTGTTTCTAAATTAGTTTTCTTGATATTTGATAATACCATTTAGAAGCGAATTTTACTCGAAGTATTTGAGTGGACATGAATTTAAAGGGAAACAGCTAACAAACCTCTCTCTCCTCCCTCACACCTATTCTATATGTACTTCTTTTTTCTCGTTAAAATACCTACATGGATAAGTTGTAAATATTGTATATTTTATGAACAAAAAACGTACAAGCAGCATCACTTGTACGTTTTAATTTTTATTCAGTAAGATAATAAAGTAATAGCTTACGGGTCTTTTCATAATTCATGAAATCTCTATATAAAATGGGATACTTCATAATCTCTGTTTCTAGAAAACAATATTGTGGAAACCATTCAAAAAACGATTTCCTTAGCCATTTTATTTGATTAAACACAATCTCCTGTTCATTATTATTAAGCACGTAACTTAAAGTACCTGCTGTATGCATCCAATAATAATTTAAATCAGCGCTTATACAATCATCTTCTGTAAACATAGTATTAAAATCTTTTCGTATTTTTCGAATGTCACAATTCGGAAACGGTTTATAAAGTGGACTATGCATTTTCTGCAATTCCTTAAAAATAATTTGTTTTCCTAACTTCAACTTTCCACCCCTTTACTTCTCTATCCAACTTAATAATTTTTCATAATGATATTGAGCATCTGTATAACCAAGATTATATAAATTAACGAGCTTTTCTTTACTTCTTTCTATTCCGCTTATTGGAAGCTGTACGCTAGGCTGAATAATATAAAAGTTGTCTTTTTGTTTTATTTGATGCATATAAGATATCGTCTCATTATAAAAACGATAATGTTCTACTAAAGATTGTGCGATATTCGGATATTTCCTATATAAAATTTTAGCTAGGCCTGAAAATTTATTACGTTGCTTCTCATATCCTTCTGGTTTTGTCATAATTACAACGTTCTTTTCATAACCATCAGTTTGCGCTTTTAACACCGGTATAGGATCTATAATCCCTCCATCTAGTAATTTGCGATTATCATATTCTACAGCAGGCGCTATAAACGGCACTGAGCTAGATGCACGAATGATTTTTAAAATGTCATTTCCGTGTTCTGCTTTATTATAATAAATAGCTTGTCCCGATTCGCAATCAGTCGTCCCTATAACAAACTGTTCATTTGAGTTTAAGAAAGTTTGAAAATCAAATGGGACAATTTTATTAGGTACTTCATCAAATAAAAAGTCCATTCCGAATAATTCGCGTTTTCGAATTAAATTTCGATAAGATATATACCTATGATCTGCAACTAGCTCTGTATTTACTTTTTTATTTCTCCCTTTTTGCCGTGATAAATAAGTTGCTCCCATACAAGCTCCAGCGGATACGCCGACTACGTAAGGAAAAAATAAGTTCTTTTCCATAAAATATTCGAGTACGCCTGCCGTATATAAACCTTTCATTCCTCCGCCTTCTAATACTAAACCGATATTTTTCATGCTATATCCCTCTGCTTCTTTTTTCTTACTTTTATATTAGCATAAGATATTAAGATGAGGTTATATAAAAGGATTACAACAATAGCCAGAAACTACTAATGTAATATCATAACTTCACACCGAGTTGCATGGTACAATATAAGTAACACATTCCACAAATAATGGAGGAGGAATTTCCTATGGGTTTATTTAGCGGTATTTTAGGAAATGCATCAAATGCGAGTACAGAAAGTGTAGAACGTGATTTAGAGAAGATTATGTTAGACGATGAGAAAGTTGAACATGCTTATAAATTAATTCGTGATTTAATCGTATTTACAAATCGTCGTCTTATTTTAGTAGATAAACAAGGAATATCAGGTAAAAAAACAGAATACCATTCTATCCCTTATAAAAGTATTACACAATTTAGCATTGAAACAGCTGGGCATTTTGATTTGGATGCTGAACTTAAAATTTGGGTATCTAGTTTGAGCGCCCCAATTACGAAAGAATTTAAAGGTGACGATAGTGTTTTAAGCATTCAAAAAGCGTTAGTAACATATACGACAAAATAACGTCTTTCTGTATGTTTATTCATTTCTGAAATTACTAACCCGATTATTTTGGAAGAATATTCATCAGTTTTGTATATTTAATCTAAAATAACAGAAAAAGGTAAAGCGTATTTTAAATGCTTTACCTTTCTTTTTTGTAATAAATAAGTGTAGTTTTATCATTTAATTTCTTTATTACTTCTGTTCTTTTATACCCCATCTTTTCGTATAGAAAACAATTTCTTTCTTCTTCTAAAATCGTAGCAAGTTCAAAACTTTGTGCTTCTGGAAACATCTCTTCAATTAAAATAAGTACCTGCTGAGCAATTCCTTTCCCTTGATAGACTGGATGAATAAACATTGGACTAATCCAAAATTTATAAGGTAGTTCTTTTTGGGATATACATATCGCTCCAACAAGGTTAGAATCTATTATCATTTTATAATAGTTACTGCTGGGATTATTTATCCTCAAAATCGTTTTTTCAATAGATTCATTTGCTGGGTTTGTTTCGTAGTCTTTATATTTATGTAATAAAGGGCTAAATGAGTCTATTTGCATCTGAAATATAACTTCTGCGTCGGTTTCTTTCGCTTTCTCTAAATGCATCTCCATGTTACCAATTTAGTCGCTTTCTTAATGAAGTTATATGAGCTGTATGATGACGTCCGTGCCATGCATATAGTCCAATTGCAGCAGCAAGTTTTGTTTCACCAGTATCTGGATGGTTAAATGTCTTTTCTAGATCTTCAAGTTCTAAAGAATATAAAAGGTTAACCCATCTTTTATGTAATGACTCTAACATTACTAGTGAAACATCTACTGGTAATTTAGAATCAGGTAATTCTGCCCACTTCTCTTCTTTATATGGTTTAATCGTTGGATTCTTTTCTGTTAGTGCTAATTTAAAACGTATGTAGCTATTCATATGGCTGTCAACAACGTGATGGACTACTTGACGAACTGTCCATCCACCAACGCGGTACGGTGTGTCTAACTGCTTCTGATCTAAATCTTTGATAGCCTTCGTTAGTTCATTAGGTAAATCTTCAATTTCTTGAATCCATGTATCTATCATTTCTTCCGTTATAGGACGTTTGTATGTAAATTGTCCAATTGGATAACGTAAATCATTCATGAATAAATCCCCCTTCTTATAAGCGCGAAGTATTTCTCCAAATATAATGTACAAAATTCACCTGTTCCCCATTCAATTGTACAGATGTTGTATCTGCTTCGTTTTGATAAGAAGAAAACCCGCTTTTTTCTAGTACAATTTGTGATGCAAGATTATTAGAAGTTGTTTTAGCATGAACCTCATTAATTTCATTATTTTTTGCTACGTCTAAAATTAATTTTACGGCTGCAGTTGCAACTCCTTTTTTAGTAAATTTTTCTCCGACCCGATAACCTAACGAACTGATTCGAGTCTCCGAATCTATATCTACTAAATTTATTCTCCCTACAATTTCATTTTCTTCGTTACGAATTAAATAAAAATAAGATTCTCCATCCGCCTGTTCTATTAATAAATTATCTAGTAGTTTTTGGAAATATTCAAAATCAAAATATTGCGAGCCACGATTAGGTACCATTGTTTCAAAAAAAGACTTATTCGTAAGTTCAAACGTAAATAAATCCTTAGCATCGTGTTTCTTTAATTGTTCTATGTATATTTTCATCTCGATTACCCCTCCTATATCTACTAACTGCTATATATTCGTTTTTAATCAACTACTTTCCTGCTATTTCTTTTGTTTTAGTAACACAGCAAGTAGTACTTTTGGATGAAATAGGTGAAATGGACTACGAATTAAATTCATCACTCGTACTAACCGAATATAAACATCAGAATTACTTGCGGATAGTCGATATATTTGTTTTGTATACCATAGCTGAAATTTTTGTTTTGTAGTTAATGCTGTCTGTAGCTCCGGGTGACGCGATATTTCCGTTGTTGTCATATCCCAAGGGGTTTCTATTATAGTAGCTGCCTTTTTATAAAATTGTTGTGTAAATGTTTTATCAAGTTGTTTTCTACCTTGCAGAAGTAATTGCAACTGGTGAGCTTCCATAGCAGCAACGGAAACACCTTGACCGAAAACAGGATCAAAACGACAGTGTGCATCTCCAACTACTAACAATCTTTCGGGTAGATTATCCACTAAATCAAATCGCCTACGTACTTGATATGGAATTTTGTACGTTTTGGTATGTGAAATGGCTTCAGCTTTATTTAGAAAATCAGTAACATTAGAGATTGATAGGTTTTCAGCAAAATTATAAAATTCTTCATCTGTTTGTGGTGCTTTTTTATTTGCATATCCACTGAAAGTAACAAAATAACGATTATCCTCAATCGTTTGAATAAGAACGCCATACGGATTGTCAGGGAAACTTGGAGACATTAGCGTATTACAGTAATCTAATTTCTCATTTTCTTTAAGTTTAAACATTCTAGTTGTGTAAAATAAATCAATACGTGCTTTCTCTTCCTGCACTTCGATATTACATTCGCGTAACCATGCTATACTTTTTGAACCGAATCCACTTGCATCAACAACAATATCTGCATGTATTTCTTCTTGTGTGTCTGTCTCTAAACATTTCACTTTTACACCACATACTTTGTTAGCTTTTCTGTCTACTATTAACCCTTCCACTAGTGTTTTAAATTTACTAGTGATATTTGAAATTTGATGTATTCGTTTTTGAATATGCCATTCTAGCAAAGGACGACTTTGTTGAATCATATGTACTTCCCCTATGAACGGCTGTTTCCATAAACCAAATTGATGCCATTTTAAATCACGAGTAAAGTTATGTACGACACTACCTGCTTCTATTAATTCATTCGTAATATTAGGAAACAATTCCTCAATGGCGTTTTCTCCACCTTTTAATAACACATGAGGATGATTACTTTGTGGGACTCTTTTTCTCGAAGACTTTCCATCCCATCTTTCACCGGCTTCTATAATGATTACTTCTTTAAAAGCAGTTGATAATGCTTTTGCTGCGAGCTTTCCTGCGATACTTCCGCCAATAACGATAGCTTTATTAAACATATTTTCCTCCTTAATAAAAAGAGATCCTGTCTTTTATGAATGAAACAGGATCTTAAACTAATTAATTTCTTTACTATTATAATTAAAACACATGAGTATATTGCAACGTTATAATTAAAATACCTAATCCCCATACGTAATACGCAAATACTTTTAAAGAGTGACGTTTTAAGTATTGAATCATCCATGAAACAGCTATGTAACCAAAAAATGCTGCTGATAAAGTTCCGACAATTAAAGATGTACTAGAAATAGATTCTGCTTTCCCTTGAAAAACATCTGCAAATTGCAAAATAATAGCTCCGACAATGGCTGGTGTTGATAATAAAAAAGAAAAGTAAGCAGCAGTTTCGCGGTCTAACTTTCTCCATAATGCAGCGACGATTGTCATTCCAGAACGAGAAATTGCCGGAAAAATAGCAGCCGCTTGAAATGAACCAATGATAAATGCATCTTTATATGTAATGTTGACCATTTTTTTACGGCCATTCTTTTGTTTATCCGCCATGTAGAGAAAGAATCCTGTCACTAAAAACTCCCAACCAATCGTAATACCTGTTTTTGAAATATCCTCAAAAAAGTCTTTAAATAACAATCCGATTACAACTGCGGGTATCGTCCCGACAATAAGTAGTAGCATTAGTTTTGAAAATGGATTTTTAATTAAATATATAAATTCTTTTTTGTAATAAATAAACACAGCAAGTAAAGTCCCAATGTGCAGCATCGTATCTAAAAACAATCCTGCTTCATCTAATTGAAACAAATGCCTTCCTAAATAAAGATGACCTGTACTACTTATCGGTAAAAACTCTGTTAAACCTTGTATGATCCCTAATATAAAAGCTTCTAACCAATTCATGATGGTCCCCTTTCTTGTTTGCTTGTACCAATATATGAAGGTTAAATTTTCGATATGAAAAAAACTATATTTCTCTATGAATTTCCTTTTAATTAATGGATATATATGTAAAAAGGGATGAGGAGGCTTACTATGCGGAAACATACGAAATTCGGCAATGTATTACTGTGGGTAGGACCTATCCTCGTGTTTGTAGGGTTATGTATGACAAATGTTATTTCTGATATTCCTTTCTTTTTTGGAAAACATAAAACAATTGGAATTGTACTTATATGTATAGGTGTAGTTTGTTTTATTGCTGCTAATCATTTAAAAAAAGGAGGCAAATATGAGGAATAATTCTAAATAAAGAACAATCCCAGTATATGTACTAGGATTGTTTTTTATTACTTATTTATAGAATACTTTATCAACGTTATATTTTGCTTTGTATTCATTAATGATATATGTTTCGTAAATTTCTCTTTCTGTTGGATCTTCTACGATACATGCATCAATGCGGTATACTTCGTCACGGTGATTTTTAATTGGCGAAACGTTATCTTCGAAATGCTTCTTAATACGTTGTCTAATTTTACGAGCTTTACCTACGAAAAGAAGTTCGTCATTAATATTGTAAAACATAAAAATGCCGCCTTTATCTCGTGGGAACAAGTGGAAATCGATAAAACCATTGATTGGCGTAATTCTTGGCTCGTCTCCTCTAATAACTTGTTTACGTTCAGTAATTGTAACATCAACTTCAGGGATACTAATTTTAATCAAGTTCATTCACGTCCTCTTTTATTATAAAGGTAAATAATAGCATACATATGTAAGAAAAGCTACGTTCAGAGGCATTTTTCATTTTATAATTTAAATATTATAGGGGCATCATGTAAACTCTTCTTCCAAATCATATGATCACTTGATTCTCCCCAATAATCCTTCAGTACATAACTAGGCTCTCCAAACTTCTTCGTCCATATACTTTGCGCTTTTTTGTATCCACTATCTAAACAGTACTCTGTTATACCTTTGCTAAGTAACGTAAGAAATATTGCATTTAGTAGTAAACTCCCGATACCCTTTTTTTGATACTCCGGCAGTATAAAAACAGTTCCTATTTCATACAAATCCTTAAGTACACCGCCTGTACAACTATTAATTAATGTACTTGCTGGACCAACTTCGATTGTACCAATGATTTTATCGTTATTTGTATCTATTGCTAATAAAAAGTAACGTTTTTCTCCATTACTATCAAAATCTGTTTTTAAATATTGCTTTTTCGTGTTAATTTCATTTTCTATGTCATCCGATAATTGTGATAAACCTTCGTCTTTAAAGGTATTCGTAATAACTATACGAAAAAATGAGTGAAGTTCCTCTAAATCATCCGAATTCGGTCTCCTAATTTCAACGTTATACATGTTTTAAATCTCCATTCTATGCAATTGTTAAAACAATACTTTATATAACCTATTCAACAATATTCTACAAAGCCCTGCATAGATCCAGCAGTATAGAAAGCTCAGTATAAATATTGATAAAATAATTTTTATATCCATAGTTGTATGAATAGTAGGACCAAGCACAGGAAAGCGAAAAATATCTAGAACAATCGTAATTCCTATAAGTAGACAAATCGCAGAAAAGGAAATTACCCAAATTCTCCTCTTGAATTGTATAAAGGAAAGCCCTAAGGCTATACCTAATAAGCCTGTAGTAAATGGAAAAACAATTAGTTCACTTGGCTCAATAATAAATAATAGGAGGATAGTAAGGAGATAAGAAAGTACTCCCTCACGAATAGAGTAGCAAATAGCCAAAAAAATTGGTAACGTCGCAAAAGGGCTAATAAATAACCCTATACCAGGAATTAAGTTACCTGCTGCTTGAAACATGGTGGCCAAAGCACTCATTAAAGCGGTAATGACTACTTTATTTGCTAGGGATAATTTTCTTTTATGAACAAAGTCCCCATTATTCTCTATCATAAGTTGACACCAATAACGTACAAATCGATTCATCAAAATACCCCCTAAAGATATCTCATTCATCACTTTCTATCTTATTCATACGCTAGTGGTTTATGAGCTGCTTTCTACTTGTTATGAGTTACTATACAATAAAAGGCTTTTAGGGGGAGAACTTGTACGTTTTAAAACAAAGGGAATTCCTTGTATGATTAAACTACGAGTGTATATCGTATTAAGGGATAATTTCAAAAATGGTACCTTTGTTAAAATCAGTTACTTTCATAGAACCGTAAACTCCTAAATATAACCTAGTTTGATCCAAATTTGTTCCTAAACTCATATAATAAGCTGCTTGCGTACCAAAATCATAATCAGTTTCAATAACATGAAAACCAGTATGTTTACCATCTGTACCTGCTTTAGTATATGCTAATACACCTTTAACTGGCGGCCGAGACTCTTCTTTTCTAGCAAGGTCGGTAAACACAACGCTACCATTTAAATTCGGGATTGCAGTTCCCATATATGGCTGAACTCCTGTTAGAGAAGTCCCGCCAAACTTATCTGGTCTCGGGTCTTTATGAAAATAACTAATGAGTGGCTGAATTCGCTTCGTTGATGTTTCTATTGTTTCATTATAATAAACCATTGTTCTCTCATCCAAAGTAGGATTTTCAGAACAGTGTTTTATAAAAGAAGTAGGCAATTCTCCTTCCCATCCTCTCCAACCAAAATTAATAAATCCATCTTGATTTGAAGTGAGTCTCATTACATGTATTTGAACAAGTTCGGTAACCGGTATTGGTTTATATTGAACAAATGAAAAAATAGACTCTACAATATCCTGTCCGACATTACCTACATATTTAATATACTGATTATAAAACCTTTGGAATGAAATACCGGTTATATTACGAATACCTTTCGCAATTACTGTAAGTGTTTCTTGTATAGATAGAGGAAGTTCATTAAAGCGTGTAACGACTGGAGGATTATTTATGAATGTATTTTTACTTACATCGATTTCAATAATTTTACCTGCTATTTCTAAATCATTTTGGCTTAAATTGAACGGATCATAACCCGAGCCACCATCTCCATTTGTAAAAACAAGTTTCCCCGTCTCTGGAGAAAAGTTTAAAGTATTTACCCCATTATGATTAAAAAATGGGCGTTTTATATTAAGTAATGTTCTACGTTTTTGAGGTTGACCGTTTGATTGTAAAATCCATTCTTCGATTGTATCGATATGATCATATTGCGTATCTCTATTTGTCCACTTTAAGTTTAACGTTTTTGGGTCACAAGGATTCGGTTTAAATTGTTCAGAAAGTGCACCTGGCCCTTGGGTTCCAGCGACAGAATAATGAAGATAAAATAAACCGTTTTGATAAAATTGTGGATGAAATGCTAGTCCAAGCAATCCTCGTTCATCATAACCACTACTAGAAACGCCTTCTTCAGATGTACCTAAATTTATAATTCGTTGACGAATATTTAAAAATGTTTTTATGACGCCATCTCCTATGTGAAAAACCTCTCCTAATTGCGTTGCGATAAATAGCTTTTCAGCCGATTCACCTGGAAGAATTGCTGTTTTTATTACAGTGGGTAAATTTATGTTATGAACAATGGGTCGTAAACGAACTTTAACTTTTGTCAATTAACTTTACACCCCTTTATATTCTTTTTAATAGAAGAATATGTTTAGAGTAATCTTATTAGTATCAAATAAGTCGCATTCCTTTTTATTACAATTTTGTATATAATATAATTATAGATAAATTAGGGGGCTACCTTATGACACTATTGCTACAAATCATCTTACCACTTATAGTTGCACTATATTTATTTACCCTCTATTGTAATACAGCTATTGGAAAAGCCGCTTTTCTTTTAGCAGTCATTATTGGAATTTATGGATTAGAGAACATTTTTCAACATGCTCATCTAACAGATCATGTTATTTATCCATATTGGGGCAGTTTAAAGGCAGTTATTATCGTTTTATTAGTCGTATTTCTATTTAAAAAAGGTGGTTTAACAGGAGAAACCTGATTTGTAATACTGTACATATTTTCTAGTTAAATTGCTTTCATTTTACAAAATAAGAAATGTTTATGTGAAAACAAAAAGGAAGGTGTTACATATGTCCATAAATATTATCTCGATAGTATCTATAATAATTTGGATTGTGTTGATTACAGAACTGATAAAACCTTCAAAAGAACAGAATGGACGAAAAATAATAATGTTATTAACTGCTGGTTGCGCATCAACATTTATTTTAACAGTTTCATTTATTCAAAATATCTCGTTTTGGAATTGATAGTGATATAACTAGCAAAAATATGTATACATAAAAAAGATTAGGACCGTACATATTAGACATATCTAAAATGTACGGTCCTTTTGTTTACTAGTGGTCCACTTATAAGTATTACAATTCGAATTTCTTTTTAAGTTTCTTATATTTTCTATACGAACGTCTAACAATGTTTAACATAAAATACGGTATTTTAACAGGGAAAGGCAATTTATAAATGAAAGGCAAATAAAATGTAAAATATGCCTTTTCTAAATCTTTCCACTTACTATCTTCTTTTGTTTTTAAGAAATCATATACATCGACTACATATCCCCTTCCTTTTTCCATCATCACATTTTTCCCGTGAACATCGCAGGGGGTTAATCCTTGTTCTCTTGCATACTCTAAAGCTTGATTGATATCAAGGATCACCTGCTTAGGGATTTTAATCCCTTTATGAACAGCATCGTATAAGGTAATTTCTTTTAACCGTTTCAATACTATGAAATTTTCTCCTTTATAAATAAGCTTTGAATAAGAAGGATGATTTCCGATTCTGCGGTATACTTCTGACTCTTTTTCAATACCTTCTCCTTCTCGCGCGTAAACTTTTACTACCCAATCTTTGTATTCTTTGTGCATGAATACTGCGGCATAATTACCTTTCCCTAAACACTTCCAAAGTCTAGGAATATCTTTAACTACTACAGGTTCGGATTCATCCTCGCTTCTTATGCTTATCTCTTTTAATAATTCATTCTTTATCAATCCCACAAAACAATTTATACTCATCATTTCCACTCCGGTTTTGCTAAAAGTGGGCCTGCCCACATTTTAACGAAAATATACACTAAGCGAATTTTAGCATAAAACTAGTCATCTTTCTTCTTCAAATAAAAAGATGACTCGTTTTATTTGAACTGTTGAATACTTAATATGTATTCCACTATTCAGAGCCAAAAACCATACAATAAAAAAATATTTCTAACTATTTTTATTTTTCCAGGGGTAACTGTATAGAAAAAAACTTGCTACATATGAAGAATAGTAAGTTTTTTAATTGTTCAATTCTTGTTCCACTAACGTCTTTGCTAATACTTTTACTATTTTAATAGTCTTTTGTTTAATTCCCACAATGCTGTTTTGTTGCTATCCCATTTCAAAAACTTTACTGCCTCCTCAAAGCATAACCATTTATAATGTAAGTGTTCTTCAGATAATGAGATGTTTTTGGTAGGTACTTTAACTCCAAAAGAAAATTCTTTTATTACATAAACCTCATCTCCCCAAAGGAATCCTCCAACTACATCCTCTACTGGTAGTGAAGACACAGAATCTAATTGTATATATGGACATTCTCTTGAAATACCAGCTTCTTCAAATGCTTCCCGTTTTGCTGATTCAATAGGAATTTCACCATCTTCCCCACCACCAGCTATTCCTTGCCAATAACCATAATCACTTCGGTTGAAAATCGCATATTGAATAGAGTTATCAATTTTTATATAAGGAAATATTAATACTTGATATGGTGCTCTCATTGCTTAACCTCCTCTCGAAAATAAGCTTTAAACACATATGAATAAAGAGCCGACATCATAATTCTACATTAATAATGCAAGTTTATGGTGTCGGCTCTTTATTTTTAAAGAATTTCATTTTTCATAAACAGTCTTACTCTTAACGGAGAAAAAACTACTTATTTCCTATCGAATTTGCTTAGTGTATTTTTTCATACCCGATGTTATTCAATTGCGCCAGCAACGTCATAATCATTTAAATCTAAATCAATTGGTTGTCCCAGCGCTAACTTAGCAAGTTCTGATCCTAAATATGGACCAGCAGTTAAACCTGAAGCTCCTAATCCGTTCGCAACGAGAATACCGTCGAAGTTAGGAAGTGGTCCGATAACAGGTAAGAATCCTGGAGTAAACGGTCTAAATCCAACTCTCGTCTCAAGCATAGTAGCATCTTCTAAGCCAGGTGCAACTGTTAATGCTTTATGGAATACTTCATGTAAACCACCAGCCGTTACACGGTGATCGAAACCAGTATCATTCTCATGTGTTGCACCAATTACGACATGGCCATTGTCAAATGTTAAAATGTATTGATCATTTGGCGGCATAACAACTGGCATATTTTCTGTTGCTGTATTTTCCATTTGCAAGTGAACAATTTGTCCTTTTTGGAACGTAACTAAGAAATTAATTCCTAAAGGGCTTAAGATTTCGTTCGCCCATGCACCTGCCGTTACAATAACCTTCTCTGCTAAAATTGTTTCATCTTTTACTTTAACTCCCGTAATTTGACTACCTTCACGGACTAATACTGCATTGCCTTTTATAAAAGTTGCACCATGTTTTTTCGCAGCACTTATTAATGCATTACGTAATAACCTTCCATTTACTCGTGCAGCACCACTAACATGAACAGAACTATATTCTTCTGATAATGCTGGGAATAATTTTTTCGTTTCTTCAGCTGATAAACGAGTAATTTCACCAATCTCTGGTGCATCTTCACGGCGCTTATAAGCTCGCTCTTCCATTTGATTTAGTTTTTTCTCATCAGTATGTAAACTAATTGCACCTACACGGTTATAACCTGTATCCGTTTCACCGTCTTCTTCTAATTGCTGAATTAAC
Source organism: Bacillus cereus group sp. MYBK101-2 (assembly GCF_051918845.1). NCBI lineage: Bacteria > Bacillati > Bacillota > Bacilli > Caryophanales > Bacillaceae > Bacillus > Bacillus cereus group sp. MYBK101-2. The sequence goes on along the minus strand of NZ_JBQAIE010000005.1, from coordinate 209,646 downwards.
GAAGAATAGTAACGTGCACCGCCTTTAACGATTTTATACCATGCTTTATTACGACGTTGTGAAAGCCATGGACAGACAATACCTGCTGCTGCATCTGTTGCTTGACCTACTTGTTGACGATCCACGATAGTAACGTTCACGCCAGCCTTAGCAAGATGATAAGCAGTAGACGCTCCTAAAATTCCAGCTCCAACTACAATATACGATTTCATTTCAAACACCTTTTCTCTTTTACTAATTATATAAATATAAGAACATCCCTTAGTATAATGGAAGAAATACTTTTTTCAATGTACTCATCGCAATTAATTGTTGCATCATTGTGACTTTCCTAATCTTATTTTTTCTTTTTGCGGAATAAATCAATTGTTTTATAGCCTTGTGATAGAACCTCAATCATCTTTTCAAAACGTTTTTCACGTGTTTTTTCTTGTTTGACAGAAAACAGATTACGTGCCCAATCTTTTTTGTATCCAGGTGTTAAACTTTGATAAAACTTAAGTTCATTTGGGTGATTAGCTAATAAAGCTTCAACATCTTGAATTCGATCTGCATAATCAGCTACACATTGGCTCATTGCAGGCGTTTTTGTCGCTTTTTTCTTCTCACGCTTTAAACCTACAACAGTAAAGATGTCATCCATACTTACCATTCGCGCAAATTTAATATCGCTTTCTCCCACATATCCATCTTCTCCAACGTTTAATGCTGGAAACATCTCATCACGGTGAATAAACGTACTGTAGCGAGAATTACCCTTTTTCGGATATGCGAAGAATATGTATCCTTTTTCAATTAATAATTCTTTATTACTAATAATATAATTCGTTTGTTTCACCATTTCATCCAGTGTTTCTACAAAAATAAAAATGGCATCGTGTTCTTTTGAAAATACAGTTTCTTTTCCTGTAAAAACTTCGTAATCACTTGGTTCATTAATAACAACCATATTCGTATACTTATTAAGTTTCAATTTATCGATAATTGACATGAAGATCTTCCTTTACATTCAAAATTCATTGTTTATACTTTTTCATACTGTTCTAGTGTATTATATCTATTAAGAAAATCAAACTTTAATAGTTGTTTTAAATTAAATTAATAAAATAGCCGGTTCTTATTCAGAACCGGCTAGCTATTCGCGTTATCATAACTCAATAGCAAATAAAGTATATAAAAGCTCTCTATATTGCTCTTCTGTAATTTCACGTTTCGTTTTTTCACCATGAACTATTTCAGTGAAACTAGTATTGGTTAAAGAGACATGACCAGATTCCGTTAATTTGGCTGCAATTGGTCCTTTATTGAAAATAGATTTCTCATCTTCTATTACTCTTTTTTGAACATCATTCACTACTGCCTCATCAATGATACGATTATAAAAAGCATGACATACTTTCCACTCACCGTTCGTATCTTTTCTTTCTAGAACGTAATTCCCTTTACTCGTATCTTTTCGTCTCACTCGATACGTACCATTTTTAGAAGAAACAGCCTCACCATTAAAAGGTACAGGGACTAGAGGTACTAATGAAGCAATACCTACATCAATTACGTATCGTACGTTATCATAATTTAGAATAATCGTTATATGTCCATTCTCAAGTGCCCATGCGTTTATATCATTTTTATATACGGTACCTAATGCGAGTTGTACATCATAACCACAATCTTTTAAAAAGTAGTACAAAAGCGTATTTAATTCATAACAAAGTCCGCCGCGGGATGTACTTAAAATTTTATTCTGTAAATTTTCCATAGTAATTGTATTTGTGTTATTTACTATAACATCTAAATTCTCAAATGGTATAGTGTGTGCAAATGCAAAGAGAATTGTATTTAATTCTTCAAACTTTACCTCAGTACGATTTGCAAGATTCAATCTTGTAAACAGCTTATGTTGTAGACTTGTCATAGTTAGCACCCCTTAAAATATATAAGTTAAAATAGTATATGCTGATTGTAAATTCGATGGGGTACTAAAACAATGTACATTTCGTTTAACTGTACCGGTACAAAAAGTCTAACTAACAAGATTACTTAAGATAAGAAGCTACGAATACAAATGTAATAGTTTGTCTATAGGTAAATTATTATGATCGCTTAAATCAACAAAATACTGAAGCTGCCACATTTGGCTCTTTTTAGCTTGGTTGCTAACAGGGGTATTCCAGATCGGATAAATCCTCATAGCCATCTTGCCTTTTTGATTTTGTGTTCTCAAGATTTTTTCCTTAAGAAGAATCTCTTTAGGGAAGATAAATTGTCCTAGTTTGTTATCATCTATACAAGTGATAACTAATAAGTCAGGAGCAGCGTCATAAGAAAACGCTCGATTCTGCATATTGTCATCTTTCTCCCAAAAAGAAACAAATTGACCAATTTTATTAGGAGTAATTTTGGATTTTCTAAAACGAATGGTTTTGTTATTTAAGTGAAATAAATATCCTGCATATTCTGTGTTTTGCTTTTCTTCTTTTACATTCGCAATCAGTAAATTGTTAGGTTTGTAAATTATGTTGTTTAAGTTTTGTATCGCATCATTAAAATTGTTCAAAAAAAACTCCCCCTTTATTCAGTTCTTAGTTTATCACAAACGTCAGTTCTTCTATATCGTATATAATCATGAACTAAGTGAAATCGGGGGATTTAGCAGGATATACTTATTACTTTAATGTACTTAGTTTTTCAATTGCTTGTTGTTCAGTTGCTAAGTAAAAAATATCTTTACCTTTATTACATTCATAAATAAAATCCTTTAAGCTTTTACTAGTATACATAGAGAAATTTCCAACAATAGCAAATTTCACCTTGTAGTTTATAAACTTTTGAAGAATATCGCCCGCAAGACGTGTTTTTAGATCAAAGAAATCTTCACTTATTAAAGATTTATGGATAATAATATGCTTCGCATCTACCTCATATTGAACAGTTGCCATAGTATCTAATGCAGATTGAACATCGGATATTAATACCTTATCATTTCTAATGACCGCAATATTGATTCCATCGATTACTACTTTCTTTATTTCCATAGTCTCACCCCTTTATAATTTACACAGTATAAGTAAAATTGTTTTACAAAACTTCGTATGAATCATAGATTAAATTAGCCGCAGCTATTAAAATCGCCTCTATTTTTTATTACTAATACGGTCAATGAAATTAATTTTACTTGTTAGAAAAATATTGTGGCGTAACATAACTTAACAAGCTATCCAAAGTGTTAATCTCGGCATATGGTTGTATTTTGGTAGTATTCTTGATTTTCTGAGGGTTAAACCACACACCTTTTATATTTGCATTTTGAGGACCAGCAATATCCTTTTCTAAGTCATCCCCAACAAATAAAGTATTTTCTGGCTGTACATTTAGCTTATTTAATGCTAACTCGAATATACGTTTATCCGGTTTACTAAATCCCACTTCTTCAGAAATAATGATCGTATCAAAGTAATTGTTTAAATTTGTGTTAATTATTTTAGCCTTTTGCCTCTGCGTTGAGCCATTTGTTATAATTCCAACTTCAAGGTGCTTCTTTATATGATTTAAGAAATGGATAGTATTCTGGTCTATTGAAAAACATTTTGGGAAGTTTTCATTCCAAAAATCTTGGATATAATTGCGTGGCAATCTATACTTCGGCGGGAATTCATCAAACAATGATTCTAATACTATCGTTTTATCACTCATGCCATATTCTCTTTTATCAAATTCTTTGAATTTCTGTAGCATATTGTTTTTGATTGTATCACTAACATCCTCATAACACTTTTCCAAAAGTAATAAAAACAGATTATCTACTGCCTTATCCCTATTAAGTAACGTATCATCTAAATCAAACAGCATAGCTTTATAACCCATTAAATAACTTCACAACCTTTCTATATTTCCTAGTTATAATCAAAAGTAATCAAAAAAGTAATTAATATCCAATTACTTGTAATAGAACAATATTCTAAGAGTTAAATCAAAAACCCTTTTTCTGTTTGTTAAATGATGTGAAAGTACACGATTTCGACTAAAGTAGTAGATGGGTTTTTTATTTTACTTTAGAACTTTCAGATTAATTAAAAACTATTTTGTGATAAGCTATACTTAAAGATTAAATGTAAAGGATGATTCGTATGCAAATTAGACCAAAGGCAAGTGAATATAACTCCTATTATGCAACGTATGTTAACTTAGTATCAGACGGAAATATCATACAAATTTTAGCACAACAAATAGAGGAAACGAATCTTTTATTAAAAGAGATTTCTGATAGTGAGGGACTTTTTCGATATGCTCCTACTAAATGGAGTATAAAAGAAGTAATCGGCCATATTGCGGATACAGAACGTGTTATGGCGTATCGCTTGTTATCTATTGCTCGAGGCGAGACAGCAGAACTTCCAGGCTATAACGATGATATGTATGTTCTCAAAGCTACTTTTGATAAGCAATCTATGCAAGATCTTCTTGAGAATTTAATAGTTGTTCGCCAATCTACCTTGCATTTACTGAAAAGCTTAGATAAAGACACTTGGTTACAAAAAGGATATGCGAACAAATCTGAAGTTACAGTTCGTGCATTAGCATACATCATAGCTGGGCATGAGCTTCATCATCTACAAATTATAAAAGAACGTTATCTAGGTTCTAATGCATATCCAGTAAGTTAATACTTGAAGAAAAAGAGTCCCATTTATATAGGACTCTTTTTCGCTATTTGTAAAATTCACCACATAAGATACAAACTAGCCCTTATAAGGGTACCGTCGCATATCCATCAACTTAAGAATTCAGAATTACCCCAAAACAAAAAAATGCACTTTTTGTTACAAGTTAACACAAAATTTCGTTCTGAAGGTACTAAAAAATTTAGCTTGATAGTGATCGGATAGCGTCAGGATTTTGCGCTTTTACAAAGTTAAAGATAAAAAGTCTTTTGTATCAATGTTTTTTAGTTCGTTCCAATAGAGGAAAGCCTATTGAGACAAGGCTAATATAACGTGGAATAAGGCTTTTGAATGTCTCCTATGACTCATTTCAAAATTCAATCCGCCTTTTCGGGACGGGACCCCATTCTGAAGAATGTCATTGAAATGTATCAATAGATTCTAGTGCAGCAAAATAAATTGTGCTATGATGTGAACAAATAAAAAGCTATCTAACGGAGGGGTTCACATGCCGCATGTTGTGTTTCGTGGAATTACTACTGAACAATTAAAACACATAAGCAAGCCATTAGTAGAAGAGCTCGCAGAGATTTGTGAGTGTGGTACGGATAATTTTACGTTGGAACTACCAAGTTCTACGTTTGTATTTAATGGAGAAGAAATAGAAGCGTTTCCTCTTATTGAAGTGAAATGGTTCGAGCGTGGACAGGAAATTCGTGATCGATTTGCCAAGGCCATTACTACATATGTAATGAATTTTGGACTTTCAGAAGTTGAGGTTGTATTTACGGTTTTCACAGAATCAGCGTATTATATTAACGGGAAGCATTGTGCAAGTTAGATCAATTCGAAAGATTTTTGTAACCTTTATACGGGGGAGAACCACATCACTATCAAGGTAATAAGACAAAATCTCCCCTAAAAAGAAAAAGGCGTTATTCTTTCTGAGAAATCATAGGAAAGGATAACGCCTTTATATCAATATGACGGTATCCTATATGGAAAATTAACATCGTTCCAAATTTATATACTGGGATCACGCCACATGTCTATCAACTGAAGAAAATAAGTTACCTCAAAAACGATAAAAATACACTTCGGTGCTAACTAAATGTTTTGCGATATGGCCTTCATTGTTATCTAAATAGTAGGTAATAAACTGTTTTATTACCTAGACGTACTACCTATTCCTTTTCGTCTTCATGGATGTAAATAAGTGCATTTAACATTCAACTTGTGGAGAATAGTAATGAGGGTGATAAAGGTCTATACTCACAATCCTTTTGATTTGTTTTTGGATGGTAAAACATGTTTCTCTACTCTTTCATATTGAGTAAGTAATTGCCTAATAAAAGATAATTTCGGTACTAACCAATGCGAAAATACCGCTGAAATACATCCTATTAAAGCCCCTACTGCAACATCAAAAGGATAATGAACCCCTACCCAAATCCGTGAGATCGCTACACAAAATGCAAGTATAAGCCATAACCATCCAGTTTTTTTACGAACAAGCCAAAACGAAAAACAAATCGAAAAAAAGAGAATTGTATGATCACTAGGAAATGAATTATCTACAGCATGGTCGACAAGTTTATTAACATGAGGCAATACTACAAATGGTTGATAATTTAGATGGAATTTCCCTGCTATTTTCCCGATTACCTCAGCAATTACAAAAGCAACCATCGCTTGAATAACCATCATTCTACTTTTTCTGGACCTAGTAAACCAATAAGCTAAAATAATTAAAGCAAACATATATACCATATATTCTGCCAAAAATACGATGGCCGGGTTTAGGAATGAATATTGTTTACCTAAATCATTAATGGCTCGAAAAATATCGATATTGAATTGAGAAAAAGACATTTCAAATCCCTCCTTATTAGTAAGGTGTCTTACTGATTGCCATATACTTTTATTACATGGATAGTGTTGGTTATTGTCCACCATCTAAAAATACCAACCTCTTATGACACCGCTTTCCTCTTTTTCACTTTAATAAAAAAAGAAAAAGGAAAACATCGAACTTTCTTACAATCATTCATGCATTCTTACAGTTTTGTCATTTTCTCGTCACTTTGAAAATAGATTCATCGTCTAGCCTTTTGCTATATTCACAACCACAGAAAGAATAATTACACATAAAAAAGAGAAGAACCTTGGTGAGTTCTTCTCTTTTTTATTTATTAATTTGTAATATAATTACAGTATGTGAAATTATATCATTTTGATTTAAAAAGCGAAGTAAAAATACCCTTCACTCCGCTTTTGGCATTTATTTAATCGGTTTCTCTGTTTTTAAAACTAAAGAACTTAACGCAGGAACTTTAATTTTATTATCATGAATAACATAAAGTGGTTTACTTCCCGCCTGCTTCCCGTCTACTAGTACTTTCCAAGGACCTTTCGATGGAAGCGAGATTTCAACGGATTCCCTATTTGCATTATGAGCCACTATAAAGTATTCATTTTTATTTCCTTTGCCCTTTCCATCTATTGAATAAGCTACTACATTTTTGGGAGTATCAATAAAAGATACTTGTTTTTTTATTTGTTCTGCAGATGTCATTCTAAAGGATGGATACTTTTTTCGTAATTCTATTAATCCCTTCATATAATCTACTTCATTATTAAACGCTGCACGGCGCAACCAGTCCATCTGGTTAATTGAATCTGGAGATTTGTAACTGTTATGATCACCATATTTCGTGCGCATAAACTCTTGTCCCGCATGTAAGAACGGAATACCTTGTGATGTTAATAAAATCGAAGAAGATAATTTATGCATTTGCTTTCGCACTTCTTCACTGTCACTTGAATTAGTCAACTCAAGTTTATCCCATAATGTATGATTATCATGCGCTTCCACATAAGTTAGCACCTGCTCTGGATCTTGGTAAGTCGACGAATTTATATCGTAGTCAATGCCTGCGGTAATGCCTTTTTTAATACGGTCTTCCATGTTTTCCTTTCCATTTACAAAGCCATTTTCTTTCTCCTCAAATACACTACCTTTTAATCCATCACGTATATTATCGTTAAAATGAGCAATTCCTTTCATTTTCTCCGCATTTTTTTGATTTGCTTTCAACTCTGCTGCAAGAGGTGTATTTAAATCCCAGCCCTCTCCATGCAATATAATAGAAGGATCGATTTGATTAACAGCTTTACGTATTTCATTCATCGTTTCATAATCATGAATACCCATTAAATCAAAACGGAATCCGTCTAAGTTATATTCTTTTGCCCAATATGTGACCGAATCCACCATAAATTTTCGCATCATTTTTCGTTCTGAAGCTGTATCATTTCCTACTCCTGTTCCATTTGCAAATGTTCCATCTTCATTGTAACGATAATAATAACCTGGAACCAACTTATGGAAATTAGATTCAGCAGCATTATACATATGGTTATAAACTACATCCATAACAACACGAAGATTATTATCATGTAGTGTTTGAATCATTTGTTTTAATTCAGTGATTCGAACAGTTGGCTCGTATGGATTTGTAGAATAGGACCCCTCTGGTACGTTAAAGTTTTTTGGATCATATCCCCAGTTATATTGTGGTTCGTTTACATTCTCTTCATTTACTGAAGCATAATCAAATATCGGCAAAAGCTGAACGTGTGTAACACCAAGACCTTTTATATGATCAAGTCCTGTTTTCACATCTTCAGGCCCTCTTGTTCCTTTTTCTGTTACACCTAAATATTTTCCTTTCTGTTTAATGCCACTTTCGGGCTGAATAGAAAGATCACGTACATGCAATTCATAAATAATAGCATCTTCCGGATTTTTTAATTTAGGCTTTTTGTTAGTGTTCCATTTTTTCGGATTTGTTTCTTCTAAATCAATAACCGCACCTTTATCTCCATTTACAGAAGCAGCACGTGCATAAGGATCAACGGCCTCTGTCCATTTATCACCAATTTTCACCTTATACGTATAATAGAGACCTTTTTGATTCCCTTTAAGTTCTGCTTTCCAGGTGCCCTTTTCACCTTGTTGCATGTTTATTTCAATACCTATTTTATCGTTCCATTTTTTATATGTAACTAACTTCGCTTCACTCGCAGTAGGAGCCCATACACGGAACTTTGTATGTTGTGGTGTATATATATTACCTAAATCGTTGCCACCATAATAAAATAAATGGTCAAACTCCTCAGTACGAATTACTTTACCGATTTCAGTATTCGTATCAGCTAAGTTTTCTATTTTAACTTTGTATGTTTGTTTTAAATCAATTTTCTTTTCCGTAATTATTTTCACCTTATTCGTAATATCTCCACTGTTTATATCATAAGGACTAATACTCTTAATTTTAATGCCTTCCATTTCAATTTTCTTTTCCTTAATATGAAACGGGACATTCGTCGTTACAGTAATTTCATGGAAACTATCAATAGTTGCTTTTTGAATTGAGAGATCCGATGAAGGCTTAGCGTTATATACTTTTTCATCACCAGAAAGAACCCATACTTCAGCACGACCGTCCTTTATATTTTCAATCCAACGATCGCCACCATCTTTTTCCCACTCATTTGTACGAATGATAAATCCTACACGGTTATAGTCACCATCTATATTAATCTTTGCGTACTTTCCAAATTCATCTTCACCAGTAAATTCATATGATTTTCCATTTGAATTTTCTCCCCATATCCAAAGGTTCCAGTCTTTTGTATTTCCAGACTGCTCTTTGTAATGAATGATAACTTCAGTTGTTTTCGAATTTGAAACTGCCTTCACATTCTGAAAGGAGAAAACAGATGATAACATAACGATTAAAGTAAGTAATAAAACTGTTTTGTTAATTAATCTTTTTGTCATTTGCACCACATACACCCTTTCTTTAAATAGTACGAACGATTTATTATGCCCGTACTACATTACACAATTTAAATTAATCTAGAAATCTCTTTTGCTTCACCCCCGTATTGGTTATTTTCACATATGTATTTCAATGATCTTTTCGATACGAAAACGTTTGCATTAATTGTTAAAAAAATAGTTTATTTTTGTCTTCATATATTTGTAAATACAAAAAGATCAGGGAAATTATTTTAAAGCAACCGTTTGTTATCGCTTTCATTTTATAGCACTTTCCGTTAAGAGGTCAATATATTATTAATTTTCTGTTTTTACATACTATAAACCTTACATATTTGACGTAACTTTTAAAGATATCCTCCCTAATTATTGCTAAGTAAGTATATTTTCACTAATGCATAATTACGTAAAAAAACAGCTAATGTCCTTTTAAGGATATTAGCTGTTTTTTCATAATGTAATAATATATGAATAAGAACTATATTTCTAACTTACTTAATTTTTGCTGCATCAAATGCCTTTTGTACCGCTTGAACTTCAGCTGAATTCGCACCATATTTATTAGTCGCCACTCGAATACATGCTGATCTCAATTCTTTGAAATTAGAAGTCATGTTTAACTCATCTGTATTGGCGTAATAGAAGATATCAAACATTTTATCTTCACCAATTCCTTTAACAGTTACACCGTTATGAGTTCCGCCTTTTGCGATGAGATACGCAACTTTATTAATAATGCTTGAATTAAAATGAACGCCACCTTGATCCCATCCATTAAAATCATTAAATTCACTGTAATCATCTGGATAAGGTACTCCAAGTGAAGATGGAACAGAAGCTGGGTTTTCCATATCACGGAAGACAGATCCAGTTTGTTCTCCCATCGTCCAGTTAAAGCTTCCATTATTTACATATTTCTCAATAGATGTTCCCATAATATCAGATAGTGCCTCATTAATCGCACCAGATTCACCGTAATATTCAAGATTAGATTCACTAGAAGTAACAGCATGTGTAAATTCATGCCCAGCTACGTCATATGCTTTGACGATAGGATCTCCATATACAAGCATACTACCATTATTAGCACTTAACGCATTCTGCCAATTTTTCGGATCATTCGTATCTCCAGAATCCCAAGCGTGTACAACTGAAACTACCTTTTGTCCCTTATTATCAAAGCTATTACGATTGTATTTATCTTTATAAAAATCAAACACTTTTGTTGCTAAGTAATGGGCACTTACTGCTTTTGGATCGTTAAAGGTTGTCGAAGTACTAGTTGCTAATGTACCAGGATAATAGCTTTCTTCTTTCGTAATATCTCTGTAATTCACATCATATGTTTCAATTCCTTGCCCTCTTGTATAATCAGCAAGAGCATATTTGCCATTACTTTGTTTAGAAATACCAAATGAACGAGAGATCCCTAAATCATCTTTTCCAGTGCCCGTTAATGATGTAAGACTGCTTTTTTTACTTTTCTTTAAGGCTCCAACTAGTTTTTCGCTTGCTTTCAAGTTAGACTCTTGTACCATATTTTTTAACATATCACCATTTTGTGCATTTACTAAATATGTTCCGGAAACATATTTTGGTGTTGCCGCTTCAAATGTAACCTGGTATGCATTGCTAGCCTGTCCATTATTTTCATCAACAAAAATAACTTCCTTAACTTCTGGCTCCGAAATAAAATTGATATCGTTCCCGTACTTCGTATAAATATATTGTTTCGCTTCATCTTTTGATAGATTGATAGGCTTTTTCAATTCTTCTTGTTTTAAATTTTGCGCGCTATCGCCTGAAACACTTTTAATAACACCGTTATGATCTACGTGTGCAGTTAATTGATGGCCATATACTTCTTTTCCTTCATATGTTTGCTGTATACGTACAAGTGTAGTCCCATCATATGAACCACGTTTTTGAAGAACTTTATAATCTACTCCTGTTTCTCCATTGACTTGCTTTGGAGAAAGAGCTTGTTCTGTTTTCTCCTTCAGAGCATCTTTTACTACATTCTCTGGTGCCTTTTGTGACGGTTGTGTAAGTTCACCTGAACGGAATGATTCCTCCTGAATTTGAACTTGTAGTTGATCTGTTTCCTCTGCATGACCTACTCCGTATGGTGCTACTGCTGTTAAAGCTAAACCTGTTGTTAATGCTACCTTAGTTAACGTCTTTTTGTTTTTCATTTTTTCACCTCGTATAATTTTGAAATAGAAAGCTTGTACAAAGTATACTTGCTGTTCTTGTCGAAAAAAAGGGAAAATACACAATTTATGTAACATTATGCAAAATTACATAATATAAGGACGATGATTCAAATTAAGAACAACTTATATAAGTGCATGAATTTCAATAAAAAAAGAGCACTTTAAGGTGCTCTTCAAATACAATTATAAATTATGCATTGTGTCATTTATTAGTATATGCTCGTCTCATTTAATTGTTTATTTAATGTTTTCTCTACCCAATAATCTTTTAAAAATATATCATCCAATACGCCGGTATCCTCCGTTACTGTTTGATTAGCAAATAAAAAATATAGTAAAGATAATGCTAGATAGAAACATACTACTTATTTGCATTCATATTTATTGGTACTTTTTTAATTGGCACAAATAAATCAACCTTTAACTTTCCTTCTAAATCTTCTGCAACATTATTTAAGCAAAACTCTAAATTATCTCTATCATAATCTGCATCATACTCACTATTTGGTAGCCACTCTGCGTACATGTATTGATACGCTACACTTAATTTATGAGGTTCATCATAGAATTCGTATAGAGCGTATAGACCTCCATCTACACTTTTAAATTGCACACCCTCATGTTGTTCTTTTTCAAAGTTTTCAGGTATGGTCACGCAAGCATCATGTCGGCACATATGGCTTGCAACAAGTTCAGGATTATCTAATGAGATTCCGATAAATGATTGCTCCGGTGGATAAAGTTTATTTTCGATAGACCAGTTCAATAACTTCCCCCAATGATCTTGTGGTTCAAAGTAACTACCAGTTCTTCTTATGAATGCCACTTCTAATGGTCGTAATTCTTTTACAACTACTTTCATTTATATCATCCCCTTATTAAGTATCTATTCAATTTATTTATCTTTCAATTTGATAAATCCCTTTTAAATAAACAAATTTCTTAATTGCATAAATCTTAATTGAAATAAGATTATTTACTACTAAAGTTGTATGTACTTTCATACTTTTACTCGATTCTATATTCTTTTTTAACAGCTATAGTAATGAATCTATTGCACCTTTTGTCCGTCCACATCAAGGTAATGCATCTGTTTATTTTATTGATTCAGATGGTAATAGCTTAGAACTTATTTGTCATATTATTGTACCTAATGCACTAAAACATATAACTAATAAATTATCCTTTAAAGATTGGGAGAAACTATTAGCTGACACATTCGAATGAATATTAGCTATAAATCATAATGTCTCACCTTTATTTTTATAACATGTATAACAATCCCTAATAATAATGTCCTATCAATTTATCATTAAATAAATGTAAAAAATGGCTCTATTCACTCATTTTTCATGCGTATGTATGTACATTTGTTAATTTATTCGATATATTATGTGTATTGAATGATTACGAAAAGCTTATAGGTCGCTAAAAAACACCTTATATTTTTATATCCATGAAAACTACAAAATGTATAAAATTCCATTTGTCAAATGAATTTAATGCGGAAGGAGGTTTGTGGTTACTTCATCGGAATATAATAATCAGTTTTAAACTGATAAAAATATAGGAGGCGACATTATGTTTCGTACGATTTCAAATTTCATGAGAGTAGCTGAGATAAGAAGGAAAATCCTTTTTACATTAGCGATGTTAATTGTTTTCCGAATTGGCACGTTTATTCCAGTTCCTCATACTAACGCAGAGGTATTAAAAGTACAAGATCAAGCTAACGTTTTAGGTATGCTAAACGTCTTTGGCGGAGGAGCACTACAACACTTCTCAATCTTTGCTGTAGGTATTACACCATATATTACAGCTTCCATCATAGTACAATTACTACAAATGGACGTTATACCTAAATTTTCGGAATGGGCAAAGCAAGGAGAAATGGGCCGTAAGAAATCAGCTCAATTCACTCGATACTTTACAATCATTCTCGCATTCATACAAGCCATTGGGATGTCTTATGGCTTTAATAATATAGCAGGTGGACAATTAATAACAGATCAAAGCTGGACTACATACTTATTTATTGCGACAGTTTTAACTGCAGGTACTGCATTTTTACTTTGGTTAGGCGAACAAATTACCGCTAATGGAGTAGGTAATGGTATTTCAATGATTATCTTTGCAGGACTTGTAGCAGCGATTCCAAATGTTGCGAATCAAATTTATTTACAACAATTTCAAAATGCAGGCGATCAATTATTCATGCACATCATAAAAATGGTCTTAATTGGTCTTATAATTTTAGCGATAGTTGTTGGGGTTATTTACATTCAACAAGCTGTGCGTAAAATACCGATTCAATATGCAAAAGCTGTTTCAGGAAACAATCAATATCAAGGAGCAAAAAACACTCATTTACCTCTAAAAGTAAATAGTGCTGGTGTAATTCCAGTCATCTTTGCTTCCGCATTTTTAATGACGCCGCGTACAATTGCGCAGCTCTTCCCTGATTCAAGCGTATCAAAATGGTTAGTTGCAAACCTTGATTTCGCACATCCAATTGGAATGACACTATATGTAGGTCTTATCGTTGCTTTTACATACTTCTATGCATTTATTCAAGTGAATCCTGAACAAATGGCAGAGAATTTGAAAAAGCAAAATGGATATGTACCTGGTATTCGTCCTGGTAAATCAACAGAACAATATGTAACGAAAATTTTATACCGTTTAACATTTATCGGTGCAATTTTCTTAGGTGCAATTTCAATTTTACCGCTTGTATTCACAAAGATTGCTACATTACCACCTTCTGCACAAATTGGTGGTACAAGCTTACTGATCATTGTCGGTGTGGCACTTGAAACAATGAAAACGTTAGAAAGTCAGCTTGTAAAACGTCATTATAAAGGGTTTATAAAAAAAGCGAATTAAGTAAAAAAACACAGTTGGTTATTTTTCCAACTGTGTTTTTAATTCTACTGCATCCAATTTTTCTACTAATGTACCAATGATCTTTTCCAAGTTCATTATTTTTTCTTCTAACGCTCGAATACGTTTATTGCTCTCATCTACATCATTATATTTTAAACTATTATTAGAGACTTTGAACTGCTCTCCTAATTCGGAAGTGATATCTTCAATTGTTGATTTTTCATTATTACTGGTTGTATTTGATTTTAATTCAAATTGAATTTCATATGTATTTCCAGTTAACTCTTTAGCTATTTGCGAAATTAAATCTTTATAAGACTTTTTAACCCACTCTTGTTGGAATTCGTTTTCAAAATAAATGATCAATGAATCTTCATTTATTCTAGCTGTCGTTTCTTTGACCCAAGTTTCATATGACGGTCTCGAAATTTTTAATTGCATTTTATCTTTTATTTTATTCCAAATTGTTTTTGATTCCTCTTGTCCGGAAGTACGTTGATTATTTTGCACGTGATGGATCTGTGCTTTAGAAGTAGCACTTGATCCTATTTCGAACCAAATTTGATATTCTTCATCAGTAATTTTCTGTACGGTACTTGAAATTATATTTTTATACTCCCCTTCAAGCAAATCACGATGAAACGCATCTTCACAAAAGATTATTACTTTACTATCTTTTATCGTAGCGTTTGTATTTCTAATCCATGTCATAAATGTTTTCTCTGCTATTTTAGGTCTTAATGCTTTCTTTACTTCATCCCAGCTACTAAGCTTTTCTTTTTGAGCATCTTTCAAGTTAGATGGCTCGCCATTACATAGATCAAACTGAATTTCAAACGTCGTATTAAACATTTCTCTTAATGTATTAAATACTAATTCTTTATAATGAGATTCTAACCAGTCACGTGCAAATTCATTTGGACAATAAATTGTTAATATATCATCCTCTAAATAAACAGTAGTATTCGTAAACCAAGTTTCATATGATGGTTTTGAAATTTGCGGCCGAATTTTTTCCTTTACTTCAGTCCAATTTATTTTCATAATAACTCCCCTCTTCTTACAGATCTCTTTCATATAGCTTAATAATATTACGCCTTTCCAATAAATAAAGTCAATCCGTATCATGAATAAAATGAAAGCAGCCCTGTTATATGCAGGGCTGCTACTTTATACAACTACATTTCTTTTTCAAATAATCTTCCTTGTTTGAAATAAGACCGGAGTGTGGATCGATTAGCTAAAAATACACCAACCAAAATGAAACAAGCACCTATTCCCATTGTAGGGTTTAAAGGTTCTCCTAATATGATATATCCTACAATAATAGCAATTAATGGTGAGACATATAACCAGGTTGACGGGAATACAGGATTTGTTTTTGATAAGAGCCAATAATATAATCCGTGCCCACCAATTGATCCGATAAATATGAGATATAAAATAGGCCACTGTACACTCCATGAAGCTAATACAGTTACATTCGGTTGTTCTACTATGATGGAGACGATTAGTAGTAACACTCCTCCATAAAACATTTGAATACCATTTATGAGAAATGGCGATACACTTTGTAAATCCGAAAGTATTTCTTTTGAGCGAATTGAGCCTATTCCGTAAAATAACTCTCCTATTATTAATACAAAACAAGCAATACTCCATATGAAACTTATTTCTTGGTGAATTCCAGGTAAAGAAACAAAAACAACACCTATTAGTGCAATAATTAAAGCAAGAAGTTGCTCCTTTTGTAATTTTGTCTTATTTCTCTTTGCCTGTAATAACAAAATCATCATCGGTCCCGTAGCAGATAACACAGCAGCTAACCCTGAAGAAATATATTGTTCTGCCCAATATAATGTTGCGAATGTCATAAATGTTAAGCAAAAACCAGCATATATAATTCGTCTTGAAAATATGTGTGGCATAATTTTTTTTCGTTTTATCTTAAATATAATCATTAAGATTACTCCTGCTAAAAAGAAACGAATTCCCGCTGAAAATAATGGGGGCGCTCCTGCTTCAATTCCGATTTTTATCGTTAAAAATGTTGTTCCGAAAATAATACATACTAAAATATAATTAAAAATGACCATTACTCTTCCTCCTTTTTACTCTTAACATGAGTATAGAAGGTATAGTGTATAACAGTGTATCTTTGTATATAACAGTTGCCTAAAATTATAGTTGATTCTCTTTATATTTTTCGCTTAAATTAAATAAAAACGAAAAAGGTGAAACCATGAAGATTGTACTGCGTAAAGAATCCAACATACCGTATTACAAGCAAATATATATGCAAATCGTTGAAAGAATACAAAGTGGCATGCTTTCGCATGGTGACTCACTTCCATCTTTACGCTCTATGGCGGAAGATTTACAGATTAGCCTATTAACTGTTCGTAAGGCGTATAAACAGCTAGAAAAGAAAGAATATATACGCATCCAGCAAGGTAAAGGTGCTTATATACATAAACATGTAAAGAAAGATTCCAAACCAATTCCGTATAAATGGCAACAAACGAAAACGATTAATGTTATGCGATCTCAATATGCAATGAATCAGCACCGGAAATATTACGATTTTTCACAAGCGATTTTGTATCCACGTCTATTGCCAAATCCATTCTTGGCAGACGAAATGCATAAAATACTTAATAAAGACCAGATGATCCTAGCAACATATGGGCCAGTTCAAGGAGATTATGAACTACGAGTTGAAATAGCAAATTACTTAAATGAACATCAAAAATTAGTGACAGACCCATCCCAGTTATTAATTACAAGCGGCGCACAACAAGGAATTGATTTAATTGCTCAAACACTATTAAAACCTGGTGATATTGTATTAGTGGAAAGTCCGTGTTATAGTGCTGCACTTGATATTTTCATCAATAAAGGGGCTCAAATTATACCTGTTTCTCTAGATAATCACGGGGTTCGATCCGATTTAATCGATGATATTTGTCAAAGTAAAAATCCCGTTTTATTGTATACGAATCCAACGTTCCAGAACCCAACAGGTACCGTAATGAGTAAAGAACGGAGAATGGAACTTATAGAATTGGCACAGCTATATGAGTTTTTTATCATTGAAGATGATTCTTTCGGTGAAATATATTTTGAGGGTGCGACTGTTCCCCCTCCTATTAAAAATTTTGATACAAACGGCCACGTACTATATATAAAAGGATTTAGTAAAACGTTAGCACCAGGACTGCGTATCGCATCGCTTATTGCTGATGGCCCTATTTTCGAATGGTTATATGCTGTAAAAGGTTCAATGGATATCGGTAGTCCTTTATTAACACAAAAAGCACTTCTACCGTTTTTACGTGCAGAACGTATGAAACATCATTTAGAAAAATTACGTACGGCTTTACAAATTAGACGTGATATAACGATTGATATGTTATCACCACTTAAAGAAATGCACTTTGAAATACCAAATGGCGGCTTTAATTTATGGATTACTCTTCCTGATTCGATAGATCCCTTTACCTTATTACAAAAAGCAAATGAAGTAGATGTGTCTTTTTTACCAGGTACAGCTTGTCTATTAAATCCCGAAACAAATAATAATCATTTAAGAATTAGCTATTCAATGTTAAATGAAAAAGATATGATAAGTGGATTAGAGAGATTACATGATACAATGCGAAAGTTTATGCTATAAAAAACCTGATTTTATCCCTTTTACTTTTTGAATTGGTTCATGAACAATTGAAACTGAAACACCACCAGGTTTTAAAACTTGTTTTTCTTTTCATTCTTCAACACTATCATATTGATCTATAACAATTGCTTTCAATTCCTCATCTCCTTGCTGTTTATTGTAATAACATACAAATATTTCTCAATTTTTTTTGCCTTGAATTATCATAAACTTATTTTTGGGGGTAATTACGCAAAAAACAAAGCAAATCTAACACACAACTTAGAGTCATTCAAAATTTTATGTTTAATTACATTCAAAAGAAATGGAGAGAACTCTATGACTGAAAAGATATTTAAAATAAACGGGATTGATATATGTACAGAAAGCTTTGGAAACCCTAAAAATCCAGCTATTTTATTAATTATGGGTGCTACGTGTTCAATGGTTTATTGGGATGAAGAATTTTGTGAACAGTTGGCTAACACGGGGAAATTTGTTATTCGTTTTGATAACCGTGATGTCGGACGCTCTGTCGCATATGAACCAGGAACTTCCAATTATACCGTTACAAATATGGCTGAAGATGCAATTGGGGTATTAGATGCTTATCATATTGATAAGGCGCATCTATTTGGTATGTCATTAGGTGGTATGATTGCTCAAATCGCTGCTGTAAAACATCCCGAAAGAGTTTTAACGTTAACATTACTAGCTACAAGTATAATAGGCTCTGACAATAACACGCGCGATTTACCACCGATGGATGAAAGAATTTTAACACATCACGCAAATGGCAAGCATTTAGATTGGACAAATGAAAATATTGTAGCAGAATATTTAGTTTCAGGGTCCCGTCTATTATGCGGGTCCAAACGCACATTTGATGAAAAAAGAGTCTATAATCAAGTAAAACAAGAAATTGAACGAGCTAACAATTTATTAAGCATGTTTAATCACGCTTTACTTCAAGGCGATGATGCATATGAAGGGGTGCTTCACTCCATACAAGCACCTACATTAGTCATTCACGGAACAGACGATACCGCACTCCCTTTTGAACATGGCCTTGCACTTATTGATGAGATTCCTAACTCAGCTCTATTAACTCTTGAAGGCGCCGGACATGAGATTCATCCTGATGACTGGGAAGACATCATTCATACTGTTACTGAACATACAGCTAAAATAATAGAAAAATAATGAATAGGAGGGGCACGCCGCAATTTGTGTCCCCCCTATCTTTACATGTAAAAAAGCCCATCACTGTATCCGTATGTATAGTGATGGGCAATACTTATATTTTTCTATGTTTAAAAAAACGGACAATCTAATTGATCAACAGCTTCCCATGATTTTTTTTTAATATTTTCGGTGGATTTATTAGCATCTAGTGGTACGTTTTTAAAAGGATTTACTTCGACTTTTAATAAAGATGATGGTTCCACGTATAATGAGAAAACATGGCTACTTGGTATAGCTTTTGCCACATCAATATCTCCTACTTGTTTAAAAAGTTGCTGCGCAGCAAAGAAAAAGAAGTTGGTTGGATTTGATTGTTTATTCAGCCATGCAAGCATTTCAGGTGATACTGATTTATGAATATTGATTTTCACTCGATCACCACGTTTATATCGCCTAGATCGCATACTTCCACCAACTAACTTATCGTTAAGTTTGTAAATCCTAACTCTTTTTGCTTATGCTCTCTATATTTCGGTGAACAAGTGTAGACTAATAATCCACGTGCATTTGTAAATAATGGATTATCTACAAAAATTACATTTGTTAAACGCCCTTTTTGTTTTAAAATCATTTTCAGGCTATTTTTTATGATAACTGCGCCTCCGCCATAAATAAATACGTACGGATCGTCTTTCATATCATCAATTTTGTTTATAATATCCGTTGCAACGCGCGCTGCTAAACCTAATAACGCTGGTTGTGATTCCTCAACTAATAATGCATTTCTAGGGTGTTTATCATTTAAATAAATTTGATTGAATTCTGTAATGCTATCAATCGTCTTTGTTGGATATTTCCGGTTCCATCTCGTAATAATTTGTAGTAACGTTTCTTTCACACCGTATGATAAGCCCTTACTTAATTGAGGTCTAAAGTTTACGCCTAGTGAAACGACTTCTTCTGTCGTCCCTGCTCCAATATCAAAAGATAATAGTGTTTTATCAACAAAATCAATTTCTGAAACTTTATTTTGTTCACATTCTATTTTATGTTTCACAACATTTCCTTCTTCATCATATACAATGCCCCACGTCCCAGAAGCACCCTCAGGTAGACATTTGCAATATTCGATTGAAATATTAATTGTAACATCACGTCCGTTTGGATAATGGAACACAACTTTATGATTCCCCATATAACGTTTTGCATTTTCCGCCGCTATTTCTTGTGTAATAAGCTGCATAGGGAGAGCAACAGATAAATCATATCGAATGTTAATATGGCTAGAAGTTGGGCTTTGACGCATAGCACTTACGGCTAAACCAGATAGAATTGTAATAACCATTAACTCATCAGTTGACTTATTCGATTTCTTCTCAACCTCAGTACCTTTTAATTGATCTTGAATGACTTTTTCTCCAACGATATACCGCACATTATTTAACATTAACGATGGAGAACTAATGGTCACGTCAATGTGATTTTCTAATTCAGATAATGAAACATCTTCCTCATCTAAGAGTCCTGTAGGCTCTCCTATATATAAAGCATATATACTCGGAATAAAAATAGGATCTTGCCCTTTCACCATTAACTTCAAACCATTATTTCCTGCATCAGCACCAGCTTTTAAAAGAATAGACATAACTACCCCCTAAATTAATCTGACATCCCTTCCAAATATATGCGAGCCCATTCTTTTACATTCAAATGTAATGTAATTTTTTATTAACCGTACATACAAAATATTATTTTCTCGGCTCTATGTGTAAAAAGTATTTGACATTAAACTTTTCCAATTTTATACTATAGTTGTAAAGAGTTTTTTACAACAGTGGAGGTGCCATTTTTCATATGAATCACAAAAAATTCATTTTAATAACAATCGTTTTATCATTACTTGGAGTGCTTATACACGGGGCTTATAAATACATCGCTGAAGGTGCGATTTTAGGTGGAACAATTTTCACAAGCGCTTTAATACTTAGCTACCTTATCAATCATATTACATGGGGAGATTCCCACGGTGTATCAGAAGAAAGTCAGGATGAAATGGGACAACAAATTACATATAAAAGCTCTAAAATTGCATATTTTACGCTCGTAGTTGTAATGTTCCTTGTATTACTCTTCTCTGAAGGGTTTTCTATGGGAGCTAATTTAAATGGGATTAAAAACTTCCCTCTTTTTATTGCACTGTGCTCTTCATTCTTTATTTACCCTATTGTCGAACTTATAGTCGCAAAACAATATAAATAAAAAGATGAGATTTTCTTTATACAGAAAATCTCATCTTTTTATATTTACATCCCCTCAACTATCGCTTTTAATTTATTCACAGTCCGCCAATTTCTTACTGTAGCTGGTGTATGCAACTTCTGAAACTGGTTCATTAATTTAGAGTTTCGAATGCTATTTTTGAAAAATAAATACACAACTTTTTCATGAATACAACAATCTTCAATCTCATTTTTTTGCATAAGTAGCTGATCTTTTTCTGTTTTAGAAAGTTCATGTGCTAAGAAGGCAATATGTATACTTTCGCCTTCTCGCAATGAATTGACTTCATAGGGGCATCTTTTTGTAATGTTTATAAATTCCTCATGTGTTCTTAACATAACCGGAACATCAAAACCAAAAACGTTTTTAATTTCAGACTGTATTCGTTCCTTTAGAAATGTTATATCTTTCTCAGATTTGAATACGATATTCCCACTTTGAATATATGTTTTCACTTGTTTCAACCCTATTGATTCAAACGCTTGTTTTAAATCAGTCATTTTGATTATCTTATGCCCGCCTACATTGATTCCTCTTAGTAATGCAATATAAATTGTCATAGCAATCCTCCACATTTTAATGAACTGAACAATTGAGTTGATTTTCACCCTCATATTTCTCAGATATTTGTTTTAATTCCTCTAACATATCATGTATAGATAATACTTCAAATAAAATGATAGATTTGCTTGAAAAATGATGATGATATTGATTCGGTTTACAATGTGCTAAATCATTTTTATTAGTCCAAAATTGCTTATCTAATTCATCAATCAGTTTAAAATGTTCCTCATCTATTTTTTCACAATGATTTCTTAATATAGAAATTATAGAATGAATTGTTCGTCGCAAAATTTCTTTTTCATTTTGTGACCAATCACATGTTTCAATTGGTGCTCGAGCTAAATTATCTATATGATAAATAATTTGCTGTAATAAATGAAGTTGCTTTTGTACAAGTAAAAAACTTCTCATTTCTTTTTTTGTATGTCGATGGTATTTCCAATCTTTTTGCTCATATTGAACAAATTGTACTGCTTTATGTAATAATACAGTTAATTTAGAAAGAGTATAGGTTGTCTCCTTTTTTATAACTTTCCCATCCATTAACGCAGTAAGCCATTCCTCCATAACATTTGCCGTTTTAACAAATAGCTCCTCTGTACATCCCGAAATTGTTTTAACATAGTGTGGTGGCAAAATAAAAAAATTGACTACAGTAGACACTATAATACCAGTAGATGTAGTAGCTAATCGAATTAAAAATGCAGTAAAATAATGATCTGCCGTAATGGGAATCATTGCAACAGCAGTTAAAGTTGCGACTAACGTTCCAGCGTGTAGCCTTAGTTTTTGACATGTAACGATTGTAAACATTGCCGCTAACGCATAAGAAAGCGCCTGATGACCTAGGAAAAATGTGAAAGTCATTGCATACGCTGATCCAATTGTTGAAGCTGGAAAGCGAACCAGTCCTTTTTTTATAGAATCTGTTGCAGTTGGCTCAATCGTTACAATTGCGGTGATAACAGCAAATATAGTTGGAATATTGAAAAATTCACAAACTAGAACTGTAAGAAAAACCGCAATTCCTGTTTTTATCACCCTTCCACCAATAATATTCCATTTTCTAACTTGATTCATTTTGTATTTCCTTCATTTCTATTTCTTTTATTTATATATTCTATATTATATATCTTTCTAAATAAAAAACTTACTACTTTTGTACAAGAGTAAGTTTTTTCTCGTTATTTTATGATAGGTAAATGCATTATGATTTGTTGACCAATTGGTCCCATTCTTCTAAAACCTTTATCTTGGAAACCAACTTTTTCATATAAATTTTGTGCTGGAATATTTTTTTCATTCACAGCAAGTACAACTTCATTTTTTATCGGAAAATAACGTTGTACAAACTCTTGTAATAATGCCAGTGATTTTTTAGCATATCCTTTCCTTTGCCTATTGTGATTTATAGAAAATGAAGTTAAAAGTAAAGCGTTCTCATTTTCTGTGAATTCCTGTACTCTATCTCCCGTTTGCAATGCAAAAAGACCAACAGGTACCCCATTGTAATCTAAAATAACAATGACATTTTTTGTACGATCATTTTTTGCTTTTTTCAATAATTCAGCTGGGTCCGACGTAAATTGAACTTGTTCACTTGGTAAAGTAAATGTTTCTATAACTTCTTTATATTCCTCTTTATACGGAACTAATTGAATCTCCCCTGTATGTATGTCCATGCTAAACTCTCCCATTTTCAACTTATTAGCTTAAACCTTGCTGCATTTTAGAATGTACTTTTCCATCTAAAAAGGTAATTTCAACTAATGCAGTTGGATTGCTTCCCTTCCAAGCAAAAATTTGCTTAATTTGTGTAGAATGTTCTACACCTTCTTCTATGAGTAAATCCCCTTCAAAACCAATTAAATCTTTTACTTCTTTATAAGTCATTCCTTCATTTATATTTAAAAAATGATTTATATTGATAGATTCTTTCTTCTGATTTTCCATTACAGTAGAAGAAGTCGCTGTGTGCTTTTTTACTTCTTTCTTCTGTTCACACGCTGTCATACTGAAACCTAAGCATAAACTACATAATATTAATGTGCTTTTTTTCATCATAACAGTTGTCCCTCCCATAATAATTAAACCATATATTCCCTTAAAAATAAACTGAATATTTAATATTATATTGAAAAACCCTGCACAATTTAGTACAGGGTTAAGGTTATCTTTATTTATTCAAATGATTATTTGATTGATCATTCTGTTCTTTTCTTAGTTCTTGTTCTTCATCTTTTGGTAATTGTTTATCATTATCTTGAATTGGATTCGTTTCTTTATTTTCAATCATGTCATTTGGAACTTGTGGCATTACACGGCCAACAATTGCTGCTAACTCATCCAGTATACCTTCGCCTGTTTTTCCTTTTTTAATTTGCTTTCCAATTTGTTTCAGTCGTTCGTACGTATCAACATCTGCTACAACAACTGCATTAGCACCATCAGGATCGTTTTTTAAACTTTCTGCAACAGAGTATTTAATGGATTCAACACGAGTTCGATCAAGTTTCGCTTTTACATCAATTCCTACGATAGCATATTTCCCAACTACTACCGCTGTCGCATCATTCACACCTGGCACACTTGCTGCTAAAGATGCTAGATGGTCCGCCGCTTTTTCATTTGGCTTATTTGACTTGTTCGTATAATTAACATTTTTCATCGAAACATTTTTTTGCTCTGGCTTTTCGTTTGGACTATCTTTTTTTCCAATACTGCATCCAGTTATAAAAAAACAAACCATCAATAGATATATTAAGATTTTCATTATTCTCACCACTTTACCATTAAAGTTTAATCATAAATTTTTTCAACAGCCTGCATTTTCTTCACTTTTTCCTCTGCTCCGCTATTTGCATTAATGAAGATTTGGTATGTATCTTTCCCTAATGTACCTACAAATTCATAGCAAAGTACTTCATTATGCAGATCATTTACTACGACAGCTTTACGTTCTTCCATAACTTTCACATCTGGATTAATTTTCTTTCTTGCTTCTGCTGCAGTTAGCTTTGCCGAAGGGATTGTTCGTTTTTGATGTGATGCTAAATATTCTTTCGCCGAAAATCCGACGATAGAACCGTCATCTAAAGCAATTTTCATTTGAATTGCTTCAGGATAAATTCGTACGCCATTCTCATTTACTACATACGTAAATACTCCAACATTATCATATTGTGAGCTATCATAAAGCTCCATATTATGAAACTTATGGTCCTTTAAGAATTTCAAACCTTTACTTCCTGCATCGTTTAAACTAATTTTCTGTTCTTTAATTTCTCGATTATTCATAACCCAAATTGGATATCCGCCTTTTCCGGTAATATCCATATAAAACTCATTATTCGTTGCCTCGTCTTTAATTTTCACACTATAGAAAGATTCTTTCGCACCTTTTCCACTTTTCTCGACTTCTACTTTTTCATTTCCTTTTAAATTCAAGAACGATTTTGCGATTTTCGCCGCTTCATCTTTTGAAATTGCTTTTCCTTCTGCTTCAAATCCACCTTTTTTATTTTTTTGTGCACTTGTAAAGGTAGGTCCGAAGTTTGTAGATGAATACGATGTTACATTTTTTTCTACTGTCTTTAGTCCGTCAATAATTGTATTGTCGGCAGGATCACGATTGGATGCGAGTGCCATCTCAACATCCATCCAGCGTAAATTGTTTTTCAAAACAAGATGTTGCACTTTTCTTAGTTCATCTTGTATATTTCCGGCATTTGAGTATAAAGTTTGCAACGTTTTGTATTCTTGATCATTTAACGGCTCTTTTTCTAAATCACGAATAGCTGCACGGTAACTAAAATCACCGATATTCGCTAAAAATTCTTCCGTTTTATTAAAAGGCATTAACGTTAAAGGAAGTTGCCCTACATCTGAACGAGCTTCAGATGTTAATCTCCATACATCTGCTAATGCAGGTGATAAAGATGCACGTGAATTCATGGCAAGCGTTGTGCCAATTTTATCGTGCAATAAATCTACCTCGTACGCTAAATCGTGAAACGCACGTTGATAGCTATTTTCAGCCCGAATTAATACTGCATTCTTCTCTTGATGCTCTTTATAGCCCCAGTACCCTGTGCCGACTACACCGATTGTTAATAATACGATTATAATACCTCGTAACATAGTTCCACCTCCGCTCTATTTACAGAAAATATGTTTCCCGATCTTTTTAATTTGTGGACGAGTCCAAATCCATTTACTTGTTGCAGTATCTGGATTGAAATAATACAATGCGTTTCCTGTTGGATCCCATCCATTAATTGCATCTAATACAGCTTTTTTCGCTGTTTCATTTGGTGTTAAATATATTTGTCCGTCTGCTACCGCTGTAAATGCTCTTGGCTCAAAAATCACACCCGAAACAGTATTTGGAAATGATGCACTTGTAACACGATTTAAAATAACTGCAGCGACTGCAACTTGTCCTAAGTACGGCTCACCACGAGATTCTCCATATACTGCGTTTGCCATAAGCTGAATGTCGTTTTGGGAATAACCATTTGGAACATTTGTCCCTTTATTTTGAGGTGGTTTATTTTCTTGTGCTGTACCACCACTATTTCCTTTATTCGTTGTCGTTCCTTTATTAGCAATTGACTTATCATACTTCGTTGCCTTCACGAGCATTTGCTTCGTTTTAGCTCCGGCTAAACCATCAACAGGTAAACCGAATTTCTCTTGAAAATTTCGAAGTGCCCAGTATGTACCCCAGCCGAAAACTCCATCCACTTTTCCTGTATAAAATCCGTTATATTTCAAACGAGATTGCAGTTCAATGACATCTTCGCCAGATGCTCCCCTTTGAATGACTTGATTAGAAAAGGCTTCTACATTTTTTAGTTGTATACTACTGACCATGAAAGACAGTCCTATGAACGCAAGCAAAACTGCTATTTTAAAAACAGCTTTTTGGCGCATAATTTTCCCTCCTTAATTACGGAAATGATTTCTTGGTTATGTTTTGTAAAAGGCTCGCTTTTATGTAAAGAAGACAAAAAAATCCAAACTAATATCGTTGAAAAAGTATGTAAACAATATAAAAAAAGGTAAAAGGAGTTCATTATGAAAAAATTGTTAAAGCGTGTCGCACTCGTTATTCTGTTCCTAAAAATATGTTCAAATGTATATACAGGCTCATCAATTGTTCATGCGCAGCCGCCGTATGCGAAATGGGGTAAACTTGCTGTAGAAAAGACGAAAGAACAATACCCAAAAGCAGAGATTATTGATTACCTTCATATAGGTAGAAAACCGAAAACCGTTCAAATAACAGTTGAAAAATTCAAATTATGGTTACGTGAGGACGGAAAAGAATACGGTGTTTTTGTTGATGTAGAATTTGAGACGAAGTCTGAGAAATTTATAAAGGTGTCGTTCCAGAAGACGAGTAGATAAAATGAAAGAAACCCGGCTGTTATGAATTTAAACAGCCGGGTTTCTTTCATTTCTAAAATTTCGATTCCCTAAAAATTTTACCAATATACAAATAGCGCCAATTACAACTGCTATCCCTATACTGTATAAAAGTACTCTATCATATCCACCTATTCTCGGATCTAAAAACGGATAAGGATACCAATTCGCGATTGGACCACGTATTAAGCTATATAAAACATAAAAAAACGGGAATAAGAGCCAACTTGCGGCTTGTTTCCAAGTGATTTTCTTACTAGGCGGATTTAAAATCCAATCTAAAAGCATTGCGATTGGCATGATATAATGTAACACCGTATTTACCCATGGTATTGCGGTTTGAAGTGATTCTTCTAACCCTCTTAATAATAAAAAATAAATGAGTCCAGTCGTAAGTATGTATACAGTTGCTGCACCACGAAGTATACCAAACTGTTCTGATCGACCAAATGTAGCTGTTCCGATACTACTTAAAAGGAGAATACATGCAACTAAAATGTTACTTTCGATAGTGAAGAAACTAAAAAAGTTAACTGGATTGAACGGTTTCACTTGTGCCCGTATTATAAATTGCGTAATGATTGCACTAAATGCTAGAAGGCTTAAACATAGTCTAAATAGAGATAATGTTTTTACATCCCCCATACAGTCCCTCCTCTTCTCATACAAACTTATAATTCTCCTGTACATGCTCGATAAATAACTTTAATGGAACGAGCCCACGTTTAGGCATATGACTACTTATTACAGCAATGACCTCTAACTGCGGAATGATAACGATGTATTGCCCGCCATATCCCATAGCAAAGTACATATAGTACGGTATGTGAAATCTTTCGTTATTCAATACCCACCAGTGATATCCATACGCCCCGATATGTTCATACGTTTCAAATAGAGCCGTACTTGATTCTTCTAACCATTTTGATGATATGATTTCATTCCCCTGCCAATATCCATTCTGCAAACATAATATACCGAGCTTTAATAAATCTTTAGACTTCATTTTCATTCCGAAGCCGCCGACATGTATTCCTTGCGGATCTTGCTGCCACTCATATTCGGTAATTTCTAATGGATCAAATACATATTTTTTCGCAAACTGTTCTGTCGGCATTCCAGTAACTTTTTGGATAATGTAACTAAGTAAATGCGAAGAGCCTGAGTTATAATTCATTTTTGTAGCCGGTTCTTCAATCATTGGTTTTTCTAATATATATTGCACCCAGTTCGCTGATTCTACAAAGTCATTCGGGAATACTACTCCATTTCCAAACTCTTTCCACTCCTCACCAGTAGTCATTGTTAATAAGTGATAAAGCGTCAAATCATGTTTTCCCTCAGGTACATTTCCAATCCACTCTGTAATAGGTGTATGTATATCATTTATATAGCCTTTATCAATTGCAATACCAATTAATAAAGATACGACACTTTTTGTAATCGAATTTATTTTATATAAGTTATTTGTACATTCGGGTGTTTTATAATACTCGGTTGTTAATTCCCCTTTTTGATAAACAAGAAATGTATTTACTTTTTTCTTTTCAAATTTATTTTTTAGCTGCTTGAAATCCAATACTTTACCTCCAATTAAATCATTACCTAATTTATTATATCTTGTAGCTTTCATTAAAACATACTTGGGTTCAAATAAAAAACAAACCTGCCAGTAATGAACTGACAGGTTTGTTTTTATAATTTCGTACGAACATTCCAAAGCTCTGGGAAGAAGCTTTGATCAAGTACTCGTTTTAAATAAGATACACCAGAAGAGCCACCTGTTCCCATTTTATGTCCGATAATGCGTTCTACTGTTTTCATATGACGGAAACGCCATTGTTGTAGCCAATCTTCAATATCGATTAATTTTTCAGCAAGTTGGTATAAGTTCCAATACTTTTTCACATCGGCATACACTTCAAGCCATGCCGCTTCTACCGTGGCATCTTCTTCATAAGGCTGCGTAATATCGCGATTCAACACATCTTTATGAATAGGGAATCCTTCCTTTACAAGTGCTTGAATTGCCACATCATACAAACTTGGTGCATGTAACGCTGTATAAAGTCGAGCGTGTAATTCTGGATCTTTTTCATAAATTTTCAATGCATGCGGCGTTTTATAACCAAGTGCATACTCAATCATACGATATTGATACGATTGAAAACCTGAAGCTTGACCAAGCGAGTCACGAAACTCAATGTACTCGGATGGTGTTAATGTTGCAAGAATATCCCAAGATTGAATAATTTGTGATTGAATTTTTGATACACGTGCTAACATTTTAAAAGCTGGTTGTAATTTGTCTTGTTTAATAGATTCAATTGCTGCGTTTAACTCATGTAAAATAAGCTTCATCCAAAGTTCGCTTGCTTGGTGAATAACGATGAACAACATTTCATCATGGTGGTCTGATAATCTCTTTTGAGAAGATAGTAAACTATCTAATTGTAAATATTCCCCGTACGTCATATTCTCTTTAAAGTCCGTATGAATCCCTTTTTCCATAATTACCTTTTCATTTTCTTTCATATTAGCCAAACTCCCCTTATATATATTTCTACTTATATTGGTCTAATAACTGCTCGAACTGGACTTCCATCTGCATCTGTTAAGGCAAGTGGTAATGCGATCAATTCATAATCACCGTCTGCTACGTGATCTAGTACGACATTTTCTAAAATGTGTATTCCATGTTTAAACAATTGATGATGCGCTACTAATTCTTTATCATCTAATGGATCAACTGATGGTACATCCACTCCGATTAAACGTATACCTTTTTCTGAAAGAAATGGTGCTATATCCGCACGTAAATGCGGGATTATATCTGGGAATTCATTCGCTTTACCATGTGAAGATGTACGTAACAACAAGCGTTCTACGCCTTCTAAATGAAATTTCTCTAATTCCTTTTTCCCAATGCTTTCAAGATTAGAAACGTCAATGATTCGCGTAGGTCCGACATAAACTTGGATATCTAAATCTAACACTTTCTTTCCATCATTATCAAAATGAAACGGTGCATCAATATGAGTGCCTGTATGAATACTCATCGTTAACTTTCCGACATTTACTGAGCCACTCTCTTCTTTTGACCATGAAACTTCATACGAGAACGGTGTATCCCCTGGCCAAGTAGCAATATCATTATTTAGAGGTTGTGAAATATCAATCCACTCTGATGTTTTCATACTTATGCCACAACCTCTCGCTTATTTTCAAATTGCTTATACTCTTCATCTTTCATAATTTTCTTTAAAATCATAACAGACTGCCATACTTCTTCGTACGTATTATATAAAGCAACTGGCGCAAGTCTCACTCCATTTGGCGCTCTAAAATCTGGAATTACTCCATTTGCTTTTAACGCTTTACATATACGTGCTGCTTCTGCATGCTCTAAATAAATATGCCCGCCTCGTTTTTCATCCTCTAATGGATTTCCAATTGTAAATCCAAAATCACTTAATTCATGAGCAATTAAATTAAGCATGTATCTTGTAATATGTAAAGATTTTTCACGTAAACGTTCTATACCAGCCTCTTTAAACATTTCAAGAGAACCGATTAACGGCGCTGTACTTAATACGTGAGGGGTACCAATTTGATATGCACCTGCATGGTCTGCTGCAGTTAATGTATGTTCCATATCAAACTGCTTATCTTTTCTAGAACTAAACCAGCCAGACAAGCCTGGAAGTCTATTACAATGTTTTTTATTTACATAAAGGCCAGCAACACCACCAGGTCCTGCGTTTAAGTATTTATAATTACACCAAATAGCGAAATCAACATCCCATTCTTTGAAATGATGCGGAATAGAACCGATTGAGTGACATAAATCGAACCCGATATGAATACCACGCTTATGCGCTTCCGCTGTTAAACGTTTCATATCAAGAATTTGGCCGCTTCTATACAGTACAGAAGGCAATAAAATTAAAGCGACATCATCTGTCATCGCATGAATAATATCATCTTCAGAAAGTGTTCTACCATCTCGACTCTTCACTCGTACTAAATGCTCATCTGGATCTAGGCCCTTTAAACGAATTTGACTTTGAAGTGCATATATATCTGACGGAAATGTTAATTCATCTGCAAGAATTTTTGTGCGTATTCCTTTCGGCTCATAGAAAGTTGCGATTACTTGATGAATATTCGTTGTCGTGGAACCGGTTACAATAGTTTCTTCTGGTAAAGCTCCAATAAGAGGTGCAGTCAATTCACCTAATTTCTCCGAAAGGAAAAACCACGGATGCTCACCCTCGGTCCAGCCGTCAATGCCATACTCTTTCCATGAATCTAGCAACGTAAGTAACGATTTCTCTGCTCTTTTTGAAAGTAGCCCTAATGAGTTTCCATCTAAATATATTGTTCCTTCTTTTTTATAAAATTCAGTTTGAAAATCTTTCAGTTCATCATGTTTATCACATTCAAGCGCATACTCATAAGTTGGTTGAAATGGTTCTTTATACATGGTGTCACCTTCTCTTAATTTTCTTTTTATTCTAACTAATTGAAATATATCACCTTAGTTGATATAACGTCAATGATATTATGTCAGTTGACTTTATATATGAATTTCTTTTACAATACAGTTATATTTTCAGATATTTCAGTATAAAGAGGTGATTCTTTGAAAAACACTACTCTTTCATCAAGAAAACACCGCTCCTTAGAAACTAAAAAGAAACTTTTACATTCCGGCTACATTGTTTTTATTAATAATGGATTTCAGAAAACAACCATTACACAAATTATTAAACACGCTGAAACCGGTTATGGCACGGCATATGTATACTTTAAAAACAAAGATGATCTTCTCATCGTTTTAATGGAAGATGTTATGAATCAATTTTATAATATCGCTGAGCGCTCTTTTTCGCCTCAAACGACAGAAGAAGCACGTACAATGATCCAAAATCAAGTTAAAGCATTTCTACAATTAGCAGAGAAAGAACGAGCAATTTTACAAGTTGTAGAAGAAGCAATTGGGTTATCAAAAGAGATACGTCAAAAATGGGACGAGATACGGGAACGCTTTATAAACAGTATTACGCAAGATATTACATACTCTCAAGAAAGTGGGTTAGCACATTCTAAATTGAATAAAGAAATTGTAGCACGTGCTTGGTTTGCGATGAATGAGATGTTTCTTTGGACGATTGTGCAAAATGATAAAAAGATCAACCTAGAAGAAATTGTGCATACATTGACGAAAATGTATACGACTGGTTTATATAAATAGCACACCTTCAATACATAAGGTGTGCTATTTTACATCTATAAAAATATATTATTTGGGTATGGTAGCGCTAAAGAAGGCTTTTCAGATAATGAGAAATATTGTAGTTTTAAAGATTCACCATCTATTGACTTCAGTTTTCCACTAGTAATTTCACATTCAAACACAACAACAATATATTCTACTTGATCTCCATTCGAATATGTATGACGGAACTCTTTCCCTCCAAATATCCCTTTTTGCTTTTTCACTCGTACTTTCAGCCCCGTTTCTTCCCAAACCTCCCGAACTACTGCTTCTTCTGGAGTTTCTCCAGGTTCAATTGCTCCAGCTGGCAAGCTCCAGTATTCTCCGCCAGGATATTGAAATAAGATTTCCCCTTGCTCATTTTTAATAACAGCAGCTACACTCGGTATAAAAATTAGTTCATGACCTAATTTCTCCCGGATTTGTTTATAATATAGCGACATCGACATATAATTCTCTCCCACTCCATTAATAAATAACTGTATTTTCTGACACCTATTGTATAATAATACCAATAACAATTTCTATATAGAAAGGATAAGAAAATGAACCAAGTACAACTAGTAAATAGCTTTCTATCATTTTTAGATACGACAAAACAGCCTACTAGCTTAAAGTTTTTAAATGAGCTTATTAAAGCTCATCAAGAAAAAATAAAATGGGAAACCCTCACTAAAATAATTGACTGGGAAAAGGGTAAGGAAACAGGTAATTATTTCCCTTCCATTGAGACATACATAAACCGTATTACAACAAAAGGTCTCGGGGGTACTTGTTGGACGCACTCAATTGGATTCCATTGGTTATTATCAAATCTTGGTTTTAATGTTCATTATATGTATATGGATCCCGGACATTTATGCTTACGGGTTAACTTAGACCAACCTTATTATGTTGATGTTGGTTATTGTGCACCTTTATTCCAAGCTTACCCACTTTATGAATCATTTCAAGTAAGTAATGTAAGAGAAACTTTCACTTATGAAGTCTCAAATAATAGGATTAAAATTACTAGAGATCCAGGTCCAACAAAAATCTTACATACAGATCCAATACATTTATCAAGTATGAAAGAACTCATTACAAAGTCTAACGATTGGTATACAGCCCCTGTATTAAAGAAAATTCAGATTTTCGGTTATATCAATGGTATTCCAACTTCTATTAATGATAATGTTTTAAAACGATATTTCCAAGGTAAGAAAAGAGAACAAATCATTACATCTTCTGAACTTAATTATTGGATAACAGAAAGATTTTGTATTGATAAAGAAATGTATGAAAAAGCTATTGAGGTTTTCAATAAAAAATCTTTAAACAGTAAAAGCGTTACTCATGAGATTGAGTAACGCTTTTACCTTCATACATATCTTTAATATTAATCTTCTTTATGATAAGCAGCTTCTACACATTCTGCTAGACGCTCAATTTGTTCCATAGTTAAACCTCGTGAAATCCAGCCTGTTAACTTATACATAATTTTATAGTAAAGATTACTAGGTTCATATTCTGAAATTAATGTCAGTGCTGTACCCTCCTCATCTTCTTCTAACATATAAGTCATTGCCGAATAACCTTGCTTCATTTCACTGCCAAGTGAAATAATATGGGGTGCATCGTATTCAAGAATTTCTACTTCTGCCTCCAATATTTTCTTACCGACTTTTTGAACAGAAATATATTTATCTCCTACACGTGGATTCTCTTTATCTATATTTGAAGGATAGCGATTTTCTATCATAAATGTATTCCATTCTTTTATTTTTTCATCTTCTATTATGTAGTCACATACAACATCCATTGGTGCTTTTATTACTATTTCAATTGCAAAACTCATTATACTGCCCCTCTCAAATACCCTATCCATTTCTATTTAACTAAATCATTATGCCATATTTTATATAGTGAAATACAA
This sequence comes from Bacillus cereus group sp. MYBK101-2, assembly GCF_051918845.1. Lineage (NCBI taxonomy): Bacteria > Bacillati > Bacillota > Bacilli > Caryophanales > Bacillaceae > Bacillus > Bacillus cereus group sp. MYBK101-2. The sequence continues at coordinate 174,727 of NZ_JBQAIE010000005.1, read as the reverse complement.
GTGGAATTTTAATTTTTATTACGAGAATATTTATCGTAATAAGGAAAGCATGAATAAGTCATTTAAATACTTATTCATGCCAAATATTTTACTAACGATACAACAATTAAATATAGCGCAACGAGTAGTAAAACGATACCCACACTTCTATTTTCTTTATTTTTAAAATTTTGCACCCCTAAACTACCTAACATAAACCCTAAAAGCGTTTGTAAAATTAACATACTCAGTTCCGAAGTATCATTCCAACTATAAATAGAATACCCCATTATAATAATTGCAAGTAAAACAGTTACGATCCTATTCATACGCAAATCCTCCCTTTTTAAAAAGAAACCGCTAAGTTTCCTTAGCGGTTTTATTAACAATTTATATTTATAAAAAGTGCTTTTCATGAATTTGATATAAGTCAAAAGAATTTCCTGGTCAATATAACTTCGCACGTTAGCCCACTTTTTCTTTATCCAGTCTACTCACAATTCCAAAAATAAATTTATATTCAATCCTCCTTTTTTTAACCTTTTTAAACCCTTCTTTCGTATCTAAAATTAAACACGTTTTTCGAAACCACACTCGTACATATAAAGACTCAAAATAAATAGGTTTTATAATTCCTCGTTCTTCAAATTCAGTTCCATCTTTATTTTCAGTTTCTGTTCGAACGAACCACCTATTTCCTATACCAATTTCAATATACTTCACATAAGTCCCCCTTTCGGAAATTTATTTTCAACTATTTTATTATTTCCCCGGTAAGCGCACATTCCGACAGAACATGAGCCCACAAAGAAAAAGTAGATTACAAAAATCTACTTTATAACTTATATTTTTGCATTCGTTTATAAAATGTACTTCGAGGTACATCTAACAGTTTTGCAGCTAACGAAACATTTCCGTTCGTCTTTTCTAGCGCTTCAATCATGCTATCACGCTGTATTTTTTCACGGAAATTTAATGTTTTCTCTGTTTTATTTTCTGCTTGCAATTCAAAATGAGGTTGATTTCCCATCATTGTTTGTAATAAAAAAGAGATTTGTTTTTCGCATATTTCTCGTCCTTGCGACAAAATGTAAATGCGTTCTAATACATTTAATAATTCTCGAATATTTCCGGGCCATGTATGCTGTGAAAACTGATTACAAATGCTCTTCGGAAATGCAACATTCCAATTCTTTCGTTCACAAAAATGTTGTATGAAGTAAGGAATATCCTCTTTTCTTTCTATTAACGATGGAACATATAGTGGATAAACATGTAAACGATAATATAAATCTTGGCGGAACTTGCCTTCCTCAACTAATCGCAATAAATCTTTATGTGTCGCAGTAATAATACGAATATTTACTGGTATCTCTTTTGAACTGCCAATTGGGGTTACTGTTCGTTCTTGTAAAACACGCAATAATGCGACTTGCATCTCTGGCGGCACTTCACCAATTTCATCTAAAAATATTGTCCCTCCGTCTGCTTGTTCGAATTTCCCTTTATATCCGTGGCGCCGCGCACCTGTAAATGCACCTTCAGCATAACCGAACAATTCACTTTCCATTAATTCTTTCGGTAATGAACCACAGTTAACAGCTATAAAAGGGCCATTTTTTCTTGGACTATTTTCATGAATCGCTCTCGCTACATATTCTTTCCCTACACCTGTTTCACCACAAACATATACACTTGCGTCAGTTGGTGATACGAGCTTAATTTCTTCTAAAGTATGTTGAAATGCACTGCTTGTCCCAATTACTCCAGGAAAAGTGATGCCATTTATAAATGGGGACGTTGAAAATGATTTTACTTGTTTATTTCCCTTTATATAAATACATTTCCCAATCATTCTATTATTACTGTATACTGGAACTTCTAATTTAGTTTTCAATCCATAGTGCATTAAATCTTCAAGTTTCATCCGTGACCAATTACATACTCGTTCCCGAACCCTCTTGCTTGCAGAAACGATAACATTACGATGATTACAAATTACAACTTGTTCATCACTGTCAATTACATCTAAAAAACGATGGATTAAATGTAATTCATTTTGATGCACTCGAATACTACATTCACGTTCAATCGCATGTGCAATCGAAGTTACCATCCCGAGCATATACGGATGGGAAAATTCAATGGGACAAGAGAAATCTAGAACTCCAATTAATTTCCCGTCATCATTATGAATGGGAGCAGCCGCACAGCTCCAGCTATGAGATGCGACAGAATAATGCTCTGTACCACTTATCATAATAGCCTCTTCAATCTCAAGCGCTGTTCCTATCGCATTTGTACCAACAGCTGCTTCCGTCCATTTCACACCTTCAATGAAGTTAATATGTTTTGCTCGTTTCAATGTTTGTTCATTTCCACTTAACGATAGAACATAACCATCTGGATCAATTAATAATGCCAACATTTGCAGTTCATCAATGGTTTTTCTCATATTTTGTATTTGAGGTATTGCTATATCGAGGAAGATTTCACTCTTTTTCTTTTGATCTTGAAAAACTTTAGAAGACAAAATTTTCTGACCTTTATTCATATGAGGATTCACATTTGCTTGTTTACATCGATGCCATGACTCTGAAATTCTCTCGTTCATACGGTTCGAATCAAGGACCCCTTCATCAACAAACTTTTTCCATGTATGTAAGTAAAACGGTGAAGCTAACATTGTATCATCTCCCTATTCATTGTTTTGGAGATCTGTAAAAACATACCTTTATTATAAAACTGAATAAAAGCGTTTTCAATAAAACTAGAAAGACGACACAAATATGTTAATAATTTGAATATCTTAATGCACTTCTTTATTCTTTTTTAGTAGCACTATGTTTTGTATAATGGACGCAAAGAAAATACATAACCAAAACCACATTTGTGGATTACCGTTTATAAAGAAAATAATTACGGCTATTGCAAATAAAATTGTGGATGCTACACTAAAATATAATTTTGTTTTCATTCCCACTATCTCTCACCTCTCTATCACTTTACAGTACATACTAACTCTTCGTTTTTCATCTCTACTATGTACTCCTGTAAAACATATTCCCTTCCGCCATGTTTTTCATACCATTCATGTATTTTTCTAATATGCTTCTCGTCATTTCTAATCTTTGATTCTATTTCTTTATACTGTTCATAACTATCATATTCCCATATGGCAAACACTTCAGTCGTACCATTCTTATTATCTTTCATCCAGCGTCCTATTAGCCTAGAGCCATGCTTTAACTGATTAGGTAAGTTCGTATGATTGAAATGATCATTAAAAATTTTAATAAATTCATTTTTTACTATATAGTACTTTCTTCTATAAAACATACATTTCCACCTCTTTAATGAACAGACTCAAATACACCTTCCCATTACAACCGTATTATAATACTTCCCATCCGACAGCCTTTTATCATTTTTTAAAATACCTTCTACTTCAAAACCTAATTTTTTATATAGCTGAATGGCTTTTTCGTTTGTCTCTAATACTTGTAATGATATCTTTTTAATCTCATTTTCATCAGCCCAATGAATAGATTGTTGCATGAGACTCTTCCCGATTCCATATCCCCAAAACTCTCTTAAAATACAAACGCCAAACTCTACTTTATGGGATAATTTTTTCAAATTTGACCCTTCACATCTTGAAAACCCTACGATTTGGTTGTGCACTTCTGCAACTAAAAAGAGATTCTTCACCTCTTCACTATCTGCTTTTATTATTTTTTGAAAACCTATTTTATCTATAAATCCCTCTCCAGCTTCTCTATCCATATTTTCAGTTTCGCCATCGATCTGAACTCTAATCTTCGATAATTGCTCCGCATCCGTTTCAGCTGCTGAACGAATTGTGTAAGTTAATCCATTTATGTGAAACTCTTGTTCTTTTATAATCATTTTAAACTCCTTTTAAATGCAATCTATTGATGCTATCAAAATTTCTTTGCCTTGTTTCTCAAATTGTTGAATTATTTCTTTAGGAGCTTCTTCATCTGTTATTATAAGTTCAATTTCTCTCAGTGACTCTCCTTTTATAAAGCAATCTCTTCCAAGTTTAGTATGCGGAGCTAAACAAATATTTCTTCTAGCAATTTTACTTACTGTTTTTCCAAAATAAGCAACTTCCGGCGTGGCAGTACTTATACCATCCAATGAAATGCCGCCACCTGTAGAGAAATACAAATCAATAGACAATCTATTGATCATTTCAGAGGCAAGTGTATCTGTCATATTTCCTGATGATTTCACCTTTCCACCAATTAAATATGTTTCTACATTCTTATACTCCCTTAACTTACTAGCAATTTCTAAAGCATTCGTAATCACTGTAAATGATGTTTCAGGTAAATATTTTAACATGGCATAATGGATAGAAGCTCCACCAATAAAAACGGAATCTCCTTCTTGTATGTAGGATGCAGCAACTTTCGCAATCGCTTCTTCACCTAGTGAACTATCACGATAACATTTCGATGGTTCAGCAGTTAAATTTTTTACTCTAGTAAGTTCGATTGCACCTCCATGTGTTCTTTTTAACAAGCCATCCTTCTCCATAATAGACAAATCTCTTCTTATAGAATCAATAGACATATCGAAACTTTCCGCAAGATCTTTAGCAATTACCCTTCCATTTTTCTTAAGTAATTCTAAAATTTTCTCTCTGCGCTCTTCAGTAAACATGTATCCACCGCCGTCATTGAAGATTCTGAAACTTTATCTTTATTTTAATTATATGCATGTCTCTTCCGTGTTACAATATTTTTAATTCTTGTTCACTCTGTTTTATTCAGCTTTCTCCCTCTTTCTATTCCATTAACTTGACAACAAAATAAATGCATATTTGCATATTCTGCAAATATGCTTCCATTTCCTTTCCTATTCATGTAAAATTATTCCTATGTTTTACTTTTTAACACAGAAAGGAATTATTATGAAATCTATAATGAAAGTAACTTGTACAGCACTATTATTTACAGGACTTATGGCAGGATGTAGTGGGAATACTGCACCGAAACAAGAAAAGAGCGCTCTTGAAAAGAATGCAATGCACTATGGGGAAATAGTTAAAAATGAATACTATAGAGCAACTGTTGAAAATGCTAAATTCGAAAAAATAGACAAAGAGTGGCGTCTCACAGCTCGTGTTACTATAAATAACGCTCGTGCTGACGGACAAACGATAGATCTTTCAGAAATAAAATATTTCATAAAAGATGAAAAAACGGGTAAAAAATACGAAGGTGAAGTTATACAAAATGAAAATGCTAAAAAGGTTCCATCTGAGTTTTCTTTAACTACCGATATTGTATTTAATATGAAAACTTCACCAAAAGATTTAAATAATATGTATTTATACATAGATAGCAAATCTGCGCCGTTAACAGATACATATTGGAAACTTGATAATTTAGCATCTAAATAAAAAAACAGTCTTATAAGACTGTTTTTTTGTTTGTAAAGTTATAAAGTTTACTAGTTACCTATCTTAAGCAATACATCTTTTGCACAAATCGTCACTTCTTCAAATGGGCAATCAAATAAAACGCCCAATTCGAATCCTTCATTCGTAAGATTTATCTCATGACTTAACCACCAAGCACCTTCAAAATTTTCCGGGATAGAACATTTCGTTACTCCTGTAAAAGTTGCTTGTAGTTTATCAAATTCACTGAAAGTACCACTGCAATCTAAAGTTATAATTAGCGTAGCTTCTGATTTTTTCTCCACTGATTTGACTACACTGTCATGTAGTGAGTATTCATGTAGTTGAACGACATTCTGCGCGAGCTTTTCTTTTATAGAATTATAATTATCTATATAGGCTTGCTCTAAATCATTCATTCTTTTCTCATAATCTTTTGTCCACTCAAGCATAAGTCTCTTTAATTTTTCCGTTGGGTATTCTGAATTAATTGTATTGTCATGAATGTATGGATGCAGTGATTTAGGGAGGAACTTTAATAAATCTTCTTTCTTTTCTTCCACGTCTTCTCTTAAACTTTGCTTATAATCCACTCCTACCTTTTCGCTCTCTCGCAACATCTCTTCCCATTCTTCTACTGTTTCTGGGAAATTTAAAAAACCAGATACTTGCATTTCTTTATACCAATCTTTATTAAAATACTTCAAAGACTTCCCCCCTAAAACATTTTAACATCCAACAAAAGCGATATATCTATTTATTATATCATTCCAATAACTATTTTTTCTAAAGAAAAAATGCAAAACTGTAAATATTCCGCCTTTTATTTCTAAAACTTCAGAATATTTACAATAGTTGATAATTAGAATACATTTTACTAGTACAAATATTCACCTGTACAAAAATCTAAACAAAAAGGGATGGTTATATGTTGAAGAAATTAGTAGCAGGGACATTAGTAGCTGGATTTGCATTAACTGGGGGACTAGGTGCAGTAAGCGCTGAAGAAAAAAGTAACACAATTAAGTCTTTTGATTATTTAAAAGTGGATGAACAGAATGTTAATTCTCTTACAAAATTAAGTGATCAAGATAAGAAAGACATCCAAATTACTATGGTATTACCAGAGCAAAATGAAAATGGAGATTGGCTAGCTTATGGTTTTACTAGCCGCGAAACATTAGATGCTTATATTGAAAAGGATAAAAAAGTACTTAAAAATAAAATTAATCCTTTAGGTAGCGGTGCTGGTAGTACTGATTTTTATGAACATAAAGATAAAGGTGGCCAATATATTTACTGGAGCAGCGGCTTTAAAAACTTACCATCTAGCTGGAACGACAGAATTTCCTCTGTAAGTACAGCATCGCCTTCAGCAAGTTATTCAACGACACTTTGGGAGCATACTTCTACACAGGGATATGGAAAAGGTGTTGTATTTAAACATGCTGATTGGTACGGTAAAACTGCTAATTTAGCTGCTGATTGGAACGATATTACTTCAGCGATTGACGTAAAAAAATAATAGGATATTCAATTTTTTCTGTAAAAATGCAAACCACTATTCTCTTATTCATTTAGAGAATAGTGGTTTATTATATTTTCATTTAAGCATGTACAGCATGTCCTACAGCTTGCAATAACGCTTCATGAATCGCTTCAGATAAAGTTGGGTGCGCTGCAATATAATCTCTCATTATATCAGCGGTAACTTCTGTATGAATCATTACAGTTCCTTGTCCAATCAGTTCAGTTGCATGTGGACCAATAATAGAAATCCCTACAATTTCTTGATATTTTGGTTCCACAATAACTTTTACTTTCCCCGTTTGTTCTCCAATAATAAGCGCTTTTCCATTCGCTGTAAAAGGAAATTCGCCAATTTGTATGTCACCGTACTGCTCTTTTGCATCTTTTTCTGTTATACCGACGCTAGCAATTTCTGGAGCGGTATAAATACAGCGAGGTACAGCATGGTAGTTTACTTTTACATCTTCTCCACTCGCGTGTAATGCTGCCGTCGTTCCTTCATGGAATGCAACGTGAGCAAGCTGGATTCCACCAATCACATCACCTGCTGCATAAATATGTGATACATTGGTTTGCATATGTTCATTCACAGAAATTCCTTTATTTGAATATTGAATGCCTGCTTTTTCTAAATTTAATTGTTGTACACGTGGTTTTCGGCCGACAGAAACGAGAACAAATTCTGGATTAACTTCTTGGATACTTCCTTCATATTCAAATGAAGCCTGCTTCTTATAATTATTTAATCCTTTTAAAGCTGCTCCTGTAAATATTTCTACACCATCATTTTCTAGTTTCCCTCTTAAAATGTGTGAGATATCTTCATCTTCACCTGGTAATAATTGCGGTGCCATTTCAACAATCGTAACTTTTGTTCCAAGACGACTATAAATACTTGCAAACTCGCATCCTATTACACCACCGCCAACGATTAATAATGATTTTGGTATATAATCTATGGACATTGCATGGCTGCTATTTAAAATCCACTTTCCGTCAAATGGAGCAAAGGGTAATGCAGTCGGTTCTGAACCTGTCGCTATAATGAACTGATCTCCATCTACTACATCTTCTTTATTACCGTTTGTAACTCGAACACGGTGATCCGTTTCAAATTTCGCTTTACCTTGTATAACTTTTATTTTATTTTTCTTCATTAAATATTGAATTCCTTGGACGAGCTGCGTTACGATTTGTGATTTCCTCGCCTGCATTTGCTTCCAATCAATTGATATACTTCCATTATTGAGTGTAACTCCATAATGATTCGCTTTTCTCACAATGTCATGCACTTCCGCACTTTCTAACAATGATTTTGTAGGCATACACCCAACATTTAAACAAGTCCCGCCAAGATCAGCTTCATCAATAAGAGTGACATCTTTTCCATTTTGAGCTGCGGTAATTGCCGCTACATAGCCAGCAGGTCCGCCACCAATAACGACTAGTTTACTCATTCTCTCACCTTCTCTTTATAAAAGAATTGTTACAGGTTCTTCTAAATAACGTTTAATTGTGCGTAAAAATGCAGCTGCTGGTGCACCATCTAATACACGATGATCGAATGTTAAACTTAAAGGTAACATACTGCCTTTTTTTATTTTCTTCCCTTTATATACTGGAACATGTTCAATTGCACCTACACCTAAAATACCAGTTTCAGGTGTATTTAATACTGGCGTAAAATATTCAATACCGAAGCTACCTAAATTACTAATTGTAAAGGTTGTCCCTTGCATATCATCACTACTTAAACTACCTTCTCTTGCTTTTTGTGCAACGTTTTTAATTTGTTTAGATAACTCTACTACAGATAGATTATTAGCAAAGCGAATAGCTGGAACGACTAATCCTTTTTCTAATGCGACTGCCATGCCTAAATGAACATGTTCAAATTGATGAATTGTATCATCCATATAAGCACTGTTCATTTCTTTATGCTCTCCAAGCGCTAATACAACAGCACGAGAAACGAAATCCGTAATAGTTAGTTTGTTATCGTATCGTTTTTGTACAACTGACGCTATTTCTTTATGTAAAGCAACTAAATCTGTAACATCTACTTTCATCGTTAATGTTAATTGCGCACTATTTTGTAAACTTGCATGCATACGGTTTGCGATTGCTTTCCGCATACCAGTAACAGGAATTACTTTACTTTCTTCTTGTTCAAGTACTTCTGGAATTGTTACTCTTTCTTCAATCGCTTTTAATACGTCTACTTTTGTAATCCTTCCGCCAGGGCCTGTACCAACTAATGCTTTGATATCTAGATTTTCAGACTTTGCAATTTTCTTCGCTACAGGTGAAATTTTGATTCTTTTCTTCGCCACTTCTTTCGCATATGGTTCTGGATGTTGGACCTTTTTAGGCTCTAGATTAGGTGCTTTTTCTTCTACAACATTTATACTTTCATTGATTTCTACTTTTTCGTTCAGCTTACCGATATAGCAAATGACAGTGCCAGGTGGAACTCCCTCATCTTCACTTACAGCTATATCAAGAACAGTTCCATCCGCTGGTGCTTCTATTTCAGTTTCGATTTTTTCCGAATTAATACTAGCAATTAGTTCACCTTTTGATACATGATCGCCTGCTTTAATATTCCAGCTCGTAATAATACCTTCTTTCATCGCCATACCTAACTTCGGCATTACAACTTCTACAGCCATATTTCTCTCTCCCTTCTCATCGTTTCATTACACATGTAATAAAGATTGGTCTCCGATCATTTCTGATACAGTTTCAATTACTTTCTCCGGCGTTGGTAAATATAACTTTTCAAGTGGTGGTGAGAACGGAACTGGTGTATGTGGTGCTGTAATTCGTTTAATTGGTGCATCTAACAAATCGAATCCTTTATCCGCTACAAGTGCCGCAATATCCGTTGCGATACTACATCTTGGATTTGCTTCATCAATAACAATAAGGCGATTTGTTTTTTCAACTGATGCTAAAATCGTATCTTCATCCAGTGGTGATAAAGAACGTGGATCAATTACTTCTACTTCAAGTCCTTTTTTCGATAATTGCTCAGCAGCTACAAGTGCTGTATGAACTTGTTTTCCAATGGCGACGATTGTTACATCAGAACCTTCTCGTTTAATATCTGCTTTACCTAATGGAATTGTATAATACCCTTCCGGCACTTCACCTTTCATATTGTAAAGTGTTTTATCTTCAAAGAAGATTACTGGGTCATCATCTTCAATTGCCGCTAATAATAAGCCTTTTGCGTCATATGGAGTAGAAGGAACGACAACTTTTATACCTGGAATGCTCGTAAATAACGCATACAAACTTTGTGAATGTTGTGCAGCTGCGCTAAAACCTGCACCATGCATCGTACGTACTGTAACTGGCACTTTCGCTTTACCACCGAACATATAGCGGAACTTTGCACCTTGGTTTAATACTTGATCAAGACAACTACCGATAAAATCATTAAACATTAATTCAGCAATCGGACGTAGTCCTGTTGCCGCAGCTGCCATTGCCGCTCCCATGTAACCCGCTTCTGAAATTGGTGTATCTAAAATACGATTTCGGCCAAATTCTTGTACAAGGCCTTTCGTAACACCAAGAACACCGCCCCATGCTTCATCATCTTGCAAGTGATCAACTTGTGCACCACCTGCAACGTCTTCTCCTATTAAAATTACGTTTTCATCACGACGCATTGAGATTTTCATCGCTTCATTAATTGCAGTTGACATACTTACTGTTCTAGTCATTATTTTTCACCCTCCTCTTATTTGTAAGAAACGTATACATCTTTTAATAACTCTTCATCCTCTGGATATGGACTATTTTCACTAAATTCAATTGATTTTTGAACCGCTTCATCTACTGCCTTTTCCATATCTACAAGCTCAGATTCAGTTAATAAAGCTTCATGAATTAAATGCTTACGGAAATTCACAATCGCATCTTTTTCATTTAAATGTTCTTCTTTTTCTTCTGAAGTTTTATACGTTTGTGCTTCACCTTCGAAATGACCGTAATTACGATATGTCATACATTCAATTATTGTTGGACCACCGCCATTACGCGCACGTTCTACTGCTTCTTCAGCAGCTTTATATACAGCTAGCAGATCTTTTCCATCCACTTGAACACCTGGAATGTTATAAGCTTTTGCACGATCCGCAATAGAATCACAACTTGAAGCATATTCAAATGTCGTTGCTTCACCGTAACCGTTATTTTCAGCGATAAAAATAACTGGTAACTTCCAAATCGCCGCTAAGTTAACCCCTTCATGAAACGTACCTTCATTATTTGCTCCATCACCGAAGAAACAAACACTTACATCTTTTGTTCCTTTATATTTAGCTGTTAATGCCGAGCCGCAAGCAAGCGGGAAACCACCGCCTACAATACCATTTGCACCAAGCATTCCTTTATCTAAATCAGCAATATGCATGGATCCGCCTTTACCTTTACATAATCCTGTCGCTTTCCCGAAAAGTTCAGCCATCATACCGTTTAAATCACAACCTTTTGCGATACAATGCCCATGGCCTCTATGCGTACTTGTAATACTGTCACTATCCGTTAAGTGAGCACATACACCAACTGCTACCGCTTCTTCCCCAGCGTATAAATGAACGAAACCTGGCAGAACGCCTTGCGCGAATAATTCATGCACCTTATCTTCAAACTTACGAATCTCTAACATTTTTTCGTACATCCAGCGAGCTTGTTCTTTCGTAATTCCATTCCCTTTACTTTCAGTTGTTTTTAACATGTTCAGCCCTCCTATTTTCTTGTTCATCTTTTATATAGCAAGTACCGTGCCAATTTCCAATCCTTGATTTAATAGGTTTTCTCTCTATGTTGAAAATAAAAAAGTGGACAAAATGAGACATTAGTCTCGTTTTGTCCACTTTTGTTCACCTAATTTGAAAATTATTATCTTATTCACCATCAAAACTCTTCTGTAATTTTCGGATGTAAATAATTTGACCGATATGATATGCATTATGAGTAGTTACATTGGCTAGCACTTCCCACCACTTTGCAGAAACAGGAAATCCCACTACGTCACTTTCAACCTTTTCCTCATTTATGAGATTTTGCCATAGTAACAGTTTCTCTAGTAGTTTTTCTCGTAATTCATCGAAAGTTTGATTATTTGAAAGCATAAAACTTTTGTTATTATCTCCGATAGCAGGCACAGCATTCACATTCGATTCTTTATATCTAGTTTGCCACGTAGAATTCCAATACAATAAATGTTGTACAATTTCAGCTATACTGTTACTCTCTTCATTCGGTTTCCAGAAAGCTTCCCTCTCAGATAAACCCTTAACTGCATCTGAAAACGGAATATACCAACTAGGATCGTTTGCATTCGCTAATAACTGATCTGCTAATACATCTTTCACATGGGCCATCTCTCTTCCCTCATTTCATAAACGTATTCATACTCACTTCTCTATATACGATAAGTCCGTATAATTCCCTCTTTAAAAACCATAGAATATAGAATTAACATGAATAGCTTTCAAAGAAAGTGTAAGAATAATAGATTTTCTTATCATAACTCGTTATGATAAAAGAAAAAGAAAGCTGGCAGAAAATGAATAAACAAATCGCGGTTATTACAGGAGCTTCAAGTGGATTCGGACTATTAACTACACTCGAACTCGCAAAAAAAGATTATTTAGTTATCGCAACAATGAGAAACCTTGAAAAACAAGGAAACTTATTATCTCAAGTTACTCAACTCAACTTACAGCAAAACATAAAAATTCAACAATTAGATGTAACCGATCAAAACTCTTTACATAACTTTCAATTATTTTTAAAAGAAATAAACAAAGTGGACCTCCTCATTAATAATGCAGGATATGCAAATGGTGGCTTTGTAGAAGAAATTCCAGTAGAGGAATACCGTAAACAATTTGAAACGAACTTTTTTGGAGCTATATCAATTACTCAGCTTGTTTTACCTTATATGAGAGAACAACAAAGCGGAAAAATTATTAATATAAGCAGCATTAGTGGTCAAGTTGGATTCCCTGGTCTATCTCCTTACGTTTCTTCAAAACATGCATTAGAAGGATGGAGCGAATCCCTTCGTTTAGAAGTAAAACCGTTCGGAATAAATGTTGCTTTAGTGGAACCTGGTTCTTATAACACGAATATATGGGAAGTTGGTAAACAACTAGCTACAAACCAATCTGATACTATTTCTCCTTACAAAGAATATATGGACAAAATACAAAAACATATTAATAGCGGCAGTGATACATTTGGTAATCCGATAGATGTTGCTAATAAAATTGTAGAAATTGCTGAGTCTAAGCGTATGAATTTACGTTATCCAATCGGTAAAGGTGTAAAATTTATGATCTTTGCAAAGAAAATTCTTCCTTGGAGATTGTGGGAATATCTTGTTTTGAGAAGCTTTAAGAAAATGTAATTACCTTTATTGAAAACCATTTTGAAAGAGGTGCTAATTAAATGTTAGGTTTACCCTATGGTAAAGTGTTTTTAGTTCCGTGGACTGAAGAGTGGGCAATTGAATTTGTAAAGGAGAAACAATTCATTGAGGAACAAATTGGCGAACATATTTTAGCGATACACCATATTGGTAGTACTTCTATTCCACATTTAAGTGCAAAGCCCATTATTGATATAGCAATTGAATTAGAAAATTATAGGGATGGTATATATTGTATTAAAAAGTTAGAACTACTAAACTATAAATATAGAAAAGATGTATTGCCTGAACGATATTATTTTAATAAAGGTGAGCCAAGAACTCATCAAATTCATATGTATGAACGAGGGAATACATATTTAATAGAACAATTACAATTTCGTGATTACTTAATAGACAATAAAACTGCTCGTAAACAATATGAACAATTAAAGATTCAACTTTCACAAGCCAATCCTAATGATAAACATCAATATGCAGAGGATAAAACAAATTTCGTTACATCTATTTTAGCTAAAATAAAGTGAAACTTTAATCAGTGGGGGTTTTGTTCATCCCCCACTGATTATTAGTTGAACCAATCGGGCTTTTACGGGCAGTTGATCCCCCACCTAACTTCTTTGCTTCCGCTGAATTTTGAGGTGAGGATCTTACTGCCCGTTAATGCGGGATAAATGCTTAAATAAATAAGAAACCATTTAGCAGTAGATGGTTTCTTATTTATTGGTTATTTCATTATTTGTGCTATTATTAATGAATTTATTATGTAGCAGGTGGAACGAAATAAAATAGTATCGAGAGCATCAATATAAAAGAAACCATTCCCGTTATCGAAAGTATATATTCTTTTGATTCTCTATCATATTTCCATTCCATCCATGCTCTTAAAGTCCATGATATTCCTAAATAAGTGAACATGGCATAAGCCATTTTAGCGTTTTCAAATTTAAACATATAATAACAACTACTTATTACATAAATAATAATAAGACCTATTTCTAATTTTACATGTAAACTATTCACATGCTTATAACCAAAGAAGCCTCTTTTCTCCATATTTAATTTTCTTCTTAAAAACTGTTCTAAAAAGTAACCACCTATACCCAGTCCAATAATAATAATTAAAATTGTAGAGGTATCCATTGTTATCCCTCCAATTACTTTATATATTTTTAGAAACAAAGTGGACTATATTATGGTTATTCTCTTCTAAATAACTTACAATTCCTTCAGGATATGTTGGCTTCTCCTTTAATTCCTCTATGCTCTTCCATATTAATATAATATTCTCATGTTCTTTATGCCTTATTTCATTTGTAACCATCTCTTGAACAGTTCCCCAATGTATCAATGTACAATGATGTCCTTTTTCGTTGTTCCACTCGAAAATATACTCATTTACAACAGCTAGCTCTTGGACATCAATTTTCAAATCGTATTCTTCCATTAATTCTCGTATTATCGCTTCTTTTGCTGGTTCACCAAATTCAATAGAGCCTCCTGGAAAACGATAAAATGATTCATTTTCATCGCATTGAACGAGCACTTTTGAGTTATCTCCATTATAAATAATAACTTCTACACGTAATACAGATCTATTCATTATTTCCCTCCTTTAAATATTTAATTGAAAATTTATTAAAGAAAGAAATATATAATTAATCCAGTTATTATTAGCGCTGTAGCTGCAAATAATGAAATCAAGAACTCGCGCGATTCCTTATCATATTTCCACTCCATATATGATTGAAATCCATATAACGTGATAAAAAACAAAAGAGGTACATACCCCATAAATATACGGTTTGGAAAAAAAGCACTTATCGCAATAACAACTATATATGAGAAAATAATAATTCTATTCCCCCATTTATGTGTTTTATTCACATATTGATTATCCCATCCCTTTTGTTTCGGGATGTTTAATCTTTTTCTTGCTATTTTTTCAAAAACGAATATACATAGTACCCATAAAATTAATAGAGTTATTTTGGTAATTGACAGAAAACCCTCTCCTTTTATTTTCTTACTTTTATTTTCTCTGGCTGATCACTCGGATAAGTAGCCTTTCCTTTATTATCAATGTCCCAACTAATAATTGTCGCACTGTCGCGTCCGAATTGATGATGAACGTGCTCTAATACATGATGAACACTTTCTTCAAGTTTTATATTATTTCTATTCATATCACTATACAGATTTACAGGAGTTTCATACCGACGTTCTCCGCATTCTAATACTCCATCTGTCACCATTACAATTCGATTCTTTCCATTACGTAATTCACGAATCCCTGATGAATAGCACGGAACAGGTAAATCAAAAGTATTTACGTTACCAATCCATTCGTAAAAATGACGTTGATTTAGTGCGTATTGTCCTAATTTGTGTAATTCATCATGAAATACATACACTAAACAGTCTCCAATAGATAGCCACCATATATAATTTTCTTTTCTTACACATAGTAAGCAAGCTGTTTCACCTTTAATTCTTTGACACTTTTCCTTAAATGAAGAAGATTGAAAGATAGTAAGAATATGATTTTCAATAGATCGAAATACTATATCAATTGATTCATTCATCATTTCTTTTATATTTTCATATTCTTTTTGAATTGTATTTACTACTAAATCAACACTTTCTGCACTATTATGTCCATCTAATATAGCTGCAAATTCCCAATCACCATTTGACCAAACTAACGCACCATCTTCGTTCTTTTTTGCTCCGGCACTAATATTCCCACCATATGTACCGAGCACGATGTCACCATATTGTTTTACTGAAACTTCGTCTAAACACATTTCACTACTTCCAACCCATGAATGTTGTCTATTATTTGTTGTATGCATATTCACTCACCATATACTTTCGTAATCTTTCGCATAGTTTTTTGATTTTTTCTGCGTCACCATAAGGCGCACCGTTCCATTTCGCTACTTCAGTCGGTGACCAAAACTCTTTTGGTGTATTTTCATAACGTGGTATGATGTGCATATGCATATGTGATACACCATTTCCTGAAACAAAAGTGTAAATATGTTCCGCACCTTCACTTGCTTTTAGCGCTTTACTTACTCTACTTGTTATAAGTCCGAACCTTTTCGCTTCTTCATCTGTTAGTTCAGCGAGGCCAGGTACATGCCTTTTTATATCTATCATTACATAACCCAAGTATGTTTCTTCACTATCCCAGTGGACATGTCCAACGTAAACCAGTTCATCTTCGTAAATAGCTCCACCTGGAACTATAATATTTCCTTTATGCTTTTCACAAATAAAACAGTTTAGTTTTACTTGAACATTTGTTGACATATTCATCACCATCCTTTTCATATATAATATCATAAAAAAAGGAAAAACAGGATTTATATTCCGAAGATTCACTCTTTTGATACAGCAATTTTTGAAATGAATTTAAACCTCATTATTTCTTCAAAACCACAACTCCAATTACAATCCCAATCACAATTCCGATTACTAAATTATTTGTAAAATAACCTTGGACTACACCGATTACAACCCCTATACCGACGCCTATTGCCAAGGCATCATTGCTTTTTTTCTTTTTAGACAAAATAGCATCTCCTCTCATAATTTCTTCTAAAATAATATCTATTTACATGACTTCACTGTCTCCTAATATATTCGCTATTCCACTTAATAATTTCCAAAAAATGTACTTTATTACTTATACTTTTCCACCACATAATCCTCTTCTTAAGAAGAGATTTTCAAGTCGCTATTAAACAAACATATCGTTATTCATCGAAGAATTAAATCAATGAAATAAAAAAACAAGTTTTTGCGTCAGCTGACGGTTCTGTTATCGTTCGAATATAATCTATTCAAACAAAAAACACACTTTGTATAATAAAGTGTGTTTTCTTGTTATCTTCTTTTTTGGTGAAATCCTTGTGTAATACGATCTAATATAATCGCAATGACAACAATGGCTAGTCCCGCTTCAAATCCCATCCCGATATTAACTTGTGTCACAGAGCGGTATACATCAACTCCAAGACCTGGAGCTCCTACAAGCGATGCTGTTACTACCATTGATAAAGAGAGCATAATACTTTGGTTCACACCAGCCATGATCGTTCCAGTTGCGAGTGGTAATTGTACTTTAAATAATTTTTGTGATGCGGTAGAGCCAAACGCATTCGCTGCTTCTATTAAATCTTCTGGAACTTGTCTAATTCCTAAGTCAGTAAAACGAATTGTCGGTGGCATTGCAAAGATTACCGATGCAATAATCCCAGGTACTACTCCTACTCCGAAAAATGTAATCGCGGGAATAAGATATACGAAAGCCGGCATTGTTTGCATAAAATCTAACGTTGGTTTTAAAAATTTTGAAAACCGTTCATTTTGCGAAGCTAAAATGCCAATTGGGATACCTACAATAATTGAAATAATAACAGATGTAAGTACAAGAGCTAATGTCTGCATCGTCTGTGCCCAGTAGTTAATATTCAAAATAAATAATAATCCGATGAGTGTAAAAATAACTAAAGATACTTTTCTCGTTGTGTACCAAATGAGGAAACACAAAATAATAATCATCAATATGGCCGGTATTATTGTTAAAAAATTAGTGAGTAAATCAACGAATCCGCCGATAATATAAGAGAATCCTCGGAATAAGCCTTCAAAGTGCTCATATAAACTTGCAACAAATGAGTCGACCCATTCCCCTAAAGGAATACGTGGTATACTATTCATCGTCTTTCACCTCTTCTTCAATATTACCTGCAAGAGCTTGAATGACACTTTCACGTTTAATAATTCCTCTTAGCCTTTTCTTCTCATCAATTACTGGTAACGGATATTTCATCTCCGCCATTTTCGCATAAGTTTCTTCTAGTAAAGTATCTAAATACACGTGCGGAATATCGGTAAGTAATAAATCAGCAATCGGCCATTGCTTTTGTACTGCTTTACTCGCATCATCTGCCGTTAATATTCCTAAAAACTCATATTTTTTGTTAACAACATAAACTGTAGAAACTCCGGCATTTCTCATAATTTGAAGTGCTACACGTGGTCCACGGTCTATTAATAACGTCTCTGGTCGTTTTAATATAGATTCCGCCGTTATTACTTTTCCTAAATTCACATCCGCCACGAATTTCTCTACAAATTCATTCGCAGGACTCATCATAATTTCTTCTGGCGTTCCAATTTGGACAACTTCTCCATCTTTCATTAACGCAATTCGATCACCAATTCGAAGGGCTTCATCTAAATCATGCGTAATAAAAATAATTGTTTTTTCCATTTTATCTTGTAATTCTAACAGTTCATCTTGCATTTCTTTTCGAATCAGTGGATCTAATGCACTAAATGACTCATCCATAAGTAAAACATCCGGATTATTCGTAAGCGCTCTTGCAATGCCGACACGCTGTTGCATACCACCACTCAGTTGACTTGGATAATTATCTTTATGATGGTCTAATCCAACTAACTTCAAGGACTCTAACGCTTTTCTCTCTCGTTCCTCTACTGGAACTCCTTGTATTTCCAACCCATATGCAACATTTTGCAAAACGGTACGATGAGGGAATAGAGCGAATTTCTGAAACACCATGCTCATCTTCGTTCTTCTCACTCTTCGCAACTCTTCTTTTCCCATCGTTGCGATATCCTCTCCATCTATGTATATATGCCCCGCTGTTGGTCTAATCAGTTGGTTTAACATACGAACTAATGTCGATTTCCCGCTACCAGACAATCCCATAATAACGAAAATTTCTCCCGTATATACTTCGAACGTCGCCTTTTTTACGCCAACGTTCATTCCTGTCTCTTTCAAAATTTCCGATTTACTTTTTCCTTCTTTTAATAAGGTAAGCGCTCTTTGCGGGTGTTTCCCAAATACTTTTGTTACGTTTTCAACACGTACCTTTGTATTATCCATGTCACTACTCCTTTTCTACCCATCTATTCACATAGTGTTGCGATTTTGCAAAGAAATATTACATAAAAATAACATTTATAAGATTTCTTTAAAATTCTTTTTTCCGTTCATAATAAGAATGCTTACTTATACATTTATTTAAAAAGCAAACGTTTCTTAGGAGGTTTTTAATGAGAAAGAAAATATGGCTCATATGCCTTGCATTATTTATTACTATGATTTTCTCTTCATGTAATGCAACAAATGCAAATTCGAAAGGAAAAATTAAACTAGGTGTAACAAGTTGGAAAGAAAACATTGCAACTGCAAATATGTGGAAGGTACTACTAGAACAAAAAGGCTACAAAGTTGAACTCATGTATTTAGAAAAAGCGGCAATTTGGACTGGTGTTGCTCGCGGTGATGTTGATGCTAATTTAGAAGTATGGCTACCCGTTACGGATAAACCACTAAATGATCGTTATAAAGATGATATTGTCTTAAAATCAAAATGGTACGAAGGAACCGGACTAGGTTTAGTTGTTCCTTCTTATGTGAAAAACATAAACAGCATTGAAGATTTAAATGCACATAAAGATGAACTCGATAATAAAATTGTCGGAATTGAACCTGGCAGCAGTCTTATGAATTTAACGAATAAAGCGATGAAGGAATATGATATAAAGCTAAAACTTGTCCAGTCTTCTGAAGCTGCTTTGATGAGTGAACTAAAAAAAGCATATACGAAAAAGAAACCAATCGCTGTTACGCTTTGGAATCCACATTGGGGTTTTTCAGAATTTGACTTAAAATATTTAAAAGACCCTAAGAAAGTATATGGTGAAAAAGATGACATTTATTACTCCGTTCGTAAAGGTTTCGAAAAAGATCATCCAGATATCATAAAATACTTTGATAAATGGAAAATGAACGATGAACAGCTTGGTACATTAATGGTCGAGTTAAATAAAACGAAAGATCCCGAAGAAGCGGCGCGAAAATGGATTAAAAAGAATCAAACGTTAGTCGATGAATGGATAAAAGATTAATAAAACAGGCTAGAGAATATACTTTACTCTCTAGCCTGTTTTCTGCTATTTTTTCGTAACAACATCATCTACAATCCCATATGCCTTTGCTTCTTCTGCAGTCATAAAATAATCTCTTTCTGTATCATGTGCTACTCTTTCAATCGGTTGCCCTGTTTTTTCTGCAATCATTTTATTAATATCATGTTTTAACTTTAAAATTCTTTTTGCTGTGATTTCAATTTCCGTTGCTTGCCCTTGTGCACCACCAAGCGGCTGATGAATCATAATTTCACTATTTGGGAGTGCAAACCGTTTTCCTTTTGCACCTGATAATAATAGCAATGCACCAAATGATGCTGCAAAGCCCATGCATAGCGTTTGCACGTCTGGTTTAATTAAATTCATCGTATCCAATATGGCAAAACCTGCTGTCGTTGATCCGCCTGGACTATTAATGTATAAAAATATATCTTTCTCTGCATCTTCTGCTTCTAAAAATAATAATTGAGCTACGACACTACTCGCTACTTGATCATTTATTTCTGAACCGATAATAACAATACGGTCTTTTAATAACCTTGAGTATATATCATAGGAACGTTCTCCTAATTTCGTTTGTTCTACAACATATGGAATTGCATTCATTTTAAATCCCTCCAATAATTGTTATGCTGCTAAAAGCATACAACTGTAGGAAGAAGGTTGTTTCACATTAAATAATAAGACTGGCTGTTTAGATGGTAACTTAGTAAAATCTATTGTTGGAAGCAGTTTCGTTAATAATTCCGGTCTCTCTTCTCGAATAGACGTTACTACAACTTCCATATCGTCTGTGAATTCAACTATCTCTACCCCTTCTTCACTTACAGTTTTCAACCTATTTCTACTCCGAAACAAAGAAGCTTTTACTGCCCCTTCCGATACGGAACATACTTTAGCAATATCAGCGATACTATATTGAAAAACATCTTTTAATAATAAAATTGCGGATTGCTGTACAGTTAATGAAGATAATACTTTCCCTACCATTTCATGCAAATCTGCAATATTCTCTTGTGGTTCTTCAAAAGTGATTTGTTCTCTTATTTTTTCATGAACAGACTTAGACTTCATCTGATCTAACCAACGATTTCTAGCTATTTTATATACGAGCGTCATACAAATATCTTTATTACTATATTTTTGAAGTACTTTACAAACTGTTTCTTGGGCAAGATCTTCGCCATCCCATTTATTTTTCGTTAAAAATGTACAGTATCTTTTCAACTCTCCGTATTGCTCAATTAAAAAAGTTATATTTGAATGATTCATATCGATATGATTTTTCAAAATATGAGTTACTTTTGTGCACAAAATAACCACTCCTTTTCAGCGCTTACTTAATTAACGATTCAACAAATAAAAAAGTTACGGGGCATATAAAAAAATTATGTTTATGTTCAATAATTCGCGGTCATAAATATGTTATGTACAATTTTACGTGAGGAGGAACAAATTTGCCAAAATTAACAATTGAAGGTGCGGGAACTTTTGATGTAAAAGAAGGCACAAAATTAGTATTAGCAATTGAAGATAACGGTGTAAACATACTCCATCGTTGCGGCGGAAAAGCACGTTGCACAACTTGTAGAGTAGAAATTATAGCCGGTGATTTTTGTGAAGCGAGTGCGAATGAAAAAAATGCGATGACAGAAAAAGGAATTGAAGATCATTTACGATTATCTTGTCAAATGCGTGTACATAAGGATATAGTAGTTCGTCCAGTACTTACAGCTGAAAGTTCAGGTCTTGATGCTGGACCACGTCCGGCGGAGTAAAGCGATGGATTTAAAACAGATAGCTGGTGAATATGCTGCTAACTTTGTAAAAGATGGCATGAAAGTTGGACTTGGTACAGGATCAACCGCATACTGGACGATACAAAAATTAGGTCAACGTGTAAAAGAGGGATTATCAATTCAAGCTGTCCCGACATCAAAGGAAACGGAAGCATTGGCACAGCAGCTAAATATTCCGTTGATTTCGTTAAACGACGTACAAAGTCTTGATCTTACAATTGATGGCGCTGATGAAATTGATTCTAATTTACAGCTTATTAAAGGAGGCGGTGGTGCATTACTTCGTGAGAAAATTGTAGCCTCCTCCTCGAAAGAACTTATCATTATCGTTGATGAATCAAAAGTTGTGACACGTTTAGGGACTTTTCCATTACCTATTGAAATCATACCTTTTGCATGGAAACAAACCGAAAGTAAAATTCAATCTTTAGGATGTCAAACAACGTTACGCTTAAAAAATAATGAAACGTTTATAACCGATAATAATAACATGATTATCGATTGTATATTCCCTAATCATATACCTACTCCTTCCGATTTACACAAAAGATTAAAAATGATTACTGGTGTAGTTGAAACCGGATTGTTTGTTAATATGACTAGTAAGGCGATTATTGGAACAAAAAACGGGATACAGGAATTATAATGAACGCTGACTCTTACAGTCAGCTTTTTTATATTTTCTCGTTATTACGTAACGTTATGATATACTATGAAAACAAAAGCACATTACACTAGAAAGGATTGAACAATTTGCACTCCAAACTCATAACAGAACTTACAGATTTAGAAACTGCCTTTCATATTCGAAAAGAAGTATTTGTAAAAGAACAAAATGTTCCACTTGAAGATGAATTCGATATGTTTGATGAAATCGGGGAGAAATGTAAACATATTTTAGTTTATTATAACAATCTTCCTGTTGGTAAGGTCGCATACGATTTGTTGATGGAACTGGAAAATTAGAACGTATTTGTATTTTAAAAGACTATCGTAAATACGGTTTAGGAAAAGTAATTATTCAAACGTTAGAAGAAATTGCTCGTGAAAAAGAATCAACAAAAGTAAAACTACACGGTCAAACACAGGCTGAAGGATTTTATAAAAAACTAGGTTATCAAACCTCTTCTGATGTATTTATGGAAGATGGCATTCCGCATATACTTATGACGAAAATGTTATCATAATAAAAAAGGCAGTATATGAAACTACTTTATGTATTCATATACTGCCCTTTTTTATTTATAGAAAAATGAATTCTCAAGATGTCCTTTTGCATCAAAGCCCATTATCTCTTAGTTCATACCAAGGTAAATCTTACACTGTTTTCCATAATGATAAGGCATAAATCCAGTTTGGATCCCCATTTCCTTTATAACTTTGGACTGCTTCATATACTTTTCCCTCGTGTAGAACTTTATCTCCCTTTTCATATGCTTTCTTTGCATCCCATTCTTCATATGAAACGCTTTCAGTTTTTGTAGTAATTATGAATATATCACTCTGTACAGATTCATTTCCAGCTACATCAACAGCTTTCACTACATATTTATAAGTAGTATTAGAGAGTAAATATTTATCCATATAAGAAGTCGTATTGGATGTTGCAATTTTTTCCATTGATCCTTTTGTTTCTCTATAAATATCGTAATGGTCTACACCAATATTATCGTCAGAAGGACTCCACATTAGATCCACACTTGACGCTGTCGTTCCCATACTATGTAATCCTTTTGGTTGTGTTGGTGCTTCTGTATCAGGAGCCTCAACTGTTGTTTTCACTGTAAGCGTTGCACTTTCTTTCGATACATTTCCAGCTGTGTCAATTGCTTTTACAGTATAAGAGTATTCTGTACTTGGTTGTAATTTTTTATCAATAAAATGAGTTCCTGTTGCTGTATCAACCATCTCTCCGTTACGGAAAATTTGATATCCTTTTACCCCTATATTATCCGTAGAAGCGTTCCAAGCTAGTTCTATACTATTCGCTGTTATTTTTTGTGCCTGAATTCCATTTGGAATACTTGGAGCTTCTGTATCTGGTTTCACATCATTGATGAGATTAACATCAATTACATTATAAAATGCATTTGCAGTATCAGCTACATCCCATACTGCTAAAATTACATGATATCCACTTCTATCAGTAGGTACATTGATTTTGTGAGTTAAATGATTTGAGGCTGCAGAACCATCATGTTGCACAGTTCCAATTGGTTCAAAATCTGCTCTTGTGAGCGCTTTATTTGGATTCCATCCTTTTTTTGTAATATAGTAATGCCATTTGCTCGTTAAGTGAGGCGCTGTATATTTCCACGTAAATGTATTTTCCCCGCCTGTAATTGTATTTTTAAACCAACGATCGGCAGTTTGTTGATCTAAAATACCACCAAACTTACCACCTGCAGAAGCGATTTGACCATCAACTGGGCCTGTTTGCGGGAACCCTTTTGGAGCTTCCAAACTTTGTGGTTCATACATAACACTTCCGCAGTTTACATTTAGTGCACCATAAGTTGGACTACATAAAGCAGATCGGCTGCTCGGCTTTTCAACAAAACCGTGCGCGTATGCGTTTTGAGGAATAAGTGTCGTGCCAATAATTCCGGCTGTTAATGCTACAGCTCCTAAACTTTTTTTGTTCATTTTCATATTTTGTAGTTGTTTTAAAAAGCGATTCTTCATGTTCCTGTCCCCTTCTTGTTATAATTCGTAGTGTAATGTGGGCTTCGATGTAAAAGAATAACAAGAGACAATCTTGTAACGATGTATGTGTGTGTTATGCATACACCGCAGTGAAAATATATTTCATTTCTTGTGAAACATTTCACTTGATGAATATATCATGACATAGAAATCATCAAATTATGTGCAGAAGTTGTGCAGAAATGATGAAAGCATTAGTAACACGTAAAACTATGGTCCGAATTTACAAAACAGAATATTTAACATTTCAAAACAACGAATTCTCCGCTTCATATAAAAAAGAGTGTCTATTTCATTTCATATAGACACTCTTCTCATGTTTACTTTTCTATTTATTATTGACCTATAAATGTAAAAATCTCATCAGCAGCTTCCTGATAGCCACCAGATTTTCGGAAAGATTCCTTCAAATTCAATACAACTTCTTTATATGATGGATTATTTAATACAAGTTCTACACTTTCACGTAATTGTTCTTCAGTTAATTCTTTCATAGATAACTTAATCCCAGCCCCTAGATTCTCCACTTGCTTTGCGATTACTGGCTGATCCGCACTTTGCGGAATTACAATGAGTGGAATCCCGTTATATAGCCCTTCATGTGTACTGTTCATTCCACCATGTGTAATAAACAACTTTGTATATGCAAGTAGTTTCGTTTGTGATACATAGTTTTTCACAATGAAGTTTTTAGGAATTTCACCTAAATCACTTATGTTCGTTTTATTACCAATAGACATCACAATAGTATGCTCGCTATTCTCGAACGCCTTCATACACAGTTTATAAAAATCAAGCGCTTCATTAAAAACAGTGCCTAGCGAAATGTAAATCGGGCTTTTTTCTTCAATTGAAGTAAAATCAAAGTCTTCATTTTTTACTTGTGCAGGGATGGATGGACCTACAAATTTAAATGTTTCATTAAACATATCTCCAAAAGGCTGGAACTCTTTTATTGTATATACAATAGTAAGTGACGCTGGATTACAGAAAACTTCATATGGTGAGTTTATTTCAACACTATACTTTTCCGCAACCTCCTTAGTTAATCTTTCAAAATCATTATGTATCCTCTCCTGAACTTTCACTGGGATACTTTTAGACAAGTGATCTAACATTTGTTGAAATGATTTTTCATCTTGTGCAAAAGATGTACAGGAATTTATTGCCGGAAGCTTTAAAATTTGAGCAATTATACGGCCACAGCCAAACATCGAATCATGAATCATATAATCAAAATGTTCTCCTTCAATTTGTTCAAGAACACTTGGTATAATAACATCTGCTGTATGTAGAAGGCCATTTATTCTTTCCTGCAAATAATTTCGGCCACCGGAAAGAAATGCTTTTATAAACCTTTGGTCGTCAATTGTTCTTACAATAGCCCCTGTTTTTTCAATACGTTCTCTGAAAGCTTCTATTGAAAAATAAACTACCTCTTCCCCACGCGAAACTAATTCTTCTACAACTTGCAACGTTGGATTTATATGTCCTTCTGATCCAGCATTAATGAATAAAACACGTGCCACTTAAAACACTCCTTACTTTAAATCTTATCTATATTATTTTGCTCTTATAATTTTTCTAAATGGACTTAGCGAGCCTAAATCCAAGGTCATCTATGTAAATTACAACTGGTTTGTTTTTATCTTTGGATAAATTTGATGTATGATTCGTAATCGCATCATATAATTCCATCGTTACAACATACTTTGCAAGAAGAAACGAATTAACTTGGACTTTCCATTCTTTCTTTATTCGATCATCTCTTAATTCTACTTTTCCTGCTGGAATTTTCACCATATTAGAATCAACTAGCCTAATAAATCTATCCAATTCTATACCCCCAGGTTATTTCTTTTTATAATCTAACCATTTATAGCATTGTACTTCTCTAAAAATAGTCTTACTTCATTTGTAGATTTTAAAATAATAACATCTTTATCCTTACTCAATTGATTTAACTTCTTTAAAATTGTAGGTCGCTTCGTCTTAGGATATTCCCATATCCATTTAAAAAATTGCAAATCAAATCTTTCCTTACATCCCGCGCCCATATCCGGTCTTGTTTTATTTCGATATTGTATAACTCTTTTAAAAGCACGATAAGCACATATTGTTCTATGAATATCAAGAAAAATAATTGTATCAGCTGCGTTCATTCTTATATCCATTGTCCCACCATAATTCCCATCAATAATCCACTCATCTTCTTTAACTAATTCATTTTGAACCGTTCTTTGCTCCTCTTTCGGTACCCCTTCCCAATTCGGTTTCCAAAATAACGCATCAAGATGATGTACTTTAATATTTAATTTATTTCCTAACTGCCTTGCTAGTGTAGATTTTCCTGAACCACCAGAACCTATTAATATAATTTTTTTCATTTTCGTGCGATCCTTTCTATTGACTCTTCAATAGCCTCTTTATTAGCAAAAATCCAGAAAAACATCTCTTCATTTAACTTTAATAAATCTTTTAACTGAACAAAATAAGTAATAAATATAACTTGAATAGAAAGCATAACATACCAAATGGATTGTAGTTCTTCTCGCGTTAAAACGCCCTGCTTATTATACCCTTCAAAAATTTTACTAATGATATGTTGCCATTTCTCTCTTAATTCTTTATCACTATATAATTCACTCAAAATACTCGTACAACAATAACATAAATCAAATACTCTAATATTCTTTTCTAACAGTTCAAAATCTATAAATCCTTGAAATTCATTCTCTTTAAAGATTACATTTGATAAGTGCATGTCGCGATGAATGACTTGTTTTCGTAATGGGCGGATTGTTTCCTTGAAATTTGTATGTATTTGATTCATTTTTCGAATTACATCCTGATGAACATGCTCATTCCTTTCTAAAATAGGTAAAGCCCAACCGTATACTACCTTGTATAAATCTCTCTTTGCGAACCCATTTCCACTATCTATTGAATTAAGAACTTGATGTAGATACGCTATTTCTTCCCCGATTGTGCCTCCTAGCTCTTTCAGATTTTCTATATCTTTTATTTCAAGTACATCTCCAGCAACATATTCATACACACAATAATACTTCTCTTTGTAAAATACATACCTTTCATTATTACTCGTTTTAACTATTCTTTGTACTTTAACCCCCTTTTCCTCAAGCTGTTCTAATGCGTTTATTTCAACTAAAAGCTGTTTTATCGATCCCTTCTCCTTTAAAATATAAGATTTATTATTACAATGAATCTTTATTACATTTGCTTTTATTTCAGTAGCTTTGACATCATAATCACAAAACCAAAATTTTACAATTTCTAATATATCCCTCATAATAAATCCCCCCATTTAAACTCACTTATTTCTTCCGTAAAATCAACTCAAAAAGAAATCCTATTCCAACACCAATTGTGTAAGCCACTAAATCACTCCACAAAAATCCATAACCTAACACGAGTCCACCTAAAGTCGTTGCACGAATGCTATCTATCCATTCGGCATGGTACAATTGGCTCACTTCAATCCCGTAGCAAAACATTAAACTAATAAAAGCCAATTTCTTCGTCGCTATTTTAGGAAATAAAAATCCGAATCCAATGAAAATCATTAACGCCCATAAAGCATCACCTAAATAATCATTTAATAGAGGCGGCAGCGCGAAAGCAAACTTTCTTGAACTAAGCCCTAAAATAATAACAAGGATTGTAAACATTGCGTATAGTAATCTATTTCGTTTCGTATTCATTTCAAAACTCCTATTTCATCATTTAAAACTGCAAAATAGCTAGTAAAATATAATCATTTTACTAGCTATTTATTCACTGCTTTAACAATAAGAAAATGTGGATTTGTATTTAAATAATGATAAGATTTTTCATTTACTTCTTTCATCTTTTCAACGGGCCTCGGTTCAACCATTTTTTCTAACACAAAATAATTTGTTGTTTCATTCATAATGTCTTGAAGTGACCTTCTAAAAAATTCAACTTCAATTGTAATGTTTGGTTTAACCCAAGTATCTAATAATAATTGTTTTTCGAAATAATTTTTACAAGTAAACTTTGTAAAATCCATAAAAGGATGATGAATGGAGTATATAAATTCTCCACCTGGCTTCAGTACGCGACGAAACTCCTGAAATACTTGATTCCAATTTTCTAAATAATGAAGGGTTAACGAACTTACAATTACATCAAAAGTATGATCTTCAAACGGTAATATTTCTTGCAAGTCATGACAAAGAAACGTTGCCTTATCACCCATACTTTCCTTTGCAGCTTTTACCATTTCATAACTTACGTCAATTGCAGTAACATTTGCTCCTCTTTCTACAAATTGAGAAGTATACCATCCAGCTGCACATCCGGCATCTAGTATACTCTTCCCTTCTAATTTCTTTGGAACCATCTCCATCATCGCTGGTCTTTCATAATAGCTGTTATATGGATTTGCCACATCTAGATTTTCTTTATATGTACTCGCTAATTTATCATATGTATCTTTGATCGTGTCTTTCAATACATCCACCCCTTATACATATTAATCTAATAACTCTTGCTGCTTTCTCTTTGAAAATGATTGTAGAACTAAATCATACGACCAATCAATCATCTTATTAATTTGTACCTGTTCTACATCTTTATGTATATACACCGTATTCCAATGTTTTTTATTCATATGATACCCCGGAATGATTGTTTCTGGATACTCTTCTCTTAATCTTAGCGCAAGTTCTGGATCACATTTTAATGTAATTGTCGCTTTTTCGCCTTCTTCATGGTTCAATATCGCAAATATTTTATTATTTAGCCTCATACATGTTGCATTCCAACCATCAGGAGAATCTTCTGTCGCTTTTCTTTTCGATACACAATATGCTCTTGTTGCCTTCATTCTCATTCACACCTCATATTTCTTTTACTATTTGATTACGATGCATCACAATTTGTTTCGTCGCTTGAAATTGTTTTTGACCATAAAACTTTATAAGCTTCTCTCCACAAAATAGGCTCACAATATTGATATGAGATATCTCTTCAAGCAACATTGTAAGCATCTTCTCACCAATACCTTTATTTCTTACACTCTCATGCACAACAACATCTTCTAAGTACGCTCGAAAAACACCATCTGAAACAACTCTAGCAAAACCAATTAACTCATTTTCTTTCCATACCCCAATTGCTATACTGTTTTTTAACATTTTTTGAATATCGATTTCTTTTCTTTCTGGCCACCAACCGACAGAATCGTAAAGCCTCTTTAATTTTTCTGAACAGATTGGTTTCTCATCTTGTAATTTATACGTATACATTTTCTTTCTCCCATTTAACATGATATAAATTATTATAAATGATTTTATAAATTTATAATATGGATTTTACAATTGCAATATAAACAATTCTCTAATACCTTTCCTATCTCCTCTATTAAGTTAGATCATTTCAAATTAACAAATTTATGGAAATACAAAACAACTAATTAAATATTTACCTATTAAACTTTGAATTACTTGTAAGAAATGGTAAAGTTAATAAGGTAAAAAATACATTAAGTGAGGCGATTTTTTGAAAAAGTTTAGTTTATTACTAACAGCATTTGTCATGATTTTAACATTGTTCATTCCAAATCTTACAAGTGCTAAAGCTTTCCCAGATGTCCAATCTAATCATTGGGCAATTAAGGAAATTAACTATTTATCGGATAAAGGTATCATTAATGGTACGCCAGAAGGAACTTTTAAACCGGGTGATGATGTAACTCGTGGACAAATGGCCTTAATGCTAGATTTATCATTAAAATTAGAAAAACCATCTAGCTATAATCATATTTTTTCCGATGTAGCCAAAGGTATCTATTACTATGATTCTGTACATAAGTTAGCACATAATAACATTGTACAACGTGAAACAAACTATTTCCCTGACCGTTCATTAACTCGTGCAGAAATGGCAGTAGTTTTAGTTAAAACTTTTAATTTGCAACCTACAGGTGCAGACGTCAATTTCCCTGATGTTCCATCTACTCATTGGGGTTACAATTATGTCAAAATTTTAGCTCAAAATAATATTACAGCTGGATTTCCTGATGGTACATTTGGTCCAGATGTAAAAGTAACTCGTGAACAGTTCGCTGCATTTTTAGCTCGTGTATTAGAACCTAGTTTCCGTCCGGCTCTTCCTAAGCCTAAAGGCGAGTTAGAAGTTCATTATATTGATGTAGGACAAGGTGATGCTACTTTTATTAAATCTCCAAGTGGCGAAACAATCCTTATTGATGGTGGTAACAACGGAAAAGGTAAAGTAGTAGCAAATTATTTAAAAGGATTAGGATTCCAAACTATCGATTATATGATTGCCACTCATCCTGATGCCGATCATGTAGGCGGATTGGATGAAATACTTTATGCTATGAATGTAAAAAACGTTTACGCACCTAAAGTAAGTCATACGACACAAACGTTTAAAGACTTTTTAACTGCAGTAGCTAACAAAGGGTTAACTATTAAAGAAGCGAAGTCTGGAGTAACTTTACCAATCAATGGTTTAAACTCACAATTTTTAGCTCCTGTTAAAGAATACGGTAACGATCTAAATGAGTGGAGTGCTGTATTAAAAGTAACACATGGCAGCAAATCTTTCTTATTTACTGGTGATGCTGAATCTAAAAGTGAAAAAGATATGGTTGCAACGTATGGTTCCGGCCTAAAATCCGATGTATTAAAACCTGGCCATCACGGAAGTAAGACATCTTCTTCTCAGCCATTTTTAGATGCAGTGAAACCAAGTATCGCTGTAATCAGTGCAGGTGCAGGTAACCGATATGGCCATCCTACTCAAGAAACTTTAGCAAAGTTAAATGCAATGTCTGTTAAGGTATATAGAACTGATTTAAATGGAACTGTAATTATTAATAGTGATGGTTCTAACATTTCTGTAAGAACGGAGAGATAATTATGAAGAGAGGTATTATTGACCGTTTTGAAGGCGAACTAGCAGTTATTGAAGTGAATAACGTAACAATTGATGTACCTAAATCCAAACTCCCTTCCACTGCAAAAGAGGGTGATGTTCTTATAATAGAGGATGATACGTATACAATTGATAAGGATGAAACAGATAAAAGAAGACGTGAAATACAAGATTTAATGAATAAGCTATTTGAATAGTAAAAAAAGAAAATCCTTGTAATACGAATCGAACTATTTCTTCGCATAATTGCATCAGATTGATTAGTTTCTATAAACTAAAAAAAGCATCGCCTTATTGGCGATGCTTTTAAAATCCACTTTTTTGTAAAACACGAATACTATAACCTCTTCTCTAAAAAATGTTGGCTATGTCCTTTCGGATGATCTTCAACAACACCATATTCTCGGTAGCCATGCTTTTTATAAAACTCTGGCGCTTGAAAACTAAATGAATCTAATAATATTAATCTACAACCTTTTTCCTTCGCAATATCTTCAATTTTATGTAATAGTTGACTACCATAACCATCATGACGAACTGAATCATCAACCCATAAAAAATCTATATGAAGATGATAAAAATACATCGTTCCTGTTACCCCGCCAAAGATTTTCCCAGCCTCATCTTTCAGAACAAAACTTACTTGTTCCATCGGCTGTTTTGCTTCATCTGTTAAAATAGACATGTTATATTGAATGACTTTATTCTTTATATATTCTCCTTCTATGCGAGTACCATTCTCTATGCGTTTCATATATCTCTTCCTTTCAACTTAGTAAGCTACCTCTCATTTTTACTTTTCCTTTTTAACATACTAATAAATACGAAACCACCATAAATAACAAAGCATGAAAAGCCAATTATACCTGGTACAAAAACATAGCCTATTCTTATGTAACTTATAACTGCAAAAGAAGCGATAGACAGTAAAATAGATGGCCAAAATAAAAGAGCTGTTTTTCTTCGTCTCTCTTTCTTCTCAGAAACACGTGTACCAAAAAGTAATACAATACAAATGAGGATCGCTGCAAAATAAATAGTATCTAATGACAAATTGTGATCGTATAGTGCGATACCCACTTCAAGAGCAATAATCGTTACAATTAACATAATGATTGTTGATGTCTTTAAGTTTCTTTTCAATTACTCACTCCTAGCATGCTTTCACTATATTCTTTGTATATGTACTTCAAAGCTACTGCAAAAGCTTCATCTACCTCTTTATTTTCACGTCGATTAGGTAAATCTTTTCCCCCAATAACATAAAGAAACGGGAATTTGTTAAATATTCCTATTATACCAATATTTATTGTAGCTGAAGATAGTCCACCTGTCATATGAGCTAAGTGATATGAATGTATTCCTTCATATTCACCTTGCTGTCTTACCATGCCGCTAATAATTGGTTCCCATAATTCTGCTTCTGATTTATACCCTTGAAAAATATGTACTAAAAGTGAAAGAACTTCATTTAATTCTCCAACATTTTTCTCATCTCTAGCGTCCTCTTGTATATGAATTTTTGAAAAATACGTTTGGACATACATTTTCACAGCATCCCATCCACCACAGTACATTACAACTGACTGTGCAACGTAACTATCATGACATGCTATCATCACTTCTACTGCTTTACTAAGTGTTAAATTCCTTCTTCCTTGTAAATGTGGATACAACTGCGCACTATCTTCATTTGGATTAAATTTAACATGATGAAGTATATCATGCCAATTACGTTTATTTTCCTTCACCATTTGCGCTACTACAAATCCGATTACTACTTTTGCTGCCGATGCTAACGGAATATTTAATTCACTATTATATGAAGCAACTATACGATTACTTTTTGCAGAATAAATAGCTATCCCAACATGATCAGATTGTATCTCTTTCATTTTTTGAATGACAGTTTCCATTTTCATTCCTCATTTCATATCGTTTTATCCCCTTTAATCATTCAATATAGAATGTAAAAACCCCTTTTTTGCAGATTAAATAGGCTTTTACAATAAAAAAAGGTAGCATGAATTACTCCTTGCTACCTAAAAGATACATGTTTACGAAAAATCTCTATTCTTCTAAAGGATTTTTAGGACCATTAAGCTCCAATTGATAAAAAGCTAAATCTAGCCATTTATTAAACTTATAACCAGCCTTTTTAATCGTCCCAGCATGAACAAATCCATAGTTTTCATGTAAGGCAATACTTTTCTCGTTTTCCGCATCAATTCCAGCAATTAAAGTCATATATTCTCTTTCTTTGGCAATTGTGATCAATGCTCTCATCAAAGAAGTTCCAATCCCACATTTTCTATATTCCTTATCAACATACACAGAATGCTCAATTGAATATTTGTAGGCAGGCCAAGCTCTAAACGGACCGAATGTCGCAAATCCTACTACTTTATTATCTAGTTCGTATACAAAAATCGGATAACCATCAGCCTTTTTTTGTTCATACCAATCTATTCTATTTTCAAGGGTTACGGGTTTATACGTATATACAGCAGTTGTATTCAGTATCGCATCATTATAAATATCTAAAATGTATATTACATCTTTTTCCGTTGCTTCCCTTATCATCGTTTTCTTCCTTTCATATACGTTCTCTTTTTAACTACCTATTTGTTACACGAACACTAGCTTTTCGAAAGCCATCATAAATGTTTAATGCAGCAGATAAAACGTAAATGAGAATACCCCCACTAATTAGCCACTTTTTAAGTTCTTCCGGAGAAATAGTGAACACATTTGCCACAAACGTAATAAATCCATCGGTAAATATGTGCGGATTTACTACAATTATAATGAATACTATCGTTCCAGCTATTTGGAGAATAGCATTCCCGATTGCCAATCTTTTCGTCCATTGTCCCTGTACTAACTTATAAAGAGATATCGCTATTTCAAAAACAATTATCATCACAACGATTGGCCAATACTGAAGTAACACATCTTGATTAAACGTTGGCGCGACAAACTTCAATCCACTTCCCGTACCACTGTATACGCCAACGAGATGATTCGCATAAAAATAAAGTGTAGCCCATATTGCCGTCCACATTAACCCTCCAAAAACTTCAAACTTGGAGATTGCTTTTTTCTTCGGAATATGCGAAGTGTTTTTCAAATCATCTGGCGTCCACTTTTTTAAACTTGTCGTCAACGGCTCGGTATCTTTGTTTTTATCCGTTCTTTCTAAAATAGCAAATACGAGTGTTAACCAGAAAAATACATGGAGGGCTACTTCAAAAATTTCTCCAATGCCTTTACCTATTACTTGTAAAATAACATTTAATACAGCTTGATCACCAGTATAACTTAAAAAATTTTCTGCAACCATTGCAATGAGTGCAATAACAACTGCAATTGGAATGATCATTTTTAATAATGTCGTATATACATCAAAATAACGCGGTCCAATTAAATGCATCGGTCTATCCAAATATCCATTAGCTAATGAAACCGGACTCCCCAATTTTTCAAGAACCCTTTTTTCATCATCTTCATTATAATCATCAGGCAACATATCCTCAATTGTTGACCGTAGCTCAAGAATAATATCTTCACGATTTTTTTCAGGTAATCTCTTCGCTACTTCCTCGACATAAATATTAATCAAATTCATTCTTGTCCTCCTCCTTTAATAAGTTATGAAGTTCTTTCGAATCCTTTATCCATTCCTTTCTCAACTGCTGGAATATTTCTAATCCGTATTCAGTTAAAACATAATATTTACGAGGTCTACTCTCTGTTTTATCCCAACTACTCGTCACTAGCTCTTGCTTTTCTAACCGGCGAAGTAGTGGATATAAAGTACTTTGATCGATTACGATTCCTGATTTCTCTAATAATTGGACAAGTGAATATCCATACTGCGGCGTTCTTAATTGGCTTAAAACTGCTAATGTTAATGTGCCTCTTCTTAGTTCAGTAATTAACGAATTTAATAAAGCATCCATGTATTCACCTCATTTTCATTACTATATGTCATACAGTATATGTTTTATACTATGTGTCGTACAGTATTAGTGTGACAAAAAAAAAACAATATTTTACCAAAAAACGGATAATAAAAAGCACAAATTTGTAATTTGTGCTTTTCTAGCTTACTTATAACACGCTTAACTTTGTAACTCTGGTAATATAAATTCCCCTTTTTCCTTAAGCAATGGAACAACATCTATAATTGCATCTATATTAATTGCTCCGTAAACATGCGGATATTCTTGGCCGTTAGAAGCAAGTTCATATTTTATTTCTGCTTTTAACAGAGTTAGATCAATTGTTAGTAATAAAACTTCTTCTTCATGACTAAAATGTTTTTCTGCGACTTTTAAAGCTTGTTCAAAAAACGAACAATGAATAAATCCCTCTTCTTTTAATGAGGCTTCATTAATTTCTCCATTTATCTTTGCGATTCCCCAATTTCTTTTCGTTATTACTTTTGTAATCATTGTTATTCTCTCCCCGAACCTTTATATGAAAAAACAAGAGGTCCTTCTTTTTGTTACTAGAAAAGCCTCTTGCGTTTCATTTTTATTTTAATCCGTTAATTAAAGGCGATGCTTCCCCACTATGGAAAATCCATAAATCATGAAGTGATCTCGTACATCCGACATATAGTAACTTCGCATCGTGTTTTGTATTTTTGTAATGTTCTTCATCAACATCAATGAGTAGAACAGCGTCAAATTCTAGCCCTTTTGCCAAGTATACAGGTACTACTGAAATACCACCTTCATATTTACTTTGATCTGCTTCAATGACGTTTACAGCTACTCCTGCCTTTGTTAATTTCTCATATATATCGCGACATTCATCGTCTGTTCTTCCTATTACCGCAATTGTTTTCACATCATCATTTTGTAAATGTTTTAACGTCTTCATAATCTCATTAAATTGATCTTCTGCTTGAATTACTTTGACCTCTTCACCACTACGAAAAACTGGTGTCGCAAGCCCTACTGGAATCTCGGCGTTTTTAATTATTTCGTTCGCAAATTCAATAATTTCTTTTGTAGAACGATAGCTCCTCGTCAGTTCATAATAGCCTGTTTCTTGGAATACTTCCTTAAAAGCACTCCAATCTTCAATCCCTTGGTAATCATAAATCGCTTGAGATAAATCACCTAATATAGTGAAAGAATTACCTAATGTAATTTCTTTTAATACATAAACTTGGAATGGTGAGAAATCTTGCGCTTCATCAATAACGACGTGATGAAATTTCTGCCCGATTTCAATACCTGTTATGCGATGATGTATGTAAATTATAGCGGGTAAATCTTCTACATACACTTCTTTTTTACGACAACTCTTCTCAGTTTCTTTCACAAGTTCCTCGGGTAATACTTCGAGTATTTCTTTGCTTTTCAATATTGAACTATATATTGAAAGCGAGCTCATTTTCGGCCAAAACTTCATATAACTGTTCAATCTCTTTGTCGCTTCTTTTTTTAATAATTTCTTCTCATTTGTTTCGCCATACTTTTTTAGTTCAATTTCAATCCAGCGCTTCATTCGGCCAACTAAACGTTCTCTTCTTTTCTTTAATGGATAATGTTTATACTCAACTTGCATCCATTTTTTTATATCTTCCACTGGAATAACAGCTTTATCCCATGCCTCAAAATTACTTGTTGGCACTAGTTCTTTTTCAAATTGAACCATTTGCTCTTCAATAAAGGACTTAAATTCTAGCGTACCTTTCAATTTACCAAGCATAACCTTTCTTTCATCACGATTAATAGAAAATGCTTCTTTCAACTTTTCTTCTGTCTGCTTCAGTTTCACCGAATTATCTAACGTACGTAATGCCCAGTCCGGAAATGTTGTTTGACTAATATTCCCAACACCTAATTCAGGAAGCACACTCGAAATATAGTCTAAAAACAAACTATTCGGAGCGAATACAATCATTCTTTCAGCTTCTAGTTGCTCACGATATTCATAAATTAAAAAAGCAAGGCGATGTAAAGCGATCGTTGTTTTACCGCTCCCTGCAACCCCTTGAATTAATAATGGCAAGTTTCTTTCCGCACGAATAATATCATTTTGCTCCGATTGTATCGTCGAAACAATATCCTTTAGTTTATTATCTTTATTCTCACCTAATCGATATAGAAGAAAATCATCGGCATGCGAGACATCTTCATTTCCTTTTACATATGTATCAACAACACGTTCTAATTCTCTTTTTCGAATAGAGATATTTCGCTTTAAATAAATATCACCCTCTACTAATCCATCTGGCGATTGATAAAATGCTAGTTCATCACCGCCGGTAAATGAATAAAACATACTTGCGACCGGTGCCCGCCAATCAATTACAATTGGCTTCATCGTATCTTTATCTGAAACACCAACTTTACCAATGTAAATCGGCATAACTTCTTCCTTGCCATCCTCTTGAAAATCTAATCTACCAAAGTACGGTTCTTGTACCCCAATACGTAAGTTTTGTCTATTAGACTCCCTCATACTTTCAAGAATTTGCTCTTTAAAATCATCGCCGTAATAAACTGGAATTTCTTCAAGCTGTTCTAATTGATCATCCATCGTACGTAATGTATCTTTCATTTTTTGTAACTCTTCTTCAA
Organism: Bacillus cereus group sp. MYBK101-2; assembly: GCF_051918845.1. Taxonomy (NCBI): domain Bacteria; kingdom Bacillati; phylum Bacillota; class Bacilli; order Caryophanales; family Bacillaceae; genus Bacillus; species Bacillus cereus group sp. MYBK101-2. Next base: position 136,297 of record NZ_JBQAIE010000005.1, on the reverse strand, counting down.
AAATGTTGTTCATTTGATGATTCCCTCCTGTCCGTTCTAATTTTTCAGTCGAAATATAATTGTATTAAAAATCCAATTATAAAGTCAAGGACTTAATTTGTTTTTTCTGAAAAAACTTACTTTTCACCTTTCTAATATTGAAATTCCAATGAGATTTTTACATGATAAGAATATATAACATCTAAATCATACAACTACACATATAATAAAGTGGTTTATACAAAAGCCGCTATTTTCTATTGATTAAAAGGACTTTATACTATCTAACTAAGTTTCCCTTACATACTCTCCAGCTTCTTTTCTAGTTATCTATTATTTCATTGATAAAACACCCAAGGTCACAAAAGTCAAAAATAAGAGTAAAGGAGTCTATTGAAAATGACTGCTACCAAAAGAAAAACCCTTAAGTTACATTTACTTATTTTTGTGTTCATTGTATTGGCAAGTGGCTGGATTGGCGTAATTCTAGATTCTTTTCTAACAGATCAGCCTGAAGGAAACTCTTTAGGCATGGGACTGTGGCTAATATTACCTTTCCTCTCATGTATTTTCCTTAGAGTTATTAGCCGAGATTGGAATGATTTTAGTATAAAACTAAATTTGAAGGCAAACTTTAAATGGTACTTCGTTGCGATACTAATTTATCCGTTCGTTACAGTAATAACGATAAGTTTAGCACTTATTTTTGGAGTAGCTAACATAACTAGTTTTGAAATATATTCGTTATTGTCACTCATATTCATGTCTACTATTGGTAACTTTATTAAAAATATTTTTGAAGAGTTTTCATGGCGCGGTTATTTAACTCCTAAGCTCATTGAACTAAAGTTAAACGATTGGTTTATTTATATTATTTCTGGTTTAGTTTGGGCTCTTTGGCATGCCGCTTATTATTTAGTTTTTTTACCAAATGAATATTTCGAATCTATTTCAAGGTTACATATGCTTTTATCAGGCTGTCTACTTATGGTTTCTTGGTCTATTATGTATGTTGAAATATATAGACTTACAAAGTCAGTATGGCCATGCGTTATCATGCATGCAATTGAAGATGCCGTTCCTACTGTTTTAGTTACAATAACAGGGATTATTACACTTACTAACAGCAGTGATTTTTGGTTAAACCCTATTAGCGGAGTCGTTGCTACTATTATATTTCTTGGAATTGGGATCGTACTAAGATCTATAAGAATTAAAAACGAACGAAAGTTAAATACGAAAAACAGTCAATGATTTACACTATAAAAGCACAAAAAGAGTAAGGAATTAATCCCTACTCTTTTTTTACTTTTATTCGATATGATAAACATTCATTTAAAGACGCTTGCTCTTTATATTTCCTCTCTTCAAAGTCATACGCTCCTCCTGGGAAAATCCCAACTATACTGAAACCAGCCTCTGCACATAAATTACTAATCTCATCTATCGTATAGCAACGTAAAGATTGTGTCACGATATCATTTGAAGAATCCTTTTCCCACCAGTGGTCCAGCATCCTAGCATTTTCACTATCATATTCATATTTTCGCATTGCAGAATAAATCGGCATTTCTTGTCCATTTGCTTTTTCCCAATATAATGGTTGATAAATATCAATAAGTGCACACCCATCATCTTTCAACCAATTATGGATTCGTTTTAATAAAACCAATTGTTCTTCATCTGTCCCTACACCAAATCCATCTAAATAACTAACAACATCAAACTTTTCTTCAAAGTTAATTTTATAAAAATCAGCGCAATGAATCTCAATATCACTAGTAGAATGTTCTTTAGCAAACATAACTAACTCTGGTACAAGCTCAACAGTAGTCATTTTTACATCCAAATTAGACATCGCTCTTGCAAAACCACCATTTCCAGCTCCTAGTTCTAACATCGTTTGAAATGGATATCCAATTTGTTCTTGTACTTCTTTCGCAACTTCCTGCAACCAATTTTCATTTTTTATATCATAGCTTAGTAATTCAAATTGTTTTTTATAAAATTCTTTTACATTTAATTCGTTCATTATTATTCTCCTCCTGTACGTTATTTTTCTACTACAGGTGAGAAACTAAATTTCTGATACCCATGAAAAATCCTCCTTTTGATTTCCCTATATTTACATTTTATCTAAATAATAAGAATTTTTAAAGTATCAAAATAAAAGAGCAGATAATGGACAATTCCACTATCTGCTCTATGGCTGCTATTATTTCCCTTGTTGATACTTCAACCAATCACCAGAAATGATAACTTTCTTTAGCATATTTTTATCTTGAGCGATATACACATATGCCTCTATTTCCCTATCACCATCAAATACTATTTGTGTGATTCGTTCATATAAATCCGTCTCTGCATTACCAGTATATTCTTCTAGTTCGTCTAACTTACGCAATATGTCATCATTTACTTCATAAACTTCTCCATACACCTTTTCTTCATTCGAATAAGTCATCGCCGGATACCCTTCGTTTGTATCAAATAATCCCCCATACGTCCATGCTTCGTCTGCAATGCATATTGCACCTTGCATATAATGAGCATTCGATTGCTTTTTTCTTAACGTGCCATATACAAAAACGTGATGCATAAATCCCTATCCCCTTTACATGTCTCTACTTCCTAATTTGTAAATAAGCACGAATCATAAAGTAACTCACTTCATTCGGAAGTTGTTCTTTAATCGATTTCAGACCACCATCAGCATTCTGCACAGCAGTTTCAATCAGTTGTTCGTATTCTGCAGGAACAAAACTGTTCCAGTCTACTTCCATTCCATCTTCAAAACAACGAATTAAATGATTTTCAATCGTTTGTCTTGATAATCCACGTTCTTTCGCAATTTCATCTAGATTAATACCTTGTTTATACATTTCATACGTTTCCAAATGAGAATTTGCTGAAGCTTTCCCTGATTTCTTCCGCTCTGTCACCACTTCTGTTTTAATAGTTTCAGCATAGTTTGGGTTTTCATCAATAAAGTGCTGAACTGCTTGTAAGAAGTGCGAACCATACTTCACAAGTTTGTGTTCACCAATCCCTTTTACAGTTAAAAGTTCAGAATCGCTTTGCGGCATTTTTGCGCACATATCTTTCAACGTTTGGTCAGAGAAAATAACGAATGGAGGTACCCCTTCTCCTTGCGCAATTTCTTTACGTATTTCGCGAAGTACTTCAAATAAAGGATGATCTTGAACGATTTGTCTTGTCTCTACTCGTTCTTTACGTAAAACATTCTCTTTACCAAGTAACACTTCTTTCCCTTTTTCCGTTACTTTTAGTGTCGGGTAAGTACCATGTTCAACTGCAATTAGCTCGTCTGAAATTAAAAACTCAATAAATTCACTCACTTCTTTTACACTACGATTTGATAAAAGTCCGTAAGTTGGCAAAGTATGAAAATTAAATTCAATGACTTTCTTATTTTTAGATCCAGTTAGTACTTGTGCAATCATTTGTTTACCAAATCGTTGGTTCGTCCTAATTATACAAGATAAAACCATTTGCGATTCTCTCGTCACATCGATACTTTCTCGGTCGTCTGTACAATTACCGCAGCGGCCACAATCTTCTTTTGGTTCTTCTCCAAAGTATTGCAAAATAAATGATTGTAAACATTGTTCTGTATGACAGTAGTCAGTCATATTTTGCAGTTTTTCAAGTTCATTTGAAAAACGAGACTCTCCTGTCGATTGATCAATTAAAAAGCGTTGTACTTGTACATCTTGAGAAGAATAAAGCAATATACATGCACTATCTAATCCGTCACGGCCAGCACGTCCTGCTTCTTGGTAATAACTTTCCATATTTTTTGGAAGTTGATAATGGATAACGTAACGAATATTCGATTTATCAATACCCATCCCAAACGCAGATGTGGCTACCATTACACTCACTTCATCACGTAAAAAGAGTTCTTGTTGCTCATTTCGATCGTTATCACTCATACCGGCATGATATTTTGATACAGAAACTCCCGCTTTCATTAAATCCTCATACAACTGATCAACTACTTTTCTAGTAGCTGCATATATAATCCCAGATTCCTTTTGATTTTGACGAATATAATCCGCTAAATATGCATTACGATCTTGTCCTTTAATAACAGAAAATGATAAGTTCTCGCGCTCAAACGTTGTCATAATCGTGTTTTCTTGATTAATCCCAAGCGTGTTGCAAATATCATCACGAACTTGTGGTGTTGCCGTAGCAGTTAATGCTAATACGAGCGGTTTTTCTGGAAGATAATCTAATATACGGTGTATATGTAAATAGCTCGGACGGAAATCATGTCCCCACTGCGAAATACAGTGCGCCTCATCAATGGCAATCATCGGGATTTTCATATCGATCAGTTGGTCAACAAACTCCATTGAATCAAGTCGCTCTGGCGCTACATAAAGTAACTTATAATGGCCCTGTTTCGCTAATTGAATTCGTTGATTCGCTTCTGTAATCGAAATAGAACTATTAATATATGTAGCTGAAATACCATTTTGTACTAATGTATCTACTTGGTCTTTCATAAGTGATATTAAAGGCGATATAACTAACGTTGTTCCTTCAAATACTAATGCGGGAATTTGATAACAAATTGACTTACCACCACCTGTAGGCATAATACAAACTGTATCTTTCCCATCTAATACATTTTTAATTGTTTCATCTTGTCCTCTTCGGAATGACGAATAACCGAAATAAGACGCTAAAAGTTCTTGTGCTTTTGTAAACAAAAAAGAGTCACCTGCTTTTCTTTATCTTTCATCTACTCCTATTATATCATCTCTTATGCGTCATGAAAGTGATGAATACATGACTAACGTCTTGCTTTTTCATTATTTTATGCTTCTTTACGTTTTAGAAATTGATTAACAACTATAACGAATTTCTAAATAAATACACATTTTATTAATTCTCCTTGAATACTACTAATCTTATACATATGAATTCAGGAGGTTACTATATGAAGCACCATAATATTAGTTTCATCAAACAGAAAGGCGTATCGAACCAACCCCAATTCTCAAATAATGAAGCGTGGAAATATGAATCATACTATAAGTACCAACCATTATTTTCTTATAGAAAGCTTTTTCATTTTCTTTCTCAACTTTTTAAACGTTAATACACGTGCGAAATAGATCGTTCATAATCATTTTCTCAATATGAACCTTATAGACTTAATACAATACAGTTGTTAACATATGAAATATTCTGTTTGATAACCCCCTTAAGTTGACCTGCTTATATAAGCGGGTCTTTTATTATTATTATATATTTCATAACACTATTAGATGTAATTATAAATCTTATCGCCATTTTATAATCTTAATCCACTCACTACAAATGGTGATAATCACAAAAGGTAAAATATAAATGCTTAACATTTAATTATCTAATTCTTTTTTCTCAATACACAAAACGAATTTCACTTGTTACTATAAAGGTACTCCAGATGAGTTTTTGCTCATCGACATTATCTAGTGAAAGGGATCTGCCGCGGGAAGCAGGTCCCTTTCACTTTATTAAAGACTCACTTTCAATTGGACACATTTACCAGGTTTTTTTAATAGAATTTTATGATAATATTACGTAGTCGAGTCCGACATCTCGGCAATACCCTTTTGAGGCTCTGCAACTTCCCTTGCAGAGCCTCTTTTACTTTATATTCAATTTATTTATATATAACGCAATAAAATTCCTCATCTTTTTCCATATCAATTTCTGAAAATAAACGAGGACACGTAACTAATTATAAATTCCCATCATACTTTGAGTTATACATGTTCAAAGGAGTGTTACCGTTTATGTATTCTTATTGGCAATCGTATTACTCCCCCTATCATAACCATTATCTACACTTTGATACATCTGTACGTAATTACAGAATTAGTAAAAATGAGAACTTTTTAAAAGGTTATATGCGTTCCTTATGGGAACAACATGTCGCTTGGACGAGATTAGCTATTATAAGTATTGTCTTTCATTTACCAGACGTAAACGTTACAGTTAAACGGCTTCTTCAAAATGCAACACATATGGGACTATCTCTTGAACCATTCTATGGTGAAGATGCAGTAAAAAAATATAGTGCATTAATTAAAGACCACTTAGTAATTGCAGCAGATCTTGTTAAAGCCGCAAAAGCTGGTGACCAAAACGCAGCTGTCGCTATAGAGAAAAAATGGTACGCTAACGGTGATGAAATTGTAGCGTTTCTTACTAGCATCAACCCATATATACAAAAAGAAGAATTTACACAAATGTTTTATGAACATCTAGCATTAACAAAAGCAGAAGCACTGGCATTTCTAAATAAAGATTATGAAGCAGGAGTAAAATTGTACGATAAAATTGAAAAAGAAGCTTTAGAAATGTCCGACATGATAACAAACGCAATCGTACAGCAATTCCCGCAAGTATTTCAATAACAATAAGCCGATTTGAAAACCAAATCGGCTTATCGAACTTTCTAGCAATGATATTTCACCTGTCCTCTTTACATTTAACGTATATCGATATATTTTATTAATATCCGTTTTTTATAGGAGGAAATAGTTTGATTAACGCCATTGGTCTCGTATTTATACTTACAAATAAACATGAGAAAAAGAAGAAAGTTTATCTAAATGAAAAATTCGCATTAATAGACATTATTGATTCTAAAGAAGTAATTGATGATGAAGGAAACTCACTAGTAGAACTAACATGTAAATACAGTATATATTTAGATGAAAAATACTACTGTAAATCTCTTGATGATTATACTGGACAAGTCTTTCCTTTCTTAAGTGCTAAAATAGGAAAAGGAATTCTCAGAAACTTAAATTATTATTTTTCTTACGTTGATGTATACGATAAAAAACCACCGGTTAAAGAAATTAGACCACTTATGAAACAAGTAACGAACAGATAGCAAAAAATACAAAAAAGAAAGCATCTAACTCTGGATGTTTTCTTTTTTATTGAAAACTCATCAAATTTCATCCTCTTCTAAAAGTATGTATCCAAGCATATTTTAAATTAAAAACATTGGAGGATTAGACTGAATGAAATACTCAGAAACTATTGTAAGTAAACGACTACGAACGCTTAAAATGACGGGTATATTTTCCATGCTAGTATTAATAGCATGGATTGGATATACAAAATTACTTTATGAAAACGGATTTCTTCAAGAAAAAAAGAATTCAGTAGAAGTAATGAATACTAGCATTACAGGAGAAATAGAGCAGCTTTTTCATATCAACTTACAAGGCTATCGAAAAACGAACCTTGATGCTGTTATAGAAGCAAGTAAAACAGGTCCAAGCGAACTATCCCTAATTGAACTAGTCAACAAATCCTGCTCGCGAGATTGCATAGGCGAACCAGTCACATATGTAAACTCAAACAATGGATATATCTTTTATAAGGAATCTAATGGAACTAATGTAGCTATAACGATTAAAAAGAAAGACACATGGTTAATTGTAAAGAAATCTGTTCAACATGGAATATAATCACCCCAAAAAAGAGTACGTATCGTACTCCTTTTTATTATTAATACCCTTCCTCTTCATGCCTACAATGGCATTTCGCTTTTGTTTTACAATGACATTTTTCACACTCACACTTCGGTTTCTCTTTGCAACAACACTCGTGAAAATCATTGCGTTTACATCCATATCTCCCAAACATCAAATCATCCCAAAATTTTTTACAATCTTGAAAATGTCCACAATGACAAGTATTTCTCATAAATATGCTTCCTCCTTGATAGAATGCATCATATTCTATGTTTGAAAGTATACAATGGCTTGTTTGTTAATCTATTTTCTCCATATTATAAGTAGAGTTAAAAGATTACATAAAAATAAAAAACCGTCACATGACGGCTTTTTATTTAGCAAACTATTCTTTTGTATAAAAATATTTAAGTCCTTTAGCATCTAACCACGCTGTCGCTCGATCTAATTCATTCCCTTGGCGATATGCTGTTTCAAATCTAACTAATCCTTGTTTATCTCCATATGAGATAATACGAGATTCATACCCAAGAGCATCCATCATTCCTAACATTTCTACTACTAATGCTGTACCAAATTCATACGTAACAACTTTACTAAATTTATTCACTATAATTCCAACTCCTTCTTGTTTTGTCGATTGTTCAATAGTTTGATTAGTAAACCAAACTAACGGTTTATTTCCCATTAACTTATTTAAATCACATTTTCCTATACCGGCTACATTCCCTGTTTCTGTGTATTGCCAAATATCACATGGGTAGGCTGGTTTGTTACCACCATAACGAGGAATCCATACAAAATCACAATTGACATTTGCCATTCCAAATGGATCATACATATGATGAGCAATATATAAACCAACCTTCTTAGCTCCTAATCTGCGTAATTCATCAATAAAAGCTTGTGCACCCACTCTCATATCGTTCATTGTTTTTACTTCTACGTCAGCTACCCAAACTGTGGCATTTTTATCACCACGGTTCCAAAAGTCTCTCGCCTCTATCCGTGCATCCTCTACTGAAACGAAACGACAGAACGCATAATTACCAAACGGAATATTTTTTGCTTTCATTGCTTGTACATAATTTTTATATAAAGGATCTATATAATTTGAACCATCTTGCACACGTGCAATTACAAAATCTAATTGTGGTGCTGCAATATCCCAGTTAATGTCGCCATTCCATTTCGAAATATCTACAATATAACCCATTATTTAACATCTCCTTTTTCATTATTATATTCAAAGCTTGTTTTTTTGCTATTATCATCTAATAAATAGTATGAGAAGTATTGTATTATTTAGTAATAATTTAAAATTCGGCTTATGTATTGAGAAAATAAAATATTATTACGGATTTAATAAGTAAAGACTTACAAAGCTCTAAACTATAATCAGTAGGAGGCCACAAGCAGTACAATTCCCAGCTAATTTCTTAGCTTCATCCGAATTTTGAGGTATGAATTTTACTGTCCATTAAAGCGGGATACACAAAACCACCTTTCTGACAGGTGGTTTTGTGTACTACTTTACATATACATTATCCATATTTATAGTTACATAATTATTAATTACTTAATATACTTGTTAGCTAAAAATAAGACAATTTTTAGTTTTTAATCAAACTAATTTTCGTTTTATCTCAAGTACTCATAGTACCATTTACGTGCATCTAACCAAGCTGTAAATTTATCGATATTTCCGGACGGATAGCCATTCGTTATAGCATAACCAATGCCATCTTTCTGAACGACAATTTGTCCATCAATACCCGCATCAACCATCGCCTGAGCCAAAGCTTGTAAATTGCTAAATGCTACACCACCAGTTTTTACTTTGAGCAAGTCCGTTGCACCTCCTCCAGTTTGTCCTGTAAGAGCAAATACAATAGAATTAGCGATTTTATCAACATTCCATTTTGCCATGTCGGATTCATTATCAATAAATCCTAATTCAATAAGAATAGCCGGTGCCTTCGTTCCATTTAATACCGCTAAATCTGTACGTTGTTTCGCACCTCGATCACGCCATCCAATATCTTTTGCTAGTTGAGCTGATATTTTAGCTGCCAAATCTTTCTGATCATAATACAAAACCTCAACACCCTGTCCATTTCCATCACTTGCATTAAGATGAAAAGAAATAACTAAATCCACAGCATGGGAATTGCTATTCCGAATGATATTATTTAAATTTTGTGATTGAGTTGTCCCTACCTCGTCCGTATCGTCATAAACCGTGTGTCCTAGGGATCTTAACTTAGCCGCCACAGCATCTTTAACTTGCCTATCTAGAACGTGTTCTTTCCGATTCCCAAAATTAGCCCCTTGAACAATACTATTGTGTCCTCCATGCAAACTATATCTGGCCATTATTTATCAACATCTCCTTTCTTAATATCATATTCAAAACTTGTCTTATTGCTATTCCCTCTTACAATCTTAACTGTCCCCATACATCCTACATTTTCTAAAGGTGAAGGCAAATCGTTTTCGATATAAAAAGTGGTGACACGAACAAAAAGCATCACCTTTTTGGCGATGCTTAAAAACTCTATTTTACGTTTTAATTCCCTAAAAACAGTTTAAGCTCATGGTGACCGAAACTATACTTATATTTCCTCCTCTTCCTTCACTGCCTCTTTCAACCTCTGCAACATATATCCAATTCCTTTACATCCTTCTAACGGATATGTAATCATTTCTTCTGGATATAGCTTTGTTACTACTTTTTTATGCTTTTTCCCTGCAAGTAAGACGATTTCGTCAAACTGTAGTAAACTTTTATCTACCATCTGTTTTTGTAATTGCTCTATACTTATTACCTTATCGCTCTTTGAATCAAACGCAAGATCATAGTTTTCTAGTACAATATCATTTGGCCTTAAAAATCCATGCTTCGCCGATAATATAACCCAACTCTCAAAAAACATTGTTGCATATGCCTGACATGCTTTTCCGAACGGGCTAATATATACATCTTTTGCTTCCATCGGTCCGTAATCAGGATACTTATCCCAAATTTTCTTCTTTCCGCATGGAATTATGCATAACCTTCCCATATATTTCTTACCTCTTCTCCTGCATAAGTAATGTTAATTATTTTATACATTTTGCCCTCAACATGCTATATAATGATATTAAATATAAAAATTACATCTTTTACCATATGACCATCTTCTTTACTAATAATTCACTTTTTTAAGATTTGAACCCCCATTACCCTATTTAAACATAGTACCTTCTTGTAAATATTATAATACTATAAACAATAGTATATTTACTTTTCAAAGCCCTTAATAATAATTAAAATATATAAATAATCAAATAGGATATCTTTAGAAGGAGGTGAACAAATGAAAAATATACTCCCTGCACTAGTACTCTATATTATAATTTGCATAATCGCTATGATCGCTCCATCATCCCAAGGCTATAATCATATTGGCTGGAAATTGTTTGTTGGGCAAGCGTATGCCCTACCTATTTTCCTAATTACAGCTATTATTACATTTTATATAAACAAGAAAAAATCTACGAATAAACAGTTATAAGGATAGCGAATGCTATCCTTATTTTAATTCATTGATCACATCCAAAATAACACTTGCAGTACTTTCTATCCTTTCTTCCGAAAAATCAAACGTGACACCTGTTTTTTCATATATTTCTTGTATAGATAAATTCCAATCTGCATTCGCACCTTCTTTAAAGAAAGCAATCGTTTTTTCTGGGTCTTCCCGGTACATTTGAAACAATTGCATTGCTCCTATTTGTGCAATTGCATATTCAATTTTGTAAAAAGGAAACTGAACATAGTGAAATGACTCTATCCAACTTGCACCGATTTCATCCTCTAATCCTGCAAGGTCGACTGTTGAATATTGATATCTTTTGCATAGTTCGGCGTATTTCTTATCACGTTCTTCTGGTGTATGGTTTGGATTCGCATAGATCCAGTGCTGGAATACATCTCCTACAATTGACGACATTAATAAAGACAAAGCACGATATATTTGTACGCGTTGCACTTCTTTATATTCATCCTCTTGCTTATAAAAAACATTCAGCTTATCCATTACTAATAACTCAAGACTGAGGGAATAAAGTTCAGCCACCTCTTCGCGCAGATATCTTTCCTGCATACTACTATCGTTTTTAAATTGTTTATAAAAATGAAATGCATGCCCCACTTCGTGTATAAGTGCATTAATTGCATAAAATGAAGGACTAAAATTAGAATACACAAAAACCTCTTTACTATGAGGCAAGGTAAAACAAATAGCTCCTGGTGCTTTATTTTCACGTTCTTCTACGTCAATGCATCCAGCTTTCCTTATATGAATAAATTTCTCATAAAAATATAAATCTGTCTTTCGAAATATTTCTTCCACACCATTTAATAAATCAATCACATTTTGGAATGGGACTTTTGGTAAACTACATGGAGAAAGATCCCAAGGACGATACGTTTTTACACCGAGATTCTTTTTAGAAATACTTCCTAACTGTTTCCAAATTTGTACAACATACTTTTCTATAGATTCATGGAGCTTATAACAATCATCAATACTGTAATCTCTGTTTTTTTGTTTAAAAGCATATTCACTATAATTATTAAACCCTGCATTTAAAGCTATCTCATTCCGCAATTGTATGAGTTCATTCATAATACGATCCACTTCTGGTTTCACTACACTCCTTGCTTCACATAAAGCGTACCAAGCTTTTTCGCGAATAGCTCTATTTGGGTTATCTAGCTTTGCTTTAACGTGTGCATACGTCTTTTGCTCGCCTCCCCAATTAATTGTTATGTTAGACATTATTTCTCTATATTTCGTAATGCACTCTTGCTCTTTAATAGAAAGAGAAATGTTTTTTTCATTAAACATTTTACTCTTTACAAATCTTGCTTTTTTCATAAATCCATATTTTCGCTCATCTAATAAGTCAGAAAACGGACACTCTATAAATTTTTGGTCAAACTTTGCAGTGTATCTTTTTAAAAGTGGTTGAATTGTATTTTGATTATACAAATGTAAATCACGCATATTTCTGTCATTTGTATCCCTATACGTGGCGATTAAACTACTTGTTATCTCCTCTTCTATTTCAGCGTTTACACGCAGTTCATCGAAAAGCCAACTTTCTAATTCTGAAACAGAAGTAATATTTCGCTCTAAAAGTGACTGTAATTTACTCTCCAAATCATTAAACATACACAATCCTCCTATTTTTAATTTTCTGTTTTTTAGAGAAAGAAAAAGACAAGTAGCCAATCTGACTACTTGTCTTTTTGTTAAATCATACTCAATAATATTAAGCTTGGAATGCTTCTGTTAATACTGGTACGATTTGTTTTTTACGAGATACTACACCTTTTAATGTAGCAGTATTGTTTTCTAGAGATACGTTGTATGCTTTCTCAACAACGTTTGCTGCTTTACCGATCGCAAGTCCGACAGAATCGTTAGTTAAGATATCAGTTACAACGAATAAGAATAGGTCTAAACCTTTTTCTTCTACTACTGCAGAGATAACTTTTTCAAGTTCAGCTTGGTGTACAAGAACGTCATTTGTATCAACAGCGTTTACTTGTGCGATTTCAACTTTCGCATTACCCATTTGGAATTCTTTAGCGTCAAGAGAGATTAATTGCTCCATTGTTTTTCCGCTTAAGTCAGCACCAGCTTTTAACATTTCTAAGCCGTATTTGTCAGCATCTACACCAGCGATTTCCGCTAATTCACGAGCTGCTGCTACGTCTTGCTCTGTGCAAGTTGGAGATTTGAATAGTAAAGAATCTGAAATGATTGCAGATAACATTAAACCTGCAACTTCTTTACGAATTGTAACACCGTTTTCTTTGTACATTTTGTTTAAGATTGTAGCTGTACAACCAACTGGCTCACAACGGTAGTAAATAGGATCGCTTGTTTCAAAGTTAGCAATACGGTGATGATCAATAACTTCTAACACACGAACAGATTCGATATCGTTAGCACTTTGTTGACGCTCGTTATGGTCTACTAAAATAACGTTGTCCACTTCGTTTGCAACTGTCTCAACAAAACGCGGTCCTTCTACTTTAAAATAGTCTAACGCAAATTGAGTTTCACCGCTGATTTCGCCTAAACGTACAGGCTCAGCATTCATTCCTAATTCTTTTTTCAATTCTGCATAAGCAATTGCAGAACAAATTGCATCTGTATCTGGGTTTTTATGCCCGAAAACTAGTACTTTTTCCATGTTTTCCACCTCTTCATGAAAAGGATATCTTAAAGAAGCAAATATGACAATATTTAAAGCATAATTTTTTATAAATAATTGCACTTTCTTCTATATTTTTCATCGTTTTTCGTAAAAAAGATCATCTAAAATGAATTAGATGATCGAAATGTATACTTTATTTAAAATAAAGTAGGAACTTGTGCTACATGATTTAGCACGTTATTTGATGGTAAACCGTTATTTACAAGGTTAACATCTATAACTTGATAAAATGCATTTCCAGTATCCGCTATTTCCCACACAGCTAAAATAAGGTGATATCCATTTCTATCAGTAGGCACATTTGCTTCATGTGTTACGGAAGTTCCAGGTCTAGCTCCTCCATCATTTTTCACATAGAAAGGCACTAAATCTAAATCAGACCTCGTTAAAGGCTTGTTTGGATTCCAATCTTTTTTCGTAATATAATATTTCCACTCTTTCGTACTATGAGGTGCGGTTAGTTTCCACTTAAATGTATTCGTCCCGCCGTTTAACGTAACTTTTTTCCACCTATCAACTGTTTGAACGTCTAAAGCAGGGAAATGGCCAGCTCCTGCGATTTGACCATCAGAAGGTCCTAATTGCGGGAATCCACCTATTCCTTCTACACTTTGCGGCTCATATTGAATCGGACCGCAGTTTACATTTACCCCTTGCTTACATAAATAAGAACGGCTCGCTGGTGATTCTACGTATCCATGAGCTGAAGCTTTTTCTGAAAAACCGAAAGTTAACAATCCTGTAAGTAATATCCCACCACTTAATATAACTTTCTTTACCTTCTGTAAACCTTTCGTTTTCATCTCGTCATCCCCTTTCCCATAATAAAGCGAAAATAACTATAGTTGCCTAGTCATCTTCTCTACATCCATTATAAGTCGAGGAACATTACGAAAAGAACCCTCTAAAAACTTTCTCAAATTCAATTAGCACATTAATTAAATTCAAATAACACCGCTAGAGAAATATAGACGGTGTTAAAAATCAAACTTTATTATTTTAAGCATGACAGCATTTTAATCATCACTTATAAAAATTTATAATAAATAACTGTGGCATCTAAATTACCATTTGGAGAAATTGCGTATTCTGGTATTTTTCCAGCTTCTTGATAATCTAATGATTTATACAATTTATTCGAAGGATCTCCTTCTCTAGTATCTAGCACTAAAAGAGTCCTGTTTTCTTGCTTCGCTCGTTCCTCTGCTTTGCGCATAAGTGAACGTCCAATGCCATTACGTCTAAAGTTTGGATGAGTCATTAACTTACAAATTTCAGCTCTATGAATCCCATTAGGCTTTGTAACTAAATGTAATTGAATACTCCCTGCCACTTCATTATTTATTTTAGCAACATATAAGATCACTTCTGGTGCTAAAACAGTTTCCCAATATTTCGCTGATTCTTTTTGATCCAGTGGAGGTAAAAAACCAATTGATGCCCCATCATTTACAACCGTTTTCAAAAGTTCAGAAAGCTCTTCCATATCATCATTTATTTTCTTAATCTCTTCAATTACTAAATTTTGCATTACTAATCCCCCTTTTGTTTCATTGTACCAATTTTTAAAGCAGGAATAATGATATACTAAGATGAAATTCTTTAAAACATGATTTTTTAGGGAAAGGATAACGATATGAAATATATAGTAGATAGAACATATGCAAAAGAATTACTCGAATGGGCATATGAACAAAACCCCGGTCCTTGGTTTGAACATTCAATAAATGTTGCTCAGGCAACTGAAAACATAATTATAGAACTTATTAAAAATGGGTATAACCTAGATGCTGATATAGCATATAATGCTGCCCTTTTGCATGATATCGGAAGATACAAAGGTTTTACCAAATCGGTCATTCATTCCTATGATGGTTATATGTATATGAATGATTTAGGGTATACAGGAAACGCTGTTATTTGTGTTACACACTCATTCCCCTGCAAAAATGAACATATAGATATCGCAGCGGAGTGGAGTCTCGTTCCTGACCATATGAGAATCCAATTAGTTGAAATATTGAATGAACATTGTAACTACGATTTATACAATAAAGTAATTACTCTTTGTGATGCTCTTGCTGACGCGGATGGTTTTACTACGCTGGAAAGAAGATTGATTTCCGTTGGTTTACGTCACGGTACAACGTCTCATACATCATTACATTGGAAAGGGTTTTATGCAATTAAGAAAGAATTAGAAGCTTTAATCAGTAAAAGCATATACACAGTTCTTCCTGATGTAGAGAATTCGATTTATGAAGAAATAAAATATTAAAATGAATACAAATGTAATTTCACATAAAAAACGTTTTAAACATAAAGTTTAAAACGTTTTTTCTATTCAATGCTTTTGATTTTTCAGTTCACTTAAACACTCTTGCACTAAAGTTACCGCTTGACTCATTGCAGCTCCACCAGCAAATGCTGCTGATACACCACATGCTTCCAGAATTTCTTTATCTGAACACCCTTGATCCAGACACCCTTTTGTATGATAAACGGTACAATATTCATCTTGCGTTGCTAGACTAATTCCTAATGCAATAAGTTGTTTTTCCCTTTTTGTTAAAGAACCCTCTTGAAAACAAGCTTGCGTGAATGCATTATATGTTTCAGCAATTTCAGGAATTTGGTTTGTAAAACTACCGATACCTTCTTTATAATGATGTAGAACGTCATTTACTGAACTATGTTGTTCGTGCGCCATTTTATTATTACCTCCATTCCAATTATATGTACCTATTGTAGTATGTGATGAAAAGAAGGCAATATACGCCACCCAAAAAGAATGAATATTCAGTTTATTATAACTACAATTTCAGACTATCATCCACTACCGCTTGTTCTTTAGAGTTTTTTCTTGCAACCTCTTTACTTCTTTCTTCCCAAAATGTTAAACCTTCAATTCCTACATTTTTAGGATCAAATACTGGATCTTTCCCTTCTTTTTTCTGCGCTTCATAATCTTTTAACACTTTTAATGCAATTTTACTTAATAGTAGAATCGCAATTAAGTTTAACCATGCCATACTACCAATTCCTAAATCTCCAAGATTCCATAAGAGCGATGCTGATTCTACACTACCGATGTAAACCATAATTAAAAATCCAATTTTCAAAACTGGTTTTAACCAGCTATGTTTAAGCTCACGATCTAAATAAGTAAGTGTCGTTTCAGCGATATAGTAGTATGCGAGTAATGTTGTAAATGCGAAGAAGAAAATTGCGATTGAAATGAATAATGGACCAAACCCTGTCATAACAGTTTCAACTGCTTGTTGTGTATAAATTGGACCTGCATCAACATTCCCTATATTCTTTACGATAGCGCTTTTCCCCTCAGGTATAACATTATACATACCTGTTATTAAGATCATAAGAGCTGTCGCTGTACATACGACAATTGTATCAATGTATACAGAAAATGCTTGAACTAACCCTTGTTTTGCTGGGTGAGATACTTCAGCCGCAGCAGAGCTATACGTCGCTTCTCCAACGCCAGCTACATTTGAAAATACAGCGCGCTTTACGCCCCATGCAATTGCCGCACCGACGATTCCACCAAACATTTCATTTATACCGAAAGCACTAGAGAAAATTAAAGCGAACATACTTGGAATTTCCGTTACATTCGCAATTAATACGATACATGTAACAATTACATATCCAATTGCCATAAATGGAACGAGCATTTGTGAAACGCCAGCAATTCTCTTTACGCCGCCAAAAATGATTGCTGCTAATAATACAACTAACAATATACCAGTTATATACTTGCTAATCCCATTAGAGTTTTCAAATCCAACTGCGATACTACTAGATTGAATTCCTGGTAATAAAACGCCATATGAAAGTGTTACAACGACCGCTACAATAACTGCAAACCATTTCATGTTTAAGCCTTTTTCAATGAAATACGGTGTACCACCTCGGTATTCATTTCCAACTTTACTTTTATACACTTGAGATAATGTTGATTCAACAAACGCACTAGCTGCTCCTAAAAGAGCCATTATCCACATCCAAAATACAGCTCCAGGTCCACCAAAAGCGATAGCTGTTGCGACCCCAGCAATATTACCTATTCCAACCCTACCTGATAAGGCTAAACAAAATGCTTGAAAGGATGAAATTCCGGTCTCCGAGCTCTTCCCTTCAAATAATAGTTTAATCATCTCTTTAAAATAACGAATTTGTAGAAAACGAGTTGCAATTGTAAAATACACGCCTGCCCCTAATGCAAAAACAACTAACCCAATACTCCATACTTGCCCTACTAACCACTCTACTAACTGCTCCATCCAAATCCCCCTTATCATTCTTTTGAAAGCTATTTTATATATAAGAAAACGGACAACTATTATTAAAACTTCCAGTTGTCCGTCTATCTCATTATTTCATCTCTCTATTACTTTATATTTACCCAAACACTTTTCACTTCTGTGCAATTATCAAGCGCATATGAACCTAACTCACGACCGATACCAGATTGTTTAAATCCACCAAATGGTGCCGCTGCATTTTCTAAGTTATAATCATTAATCCATACCGTTCCTGCCTTTAATTTATTGGCAACTTGATGTCCTGTTTTAATATTTTGTGTCCATACGCCTGCAGCGAGTCCGTAAGAAGAGCGATTTGCTCTTTCGATTACTTCTTCCGTTGAATCAAATGGAAGTACAACGACAACTGGACCGAAGATTTCTTCCTTAACTATCGTCATATCGTCAGTAACATCTATGAATACTGTTGGCTGTACAAAATAACCTTTTTCAAATGCACGTTCACCACCAGCAGCAACAGTCGCGCCTTCAGCTTTTCCTTGTTCAATGTAATGTAGCACACGCTCTTGTTGCTTTTTAGATACGAGTGGACCCATTTCCGTGTCCTTCTCCATACCTGCTCCAAGTTTCACGTTATTCGCCATTTTTACTAGTTCATTTACGACTGTTTCGTAATGTTTTCGGTGAACGAACACGCGAGATCCAGCACTACAATTTTGGCCGTGATTATACATAATACCTTGGAATGCACCGTTAATCGCTTCTTCTAAATCAGCATCTTCTAAAATGATATTTGGTGATTTACCACCAAGTTCTAACGTTACATGTTTAATTGTTTCTGCAGATTGACGCATAATATATTTTCCTGTAACTGTTGAACCTGTGAAGGCTACCTTATCAATATCATGATGGTTTACAATTGCAGCTCCCGCTTCAGGGCCGAAACCTGGCACAAAGTTTACAACACCATCTGGAAAACCTGCTTCTTTAAAAAGTTTCGCTGCATATAATAAGGATAAAGGAGTTTGCTCTGCTGGTTTTAATACGATTGTACAACCTGTTGCTAGTGCAGCTCCCATTTTCCAAGAAGACATAACGAGCGGAAAATTCCAAGGAATAATTTGACCTACAACGCCAACAGGTTCATGGCGTGTGTAATTTAAGTAATCTTTTGAAATCGGAATGGTTTGCCCGATAATTTTCGTAGCCCATCCCGCATAATAGCGATAATTTTCTACAGTCGCTGCAATATCATCATCCAGTGCTACTTGATATGGCTTCCCATTATCTAAAGCTTCTAACTGTGCTAATTCTTCTCCATGCTCTTCTATTAAGTCTGCTAATTTATAAATAAGATGTGCTCTTTCAGCGGTAGTCATTTCTGCCCAAGGTCCTGATTCAAATGCAGATCGTGCCGCTTTTACTGCGACATCAATATCCTCTTCTTGTGCTTCACATACGACCGCTAAAACATCTTCTGTTGCTGGATTGTATGTTTCAAACGTCTTCCCGCTAATTGAAGGAACAAATTCACCATTAATAAACATTTTAATTTCTTCATTTAAAAACGCTTTCACTTTTGGTTTTAGTTCAATGTTTTTCGTTAACATATATGCTCTCCCCCTTATTTAAACAGCTGCATGAGCTGCAATTTTTGAAATAATCGTTTGAAGTTTTTGATCTTCTTCTTCAGTTAATCCGAGTCTCGGATAACGTGAAGGTCCTCCAGCTTGCCCGTGTAATTCCATGGATCGTTTCACGATTTGCACATACTTTCCTGATCCTTCAAGAAACTCGCAAAGAGGTAAAATAGCGTCGTTTATTTCCCAAGCTTTTTCTAATTCACCATTATAAAAATGCTCATACATTTTCGTAACAAGTCCCGGTACGATATTTCCTGCTACTGAAACCCATCCCGTTGCACCAACTAAATAAGATTCCATAACTAAATCTTCAGATCCACAGAACACTTGAAAAGCACCTTCGCCTTGTCTTACTAAATCTCTCGCTTTTCGAATATCTCCGCTAGATTCTTTAATATGTGTAACATTTTCACAGTCTTTTCCAATACGTAGCATGAGTTCTGTACTCATATCAACACCAGATGTAAACGGGTTATTGTATAACATAATTGGAATATTTACAGCGTTTGAGATTTCTTTAAAATGAAAATATATTTCCTCTTCTTTCGGTTTACAATAATACGAATTTATAATTAATGCACAATCCGCTCCATGCGCTTCTGCATGTTTCGTATATTCAATCGTCTCTTTCGTCGTCTCCGCAGCAGTTCCAACAATAACTGGTATACGACCATCAACTTCTTTTAATACTGTTTCTACCATTTTAAATCGCTCTTCTTTTGATAAACTAACAAACTCTCCTGTGCTTCCATTAATAATAATGCCAGCCACTTTTTGCTCAATAAAGTAGTTTACGTTTTGTTTTACACCGTTCCAATTAATTTCTTGAAACTCATCCATCGGTGTGATTAATACTGGAAATGCCCCTTTAATTTTTTTCATATTTACCTCTCCCTTTACCATGTTATTTTAATAAAAATCCTGTTGGAAACGGATCTGTAGAATCTAATAGAAACGTCTGCATCCCTGTAATAAAACCTCTACTTTCAAAACGGAAAATGTAACCCGTTTCCCCCTTCTTCACTTTTTCAACTGTTATAAAACTATTACATATACTTTCATTTATAAAAGGTTTATCCACTATATTATCGTTTTTAAATAACGCGTGAACATAAGACACAATAGTAGAGACAAACCCCGGCGAACGTACGATAAAGTTATCTTCATGAAATGTAATTGACTTTATATGGTTCTTCTCTTTATGTGAAGAATCTACTAAAATAAGCCTTTTTATTAGCGACTGTTTTTGTATAGCTTGGAGTGTAGCTTCTCCCCATTTTTTCAATTCAGAAATGTTTTCAATACAAATTTCTGGTGAATATGCACCTTTTTCTACAACTGCGTATACTTTATCTGCCTGTATGAGAGAGTAACTTATATTTTTAACTTGTAAATTTTTCTCAATCATATAACATAGTTTACTTTCAAACGAAACAGATACAACTTCATCATTCTCTACATACGCAAGGACTGAAAATATGCCAGATAACGTTTCGATTTTGTATTGATTCGTGTCTCTCTTTTTTAAATACCCGCTTTCTAGTAACATCGTTATGACTGCGACAATACCTCCGTAATGAAGAGGGATTGACCCTTCATGATTAAAAAATAATACAGCTACATCAACTTCCGTATGAATAGAAGGAACGACGATACATCCATTTAAACCGATAAAACCACGCGGTTCATTTAATAAAAGCTGCATTTCTTCTGCTAATTCACCTGAAAATTGTTCGTTTAATTGTTCTAAATTGTAGTAGTACTTGCATGGTACATCTTTGATTACACGGAATGCCTCGCCATTTACGTGTACGTCTACTGCTGTATACATTTTTTGAATGTTCATTTTACATCCTCCGTTTCATGTTCCATCGGCGGAATTAGCAAAAAGCCTTCTTTCAGTGGATCCTTTTCATTGTAAAAAAATCTATGCATCCCCATAAGCCAAGCTGAACCTGTAATTTTCGTTACGACCGCTTCAATATTTTCAACATTTGTCGTATTTATGACACACCCTTTAAATAAAGAACCAACGATACTCTCATGAACAAACTCTTCATTAATCTCTATTTTTTGATTTGCGTATAATACAGCTAACTTTGCTGATGTTCCTGTACCACATGGAGAACGATCAATTCCTCCTGGCGGAACGACAACTGTATTTTTTACATGCGCACTTTCATGAGTAGGATCTGTATAAAATTCAACATGGGTTAATCCTCTAATAAACGAATGCTCTGGATGAATGATTTCAAATTTCTCATTAATCGTATTTCTTATAAGGATCGCTTTATCGATGATTGTAGATGCGTTTTCTGGTACTAACTCTAACCCTACCGATTTCGCATCGATAATGGCATAAAAATTCCCTCCATACGCAATATCAGCCTCTACAGTTCCAATGTCTTCGACGTCTACAGTAATGTGTTTCAGTAAAAAAGCTGGTATGTTACAGAAAGAAACTTCTTTCGCTTTTCCATCTTGAACAAAAATATCCACTTCTACTAAGCCGGCTGGCGTGTCTAACTTTAACGAAGTAATCGGTTCAACTACCGGAATTAAACCTGATTCAATTAAAGCTGTACATACACCAATTGTATCGTGACCACACATCGGTAAATATCCACCTGTTTCTATGTAAATAACACCAATATCTGCTTCAGGATGACACGGATCTGTTAATAGTGCTCCTGACATTACATCATGACCACGCGGTTCATTCATTAACAATTTGCGAATCCAGTCATACTCCTTTTTCATATGTAACATCTTCTCTGCCATCGTCTCTCCTATTAACTTTGGAAGTCCGCTTATCAATGTCCTCGTTGGATTCCCGCCCGTATGTGTATCAATCGTCGTAAAGACTCTTTGTGACCTCATCCGTTTAACACCCTTTCTGTAAAACGACTCAAACGAAGTGGTTCAATTGGAATGATTGTTTCTTTTTCATTTAATAACTCTTCAATCACTTTTCCTGTAACTGCAGCAAGACTAATGCCATCCCCTTCATGCCCTGCTGCTATAAAGTAATTTGGGATATGTTCCACACGTGAAATAATCGGCAAATGATCTTCTGTCCACGGGCGTAATCCAGCATATGAACGAATCACCATCATATCCGCCATTTTCGGATAAAAACGTATTGCTCTGTTCGCAATACATTTAATAACCTCGTTATTTATCCTCGTATGAAGCCCTACAAACTCTCTACTACTACCAATTAAAAAATTTTGGCTTTCTGTCGGCTCAAACACAAGAGCTACCCCATATTTATCAGTTACAGCATCCACTTTTCGTTTTCCACCAAATTTAGAAATTAAATAACCAAATTCCATTACTTTACGGCAACCAACGTGTTGTTGCCTTGAAGCTACAATAATATGCCCTTTTCTCGGTTCAATTGGGATATTTATATCCAACATTTGTCCGATTTTTGGAGCCCACACACCCGCTGCGTTCACCACTTGCTTCGCAGTAAACGTCCCATTTGTTGTTTCTACAATAAAGGAATCGTCTATATCTCTTTTCATTTCTTTTACTTCCGTATGATTAAAAGCCTTCGTACCATATTTCTTCGATTCTGCAAGAAGTGAAAAAGCAAGAAGATATGGATTTACAGTCGAATCTGTTGCGCATTCTAACCCGCCTAATAAATCATCTGCAAAAAATGGCGATTCCGCTCTTATATCTTGCCTATCAAGCATTCGAAACGGCAAACCAGCTTCTTTTTGGCGATTCACCCATTGCTGCGCTGCTTCCATTTCTTCGTCTGACTCACATACGAGAATACTTCCTGGCGCCCTATATTCAAATGAGTGCTCTAACTCTTCACTTAAATCAGTTACTAATTTTTGACTTACTAACGACATTTGACTATCAAACCCTGGGTCTTTATCAATAGCCAAAATATTTCCGTCACATCGTGAAGACGTCCCACTGACAAATTCTCCTTTTTCAATAATTGTTACGTCTCTTCCGTATTTTGAAGTGTAATAAGCGATAGAACAGCCAATAATACCACCGCCTATTATTAAAACATCACAGTGCCTCACGTAGCATCCTCCCTTCTTTTTACTCCCTCACTTTCTTTTATGCAATTGACGTGCCAACTGTACATATATACACTTTTCACAAAAAATATTTTTATTTGTAAAAATATTTTTAATTTATCGTAAATAGGTGTATTATTTTTTTATCACTGTCAAAATTTTTATACATAATAGGAGGACAATATGGCATTCTCATTTCCCACAATAAAAGAATTTCTAAAAATTTTATCCATTGATCATACATACTGCTTGCAACATATTGAGCAAATTAACGAAAAGTATTATTACCGCCCTTCTACTACAGAAGAATATAACTGCGCAGTAATATATGAAGATGACTCATTCACCGCTTTAATTGACGCGTTTTCCAATGAAATAGTCGTTATCATAATGAACGAAAATAAAGAGCCTATATGCTGTATAACGACTCAGCAAATTATTCCGTTTCTTGTTAAGTCGTACAACAAACTGCAATCTTTTTATAAAACCGTAATACAAACAACGGATTCCTCCGTTACAGTCATCGATGATAAAGAACGCGTTTGCACCTGGACAGATGGCGCCGAAAAGATCTTTTCAGTCAAGCATAATGAAATTATCGGGCAACCTATCACTCGTTTTTTTGACTATAAAGATTTGGAAATTTTGCAATCACTACATGACGGAAAAAGTATAATCGCTCAGTTCCATCAACCTCGTCCAGATTTGTTCGTATTAATTAACTCAAATCCAGTTTATTGTAACGGTGAAATTATAGGAGCAGTCGTTTCAGAAACTGACGTTACAAATCAAGTCGCATTAAATGAAAAACTATTCAATATGTCACATGAAATGCACCGTTTAGAACAAGAAGTAGCAAAGTATAAAGATGAATCAGATCCTTTTCTTGCGATGAATGGAAAAAGCCCAGTAATACAAAGAACAATACAATTAGCTAGAAAGGTTTGTTCCGTGAAATCAACTGTTTTAATACTCGGCGAAAGTGGTGTTGGAAAAGAAGTATTCGCGAAAGCAATTCATGAAGCTAGTGAGGCAGCGAAGGCACCTTTTATTTCAATTAACTGTGGTGCCATTCCAGAGGCGTTATTTGAAAGCGAATTATTCGGGTATGAGCGCGGGGCGTTTTCTGGTGCAAATAGTAAAGGTAAAAAAGGGAAAATAGAGCTCGCCCAAGGCGGCACATTATTTCTTGATGAAATAGGAGAAATGCCACTCGATATGCAAGTGAAGCTTTTGCGCGTACTACAAGAACGAAAATATTACCGAGTTGGTGGAGAAAAAGAGATTCATATTGACTTCCGTATTATCGCTGCTACCAATCGTGATTTACAAGAAGAAATGAGAAAAGGCACGTTCCGAGAAGATTTATACTATCGCCTAAATGTAGTTAGTTTGCATATTCCACCGCTGCGCGAAAGACGCGAAGATATTATTGAATTAACCTATTCTTTCCTAAACGATTTTTCAATCAACTATAACAGACCCATTCGCGACTTACCTTCAAGCATTATGCATGAACTGCTTCATTACAATTGGCCAGGTAATATTCGTGAGCTCCGTAACGTTGTCGAAAGACTTGTCGTATTTGCGACTGACGGTATTATAAAACAAGAATATTTACCATTTCATACAACTGAAACGTTAGACAATCATACGGCTCATTCCCTATTACTCAGCAACAACCATACAATCCTCTCTTTGCAAGAAGAGATGGATGAACATGAGAAGAAAGTCATTGAGAGGGCTTTACGCATTTTAAATGGGAATAAATTAGAGTGCGCGAAACAACTCGGTGTTACGAGAGCCACTTTATATAACCGTTTAAAAAAACTTGGGTTGCAATAACCGTTTCCCTCCTCTATATTGGCATAGTTTTTGCATTATTTAATTTGTGCAAACCGAACTAGAGGAGGAATTCATATGACGAATAAAGATCACTTAATTGTTTGTCGATGTGAAGAAGTTACATACGAACAACTTCAATCGACAATTGCTGAATATAAATGCTCGGCTAGAGAATTAAAACTAAGAACACGTGCTGGCATGGGATTTTGCGGTGGCCGCACATGTAG
Organism: Bacillus cereus group sp. MYBK101-2; assembly: GCF_051918845.1. Taxonomy (NCBI): domain Bacteria; kingdom Bacillati; phylum Bacillota; class Bacilli; order Caryophanales; family Bacillaceae; genus Bacillus; species Bacillus cereus group sp. MYBK101-2. Next base: position 110,475 of record NZ_JBQAIE010000005.1, on the reverse strand, counting down.
AATGATGATTGATCGAATGATTGAAAATACAAATCCAGGCGTAACTACAAAGGAGATTCCATTGAAATATCAACCACCGGTACGAGCAGTTACTTTTGAATCGGTAGGTGAAAGTAAATGAGTAGAATTAAACATCACCCTATTTTAGGAAATTTAAATAATAGTAATCGCATTACTTTTCACTTTAACGGTCAACAATATGAAGCATATGAACATGAAACGATTGCTGCCGCTTTACTTGCAAACGGAATAAGAACATTAAGAGTGCATGAAGATAGCGGGACGCCGCGAGGTATTTACTGCAATATTGGTCATTGTTCTGAATGTCGCGTCACAGTAAATAATCAAACGAACGTACGAGCATGCTTAACTGTTGTAGAAAAAGGTATGGTAGTTGATAGCGGAAAACAGCATCCAAATATCGTGAGAGAGATGGTGAAAAAGCGATGAACGATGTGATTATTATCGGAGCTGGACCAGCAGGTTTATCAGCCTCTATCTCTTGTGCTCGTTTTGGACTAAAAGTACTTGTAATTGATGAATTTATGAAGCCTGGCGGAAGGTTGTTAGGACAATTACATCAAGAACCTACTGGAGAATGGTGGAATGGAATAGAAGAATCGAAGCGACTTCACGAAGAAGCAAAATCACTTTCAGTTGATATTCGATGTGGTATTTCTGTCTATAATTTAGATAAAGATGAAAGTTCTTGGTACGTACATACGAATATCGGTACGTTAGAAGCACCGTTCGTTCTACTTGCTACTGGCGCTGCTGAGTACTCTATCCCTCTTCCTGGTTGGACACTCCCAGGAGTCATGTCGATCGGGGCAGCCCAAGTAATGACGAATGTACATCGTGTTCAAGTTGGAAAAAAAGGAATCATTATTGGTGCTAACATATTGTCATTTGCTATTTTGAATGAATTACAATTGGCAGGAATTAAAGTGGAACATATCGTACTTCCTGAAAAAAGTGAATTAAGTCAACAGGCTGGTGAACCAGAAGAAGTTTTAAATTCTCTCTTACACGCTGCACACCTTGCCCCATCACCTTTATTACGCATTGGTAGTCGATTGATGCAATATAATTGGGCGAAACAAGCTGGATTAAAGTTTTATCCTAATAACGGTATGAAAATAAACGGTACACCTCTTCACCTTCGAAAAGCAGCTCTTGAAATTATCGGCACAGATCAAGTTGAAGGTGTACGCGTTGCTAATATTGATACGAAAGGAAATATCGTAACTGGATCGGAACAAATATATGAGGCAGACTTCGTTTGTATTGCCGGTGGCTTATATCCTCTCGCTGAACTAGCCGCTGTAGCTGGCTGTCCGTTCCGTTACATTCCGGAATTAGGTGGGCATGTTCCTCTCCATTCTGAAACAATGGAAACCCCTCTTCCCGGTTTATTTGTTGCTGGTAATATAACTGGCATTGAAAGCGGGAAAATCGCGATGGCACAAGGAACTGTTGCTGGATATTCAATCGTAAAACAGGCAAATAAAAAATCCCATTTAGTTGAACAACAATTGCAACAAGCAATCCAAGATGTACATGCTGTACGTCAACAAGCTGCCATTCAATTTAACCAGGGTGTTGATGTCGGTAGACGGAAGATGAATGAAATTTGGCGTGATTATTCCCTTGCATTTGCACATACTAAAAAGAGCTGTTGAGAATATTCTCAACAGCTCTTTTCGCTACTCATCTGAGTTATTAAATTTCGCTAACGCGTAAATACCTTCTTCATCATCTAATTCAAGTTGTAATCTCGCCGCAAATGAATTGACGTTATATTCTCTGTCAAGTAATAAACGTAGTGCTTCGATTAAATTCGCTTGAATTAAAATTTGCTGGCGCCCATTTACCTCTACTTCAGCAGAAAAACCGTAGTCATCGTCGTACATAAGTTCAACTAAAACTTCTTCTGGACCAACTTGTCTTTTTTCAGCGATATATACGCAAAGGGCATTGATCAGTTCTTGTTCAGAAATTTTTATCGTTTCCATGCTACTTCATCTTCCTTTTTCTTGCGTTGATCTTTGAAGTATTTAAATGCACGAACTGCTAACATTACGATACCAGCCATTACTAACATATTTACCATAAACGCTAATACAGAACCAAGAGCTCCCATATTTGCAAATAAGCTACCCATTAGTAAACCACCAAGACCACCTAGTAATAAACCTTTCATAAAGCTTCCTTTATTACTTTTTGGTGCTGTGTTCGTTGCTTTTGTTTTTGAATCTGTTGTTGTTTTTTGTGAATTCACGTTACTATCTTTTTTGTTCAAATCAACTTTTGACTTTTGACCAGAACTTGGTGTGTATGATTTTTTACCAGATTTGTAACTCTTCGCTGCTGCGTGATCTACAAACATGAAGCTACTAGCTCCAAAGATAACCATGAATGCTGTCATGACTGCTACAAGTTTTTTCAACATATTATATCCATTCTCCTTTTATATAGATATATGTGAAATCTACCTTTCTAGTAAATTCAGAATGATAGATTTGTTTTTAAAAACATTTTAAAGGTTCTTATGAACTTATTATATGAACTTTTGTCGAAATATGCAAGCATTATTTACTTCCGACAGTTTGGTGACAAAGGAAAAATTAAGCAAAACAGAATTGACTTTAAATGAAACAAAACATATTATAGGTTCATAAGAACTTTTTATTATTTTTGGAGGTGAAAAGATGGAAACATTTCATCTCACACGAAACGAAATGGCTACCCTTCTTCTATCTTTAAGAGGATGGAATACGAAAAAGCCTCTCGGTATTTTACAAGAAGCGTGGGCAAAGTCACATAAAAAAGATATTGAAAGCGGACAAAGCGTAACTGCTTTTATTACTACCGCACTTTCACCTATTTTTGAAAAACTGATTAAAATTGACGATACAGACGTTGGTTTTTCTTTAAACGAAATCGTTGCGCTTGGAAATCAAATTGAAAATACAAGTTTTTCAGTAACAGCCATGCAAAACTGGGTGAAACGAGATATAAAAGAAATGATTGGCTCTCCTCAAAAAGGAAAAAAGTATTCAATTGAACAAGCAGCCTTACTATTCATTGTTGAAGATTTAAAAACAGCACTTGATTTTGAATCCATTCGTAAGCTATTGCGCCTTATCGTAAATGACCCAGCCGATCGAAGTGATGACTTAATCAATCCTGTTCATTTATATGGAGCATATTCTTCCCTATTTGAAGAACTTAATCAAGGGAATTGCTTACAATTAAATGCAACAGATACAGTTCATACAATTGAAAACATCGTAAAAGAAAAAGCTGATAAAATCGCAAGCAAGTTCGATCAAATTAATAACGAGCAACGCGAAGCAATTCGTAACGCCATTATTATCGCCACACTTTCTGTACATACCGCATATGTACAAATGTTAGCGAAACGTTACGTAACAGCAACTTTATTTTTACAGAACTTAGATGTGAAACCGTAAAAAAACAAGCATCCCCCTATCTTATATGTAGAACTGGGAGATGCTTGTTTTTTATATCAATATACGATGCAAAAATCGTTTACATATAAGTTTCATTTTACAATTGCTCTTGATTATGTAATTATCATTACTAATCTATAATTCATTCAACAATTTTCATTTCGTGCTATTAAATTCCTATTAGATTTTCTCGATAAACTTAATTACATCATCGTTGTAATTGTATTTATCATTAATTTCTCGCAATAATTCAATATCGTGAGTATGAGTTTTTCCTGTCTCGAGCAATTCGCGATATAAATCAATATAAGGAAGATTTTCACTAATAGCGTTTTTTAATTCCTTTTCTACATCATAAGAAACTTTTTTAAATCTCACCTCCGCAATCCCTGCCTCATCAATCTCAAGAATTGCATACTGAGCACGTAAGTCAGAGTTTAGCTTATTCCACTTGTAAAAAGGTTGTCCAACTGTTCCTGGGTTAATAATTAATTGATCATTGCTACTATAGCGCAACAACTGATGGTGGGTATGAGCGTAAATCGCAATATCATATTCACGATCAAATAACCAATCAAACTGTTCCTGATTATTAGTGGGCCACAAATCTCCTCCGTAATTTTTATTTTGTAGATTATGACTAATACTGATTGATAAATCATTAACCTGTTTTATTATCTGTAATGGTAAATTTTTAATATGCTTAATATAGTTTTCATCCAAGTTTTCACATTGATACTGAACTAATCTAGAAACATAAATATCAGTTGCGTTATCAATATCAATGTTTTTATTAAGAACGTCAAGAAAGCTATCTTCCCAGTTTCCTTGTACATAAGTATCAACATTAATACTTTCTAACATTTTAAATAAATCATTCGATCCAGGACCAGGCATAATTAAATCTCCTAAAAACCAATAATCAGTTACATCTTCTTTCATAGAATCTTCGATAACTGCTTTTAAAGCAGTTGCATTTCCATGTACATCTGCCAGTAATGCAATTTTATGTTTCATGTATTTTATTCACTCCCCCTAATTCACGCTATATTCAGAATTAGATACACGTGCTTTTTTCTTTCTAAACTGTTTCCTCTTTCTTAACTCTAAGCATTTCGTACACTTCCACTTGATTCTCTACATACGATTTTACTTTTTCAAATCCAGCTTTCTCATAACAACGAATCGCCCTCTTGTTATCTTCCCTAACTTGCAATAGAACTGCTTCAATATCAGGGTCTAAAAATGATTTACTAATAAAATACTTTGTAATCTCCGTTCCAAACCCTTTTGAATATAAATTCGAAACGCCAATGAGAATAGAGTATTCCATCACATATATATCATCATATTTCGTCTTTTTTAATCCGACCCTACCTATTACTTCATCCTTCACTACTATTACATGATAACTTGCATAAGAACGCGACAATTTTTCAGTCCAGTACTCACGAAGCTCTTCGATTGTATATCGCTTAAATGGTTTTATATCCGCTATGTTATGTAATTCTTCATCGTTATACCATTCTAATATAACTGGTAAATCATCCATTTCTAAAAGGCGTTCTTTCCAATCCACATTTCCACCTCATCCATTTTATGTTTTCAAACCAATTAAATTGAATATGCATATTCTTTTTTAGGTAACCTTACTATCTCTCGAATAAAAGGGGATTTTTCTACAATATCCTCTAGCTGCCCCTCACTATAGACGTAAATACCACCTACATATGAACTGTACGCCTTTTTCTCAGTTATTATTGCTAAATTATTATTCTCCCTCTTAAAATCACCCTCCAGCCCTTTTTGAAATGATAAACTTTTAGCACCTGAAAAATAAAGCTGAATTAACGCCACTAATTGTTTGTCCTCTGATTTTGCAAAGCACTGAATTTCATGTAAAATCATTTCATCTTGTAATGGAAGAAAGTCCTCTACTAATAAATCCTCTTCTTTATGAAAGAAATTTTGTAATTCAGGAGTATAGAACTTAAGGTTTTTCTCAGTTATCTTTTGAAAAATGGATTGCAACAATAAATCTTTTCCTATTACAAACGGATGACCAAAGCCATTATTATAAAGTCCTTCTTTCATTTTCATTAGTTGTTCGATCAAAGGGATTCTCGATTCTTCAATGACAAGTTTACCGTTTATAAAACGCATACTAGCTATCAGTTCTTCTATCTGTAATCCACCTATCTCAAGTGATGAATAATATAAATCCCTATTCCAAAAATCTAATTGATCCATTCCTAATGAATTAAACAAGAGCTCATCTATAATTGGAAAAACACCATCTTCTGTTAAAGCTTTCGTTACATCATCTAATAATCCGGCGGTCTGATTTAAAATCGTTCGTATTTCTTCATCCTCTTGAATGATTCGTATAGTCCACTCACCATGATCTTCACCTGATATTTGTTGAAAACAATGCGAATATGGGCCATGGCCGACATCGTGTAGGAGTGCTACAACAGATAATAATTCCCTCTCATATTCTGATAAATGAATATCACCAATATTCGTAAGATGTTCTATCACTTTATTTACAAGTACATATACACCTATTGAATGTTCTTTCCTCGTATGTATTGCGTTTTCGTGTAAAAAATATGTATGTCCCTGCTGTTTAATATAAGCCAACCTTTGAAATGCTTTTGTATCTATCAATCGAAGGATATGTCTATCACAAATAGTAATTGTTCCATAAATCGGATCATTAAATTGCATGTATTCTCCTCCTGTTTTTATAAATTAAAAACCTATATAATTATACTTAATTTTCAGTTTGTTTTCATTGATATATGAGAAATTTTTAATAATCTTTTCATTATCTCTTCATAAAAACTGATCTTATATGCTTCACTATAATACTTATAAGAGACATAAATGAATTGAAATAGCAATCCCCTATATAAATAAGGTATAATCTACATATAGTGAACCTTTTACATTGTTAAATAAAGGGGCATATATTCAAAAATACATAAACTAGAAGGTGCAACAATGGTAAGTAGTTTTATTCACTCAGTATTAACATTTTTTGAAGGGCTAGGTTATTGGGGCATTATGCTTGGACTTATGATTGAGATTATTCCAAGTGAGATTGTCCTTGCTTATGCGGGATACTTAGTATTCAATGGTAGTATCTCATTTTTAGGCGCAGTTGTATTTGGTACGGTTGGCGGTGTTATTGCTCAAATCTTTATTTATTGGATTGGACGATACGGTGGCCGCCCTATTTTAGAACGATACGGAAAATATATTTTTATTCATAAAAAACAAATAGACGCTGCTGAAGATTGGTTTAATCGTTACGGAACTGGCGTCATTTTTACAGCACGCTTCATTCCAGTAGTGCGTCATGCGATTTCAATTCCTGCTGGTATTACAAAAATGTCATTCCTACGTTTCACTACGTTAACAGCACTCGCAATCATCCCTTGGTCTATCATTTTCATTTACTTAGGTGAAAAACTAGGTGAAAATTGGGAGAATATTAATGATATTGCTGGACCATATGTGAAATCATTCGCAATTGGTGGCGTCATACTTATTCTTTTATACTTCGCTATAAAAAAATGGACAAAAAAACGTAAAAATCTTGCGTAAAAATATAAATAAAAACCGCTATACATTCATTACGAATGTTAGCGGTTTTTATTATAGGCTTGATTTTTTATTAGAAATTGTATTATTTCTTCTTTGTGCTTTAAGTCATGTTGAATGAGTGATGAAAAGTAATGATTTAATTTCACTTTTTTAGTGCCAAATTGGTAGTCATTATAAAAATATTTGGTGGGAATTCGCCCAATTTCATACACTAACTGTTTACGAGTAACACTAAATTGATTTAATAGTTCTTTTTTTGAAATACCAGATCTCGCATATTTAATTGCTCCCTTATTCATATCCTCAACATCTATTGGAACATTTGGTACAGATTGTCTACTTATAAAGTATGGAATTCTATCTTGTATTAAAAACACATCCCACATGATAAAATGTGAAATCACATCCGCAATTGCCCATGAATCTTTTCTTAATGCCTGAAACCATATATCATCAGATACTCGCTGTAATATTTGACACCATTCTATTAAATGTAATTTTCCTTCCAAAATATTCTCTTTCCCCATTATTCCTTCCTTTCTCGCACTTATAATTCATTCAAATTAATATCTTCTAGAAATTGTATAAAAAGCCTTCATAATTATGTGGATAAGCTACAATTCACTCATTCATTTCGTATATTATCTCAAAAAGGAGTGATTCCCCTATGCATTGGCAACAAAAAATACAATACTTAATCGGACGCCCTATCGGTATTTCCTTCATTAATGGGCAAGGAACCTCTGGTGTATTATGTTCAGCACATGATGGGCAATTGTATGTATATGAATACCTTTATCAAGCGCAGTTCGCAATGAAACATTATGATTTTAGACAAATTCAAGATATACATCCCTTTCCGAATTGCCCACATCAAAATCCTCTATACTAAAAAAAGGAACAGCTTATAGCCGTTCCTTTTTTTCCACACTTATTTCTCAGTATAAAAGTTTTGCACTGCTTCATCAAAGTAAATCCAGCCTTTCCACCCTAAATGAATTGTATCTTTTAAGAAATACTTATCATATTCATGGCCAGAGAAATCGACTACTGGATACCCTGCTTTCTCAACTTGTTCCCGAACTTTTTTATAATATACTTCACGGCGTTCTTTAGGGAAGCCAGCATAATCATACCATGGTCCGTTTACAGGTACAGAAATAAAGAGCGGCTTGACATTTTTCTCTTTAAAAATATTTAAAACAATTTGTAAGTCATCATATTCTGGTGATTCTTCATACGATTCATTTGCTCTAAAGTTTTTTAAACTTTTTAATTTTTTCTTCAAATTATGTTTATAGTAATACGGATTTTCAATGCCAAATGTGTTTGTAGTAGATTCCGCTTTCCCTTCTTCTTCCGCATGTTTACGTGCATCTACCCATGAAATTGAACGAAGTCCCACATTTGTTTTTTCTTTCATCGGCTCAATCTTAAATATAGAGTTAAATAAATCTCTATGATCTAAAATATTTCGATGCATATAAGCAAGTGGTTTAACTAAACCCGCTTTTATGTTATGTTTCGTATCATTATATACAATACCTTCTAATGAATTTTTTAAAATATCATCTTCTTGAACAACTTTATAATCTAATAGTCGTTTCGCAATTTGCTTCTTCATTTCTACATTTATTTTATCATTAAAAATAAAATGATATGCTTGTTGTTTGGAGAAATTGTTTGTAAAATCCCCCTGCGAAACCCCAGTCTTTGTAAACCATTGTGGCGATAAAACAAAGACTACTTTTTTACCTTCTAACTCATCCATTGTAGATGTCATATTTAATATATGAGCTAAACTTTGTGTACCGCCAATCCCAATTAAATATGGCGTAAAACCAGCGGGATTTACTTTGAAATAATTAGACGGATGATATGCATCCATTCGTAAAAATTCAGATGAACCGTACATCGGTAAATACTGCGAATTCTCTAACATTTTCTGTTGCAAGAATACACTTTGTAATTTTTCTTTTTGTAAGGAAGTTGCCGCATCTTCTACTTTCTTATCACTAATAAGTGATACTAAACTTTTCGATGGAATGAGTATGATAATGAAAAAAAGTACACACGCTAAAATTATCGGACCAAAAGCATGCTTCATTTTCATCGTCTCTTCCTCTTTCTCTCGCTATTAAATTGTAACCCTTGTTTTTGACACGCCATCATTTCTCTCCTTTTTCTCTATACATGTTCCATTCTATTTATCTATTATATACATGTATGTATTTCTTTCCTTGTTCTATTAAGTCCTATATTTAGCACAAGAAAATGTTTCCATAGAAACACGTTAATTATACAAGATTCTACATACATTTCACACTGGAATTTGAGTAATAATTTTATTTTTAAACAGTTAAAAAACATAAAAAATGTCTATAATTTATCCAATGATGTCTTGAGTTCAAAGTACGATAATAAACGGACACTATGATCAACATCATGAGTATATGTGAAACCTAAATTTCGTAAAAGTTTTTTCGAATTCTCATTTTCTACTTTTACTCTAGCAATTATTCTTTTTTCATTCATCATCTCTTTTGCATATTGAATGGACGCCTTTGCTGCTTCTGACGCATAGCCATTTCCCCAATACTCCGGATCAAGTAAATACATAATTTCTATTTCACCTGTTTCATCTATTTTTCTTAAACCGCAATGTCCTAAAAGCTTCCCTGTATTTCTATTAACTAACAACCATACCCCAAAATCATAATGTTCCCAATGTGATATTAGTTGCATAATATAGTCCTTTGCTTCTCCCTTTGACATTCCCCTTGATTTAGCAAGCCATTTGCCAACAGCCTCTTCTTTTACTATGCTATAAAATTGTTCAACATCTTCTATAAGTGGCTTTCTCATAAATAACCTTTTTGTATATATTACTTTCTTTTCTTCAAACATAAAACTTCATTCCCCTCCAAAGTTTTATACAGTCTAGTAAATTATACCATGTACTATTTACCCGACTTTAACTAAAAAAACAGACTACCACAAACGTGGAGTCTGTTGTCTCATCCTTTATTTTTGTACATCTGCCCATTTTAAGCTTGTTGCTGGTCCAAATTGATGTACGTATAAATCTTTCACATATGGCTTTTGTAAGTACGATAATCCGCGCTGGAATACGGGAGCAATTACCGCATCATCCAGCAACATTTTTTCAGCATCTTGCAGTGCTTTCCAACGAGCTTTTTCATCATTACCTAATTCTGTTTTAATCTTCTTAATTAACGCATCATATTCTGGATTCGCATATTCAGTATTGTTCACACTGCTTCCAGAAAGAAATACTTCTAAGTAAGTCATTGGATCTGGATAATCCGGTAACCAGCGTGATAGTGACATTTCATATTCTTTCTTCTTCTCTAACGCTAGTTTTTGCGTATGCGGTTGTAATTTTACATTTACCTTTAAGCCTGGTAAGTTTTTCTCTAGCTCTTCTTTAATGTATTCTCCTACTTTTTTGAAGTTTTCTAAATCATAGTTTAATAACTCAAGCGTTACTTCATTTGTACCAGTCTCTTGCTTCGCCTTTTCCCAATATTCTTTCGCCTGTTTTACATCCGTTTTATTAAACTCACCTGCTGTACTTCTAAAATCTTTTTTATCTGGACCTTTTAAAAATCCTTTTGGCACGTAATAGTTTGCAGCAACCGATCCATCATTTAAAAATGAAGTCGCAAGTCCTTTCTTATCAAACACTGTACTTAGTGCAAGACGTGCATTTTTATTTTTAAGAATCGGCACATTTTCATTAAATCGGAAGAAGTACATAACTGGATCTGTATATTGTTTTAGCTCTTTATTATTTTTATATTTATCTACGAATTCTGTAGAAATGACAGCTCTATCAACTTTATCTGTTTCATATAAATTTACCGCAGTTGAAATTTCTTTAACAATTTGATAGTTTACTTCATCTAGCTTCACTTCTTTTTTATCCCAATACTTATCGTTTTTCTTCATCGTAAAACTAGCTTCATGCTTCCAATCAGATAATGTAAATGGCCCATTATATACCGTTTTATTTGCTTCTAATCCATATTTATCGCCTTGCTCTTTCGCATATTTCTCGTTAATTGGATAGAAGGACGGTAAAATAAGTAGTTTCGTAAAATACGGTACAGGATGTTCCAACTCTACAACGAACGTTTTATCATCCTTCGCTTTTACTCCTAATTCCTCTAATCCTAGTTGTTTCTTATTTATTTTCTCCGCATTTTTCACATCGTACGCAATGTATGCATATTGAGAAGCAGTATCCGGATTAATAAGCTGCTTCCAAGCATATACGTAATCTTGCGCTGTTACTGGATCTCCGTTAGACCACTTCGCATCACGCAAGTGGAATGTATATGTTTTCCCATCTTTACTCACTTCATATTTTTGTGCTCCAGCCTCAATCACTTCATCATTTTTCGATAAACGGAATAATCCTTCCATTACGTTATTTAAAACGTTAAATGATACTGCATCTGTTACTTTCCCTGAATTTAACGATGGAATTTCACCCGTTTCTAGTAACTGTAATACTTTCTTCTCATCTTTCGGCTTTGTCGTTGTTTTTTCTTTTGCGCAGCCAACTAAAATCGAAGAAACGAATAGAGTACTAACTAATGAGTAGCGAACAAATTTTTTCATTTGAAAACCCCCTCTATTTTTTAAGGTAAGTAACGACGAGCACCAGCGTATTCTTCTATATATCCAGGTGTATTTAACGGTATAATCTCTACTGATCTTTCAGCTCTTGGTGAGTGAATCATATTTCCGTCACCAATATACATTCCCACATGATGGACACTACCTTTCCCTTGATCATATGCAAAGAAGATTAAATCTCCTTTTTGTAAATTTTCTTTATCCACTGCAACTCCATTTCTCGATTGCGGACCAGAATCTCGTGGAATTGTAATACCGTGCGATTTATAAATCGTATGTGTAAATCCAGAGCAATCAAATCCGAAACCACTTGTACCAGCCCAAATGTACGGTAATCCTAAAAACATTTTCCCTGTGTTTATTAAATCATCGGCCGTCGGGGTTGGAATATCATTTTGAGAACGGTAAACCGTTCCATCATTTTTTCGTAGCCAAGCTTTCTGCCCATTTGGTAGCAACACGCGGTATGAAATCGTATCTTCACTAAGTAGCGGCAGTCGCGTATTATAGCTCACTTCAAGCGATTTATGTTTTTCAGAAGGATTTATATATAAAATGGCTGTCGGTTTTGTTACTAATACGAAAGGTTCATTTGTTTTATCTGCAAATTCTTGATTATATGTTAACTGTTTTTCAGGCATCCATCCTGGGTAGCCTTCTTCATTTCGAGGTGTTGGCTGACCATGGACTAACACTTTCACCCAATCCCCTTTTTTATCTACAACTGTTACTTCTTGGCCTAATAACGCTTGCGTTTCTAATTTATTTGCACTTGTTAACCAAAGTTTCTCATCAAGCGTCATCGATTTCGTCCACTTCCACAAATCAACTGGATTTGTAGCACTTGGTGCATCAATTGGCCGTAATGAATCAGGCGTGGTCCAAAGTGTTGCAGCAGATACATCGATAAAAGCCTTACTATCTTTCTTTTCTTCAGCATTTGCTGATGTAAACGATGAAAATATAAATAAAGTTGTTAAAAATGCAGTTCCTACTTTTTTCATACATATCCCCCTTAAAAGATAATTTACTAGTCTCTTCTCCTAAGATTTACTATTCACTGTCGATTGAAGGTTTACCTTTGATCCAGAATAAGTCATTCCTTCCGGTTCTTCCATTAACCAAAGCGGTGCATCAAGATCGAAGTAATGAATATTAGGATGTGCAGCAGCTAAATGTGCAACAGCGCTAACAGAAAGAGAAGATTCCATCATGCTTCCTACCATACATTTTACACCAGCTGCTTCTGCAATATCGGCAATACGCCACGCTTCGCGAATGCCACCACATTTCATTAATTTAATATTGATTAAGTCTGCATATCTTCCTTGCACAATTTTTAATGCATCACTCGCTGAAAATATGCTTTCATCTGCCATAATAGGCGTTTGTACATGATCTTTGACGTACTTTAATCCATCCCAATCTTTCGCATGAACAGGTTGTTCAATAAATTCAATATTTAAATTGCGATTTTCCATCTCTTTAATGATAGAAACTGCCTCTTTTGGATTCCACCCTTGATTTGCATCTAATCGTAACGTCGTATTTTTTGGTACGCTATTTCGAATCGCTTCAATACGTTCTAAGTCTAAGTGTGCAGATTTCCCCACTTTAATTTTTAAAGTTTGAAATCCTTTTTCTACATGTTGCTTTGCCTCTTTCGCCATAATGAACGGTTCATCTACACTTACAGTAATATCTGTGTGAATTTCTTTTTTTCCACCTAATAATGCGTAAAGTGGAACGTTATGATACTGACAATACACATCATATAAAGCGATATCTACCGCCGCTTTTGCACTTGGATTTCCAATACAACTCATTTGAATGTGCTGTAGTAACTGCTGAAACTGAATAATATCTTGACCAATTAAACTTGAACGCATCGGCCCTAAAATTGCTTCTTCAATCCCACTAGCGAAATCCCCCGTAATAACTGGTGTTGCAGCTGCAGCACCCTTGCCAACAATTCCTTCATCTGTATGAATATATACGTCTATACTTTCTATTTCGGTTACAGTACGAAGCGCCGTTTTAAACGGTGTATGCAGATTTACACGTCTACGATTTACTTTTACATCAGTAATTTTCATTTTGTTCATCCTTTCGTTTTCTCGCAAAATAGAACCTTAATTCACAATGATTTTGGAGCAATACATCTCCTCTTTTGCCTACTTTTCATGTGGAAGGTTAATGGGAAATAAAAAAATCCAGCCATAAGAAGATTCTTACGGCTGGATTTTGTCTATGAATGTGTAGACAAAGCAGCGATTTGATTATATTTTTTCTGTGCATCTTTTAATGCTACAAGTAGTGCTTTTTGAGACGAACCGAAATAACGATCTTTTATTTCCATTACTAATTCTGGGTCATTAATATTTTTATGTAGAAATAAATATTTAACGAATTGAGATGTTAATGCAATTGTCGCTGAGCAATCTGCATCTACAATTTCCCCAGTCTCCTTAACAAGTACAAACGCTACAAAATAGCTTTTAAACTTTTCGGTAATGGGATTATTTTGAGGTGCTTTCGCATCCCCTACGACATAAATTGTATTTGAAGCGTACACAGCTCTCTTCCTTTCTAATACGGGATAACGGTTTTCTTAATAGTCGTATGAGTGATAAACTCAACATGGATTAAAAAATGTATCCGCTTACCTTGTATTATAATACAATTGACAGAATTTTAACAACATTTATTTTCGTATATATTCCATAAGTACAAAAACAGCTCGATCTCTTCATTTTTACAATATGTAATTGTTTCTTGTACCATGACATTCATACATGAAAAAACAGCTAGCTATTGCTAACTGTTCTATTACACTACTTCGGCAACACAAATATAGTTTCATTTGATTTAGAAAATTGATATTCTTTTCTCGCAAACTTTAAAATTTCTTCTTCATCGTCTGTTAAATTTTCTATGTTAGTCTTTAAAGAAGCCTTATCTTTCTTTAAAGAAACCAATTGTTTTTTTTGGTTCGTTATGGTATCTTTTTTTTCTACAATTATTTCTTGTTGTTTCGTTAAAATAAATTGAACGTACAAAGTAGCCGCCGCAATAAATATAAACATGAATATAAATCGCCTTAGTTTTTTCTTATTAATTGCTCTATTTTCATTAGACTGTGATAGTTGTTCTTGTATATTAGGAACATTTATTCGCTTGAGTTTCCTCATTATGAAATCCCCCTAACACATATATTTTCACTACCATCGGCATGATTTCTTATTAACTTTAATTCTATTCTTATAAAATAAGCTCCTTCACAAAAATATCTCACTAATTAACCAATTAAAGATAGCATTCGACGACATTTCCATATTTACATTGCATTTTTTTATGTATGCTGCCATAAAATAGTAGTTTCTGTTATTCTTTTTCTACTATTGTAGAAGAGTTTTTTTACATACAAAGTTCTCCTTGTTTTAACATGGTTACAAGGAGAAAAGAGATGCATTTTCGTACATTCAATAAAACTAGAATGACTGTTTAAGAGCTTAAGTTTAGAGCATAGATCATACCTATATACACTCAAAATAAGAAAAAAGCCCAATTTGGGCTTTTTTAATTTTGTAAATCAATATCATATTCCATATTTTTGGCCGTTTCTTCAGCAATCTCCACACCTAACAAATTTTTCACAATATGAAATGACATGTTAATACCAGCTGAAATTCCGGCTGATGTAATGATGTGCCCTTCATCTACAAATTTCACATTCTCCATTACTTCTACATTCGGAAAATCTTTTTTAAAAGTTTGAATACTAGCCCAATGCGTTGTGGCTTTTAAGCCATCCAGTAAACCGGCTTTTGCAAGTAATAACGCTCCAGTACAAACTGAAGTTATTAGTTTTACTTCTTTCATTTGCTGACGAATCCAATTGATTATAATATCATTTTTCACTTCATTTTCCCGTGCGCCTTTACCACCTGGAATGATTAATATATCAACTGGTGGTAAATCTTTAATACTATAATCAGGGTTTACCTTTAATCCGTTCCTTGCTGTAATCATTTCTCCATTTTGGCTAACTGTATAAACAGTAAATGGTTTCTCTTCATGTACTTTAGTGATAGAAAAAACTTCAAATGGCCCTGCAAAATCTAACACTTCCACCTCATTAAATAAAAATATCCCTACACTCCATTTATTCATCACACGTTCACTCCCTGTTGCAAATAATGTAAAAGGTGAGTATGACCTTTTTCTAAGGCTATATCATAGGCTGTTTTCTCATCATCACACTCTTCTATATGTTCTGTTGATTATTATATATTCCTTTTTAATTATAGTTTACATAATAATATTATCTATTTAATATATATATCTTTTATTTTAAATATTAAAATTTTCCGCTAAAATAATGCTAATCATGTTTAGTATGAAGGAGAAATTATGTTACACGTAATACGTTTAAATAGTGAAGACTATGATTTAATTAAAGCGGCTGAAAAAGTAATCAAAAAAAACTATAAATATGGCTGTCATCATATCGGTTCAGCAGTACATGTTGAAGCGAATGTCGGAAGAATAACAGTATGTGGTGAAGCTATGGCAATTGGAAAATCTATTTCAGAAGGTTATCATGAATTTGATACCATTGTAGCAGTCGCTCACCCACACCCCCATGAAGATATAGAAAAATGTTGGGTTGTTGCTCCATGTGGTATGTGTCGAGAATTAATAAGTGATTACGGAAAAAATACGAACGTTATACTTTCTTATAATGGTGAACTTGTAAAATGTAACGTAATGGAATTATTACCTGAAAAGTATACAAGTGAAGTAGAATAATTATTCCAGTTTTCCATTCATCTTATAATATTATTCCAATAAAAAACAATCCGTTTTAAAAACGGATTGTTTTTTTATTTCTGTTTTATGCAGTTTATTTTATTTTTCTATTTTTTTAAAATGATTAAATTATCATTAACAAAAATGAAATTAAAAATATTTGAGTTTATTTCATTTTTCAATTGAAAACAAAAATACATTTTCTCCTTACATTCGATAAATATGAATATAAACTCTCTAAAATCAGCAGTTTTATCATACCAATCTATAACAATTCTGTCTTCTTCCCTTACCTGTTTCCTTTAGCACATATGATTTTAATACAAGCGCCGTTAATGAATCTGTTAATGTTTTATATGATAAATTAGATAATGCCAATAGATCGTTCGTATATAACATTCTATGCTTCTCTAATAATAATAGTACTAATCGTTCAGACGGTTTTAATGCCTCATCACTTTCTAATATAAAGTCTATATTTTTCATTTCTCTAATTATTACTCCTTATATAAAAAAATACTTACGCAACTAATTTAATATAAAAATAATACATAACAAAATTTGAAATATATTAAAATAACATTGTTTCAAAACACTATTATACTATAACATAGAAAAAGCATTTCCCGAAATAGGAAATGCTTTTTTATTGCTTATAGAATTCTTCAAACCATACATTATATTTCAAATATTGATCCGTACAATTCCCTACAAACTTTTCTGATCATTCAAAAGTATTTGTAGTACATCAAGTTCTACTAAAATGAGTTAACCATGTTCCGGCATTTTGTTCTACCTTAAATATTTCTTGCGATGTGCGGCTTACTGTAATGACTTGTTCCACCACCGCCTACTACTACTTTACCGCCTTGTTCGAAAATTAATAATTTACTTGAACCATCTGCAAGAAGTACTATTACTTCAGCATTATTACTTGTTGCTACATAAATTACATAGCCACTTTTTGATATACATGTTTCCCAATTTGCATCAAATTCTGACCTTACTACACGATTGGAATACACTTGATTTTCAATTCTGTCTTGTTCTACGTTTTCCAAAATTTATCCCCCTACTTCTCTAAAATATCATTTACAAAAAATAACGGTTCTATTTAAAATAGTAACTCCCTTTAATATAAGTAGTATATGTAGTTAGTAGAAGGATGCTTGGACAACTGGAACGTAATACCATGTAAGTGATATACAATTGAAATAAGGCAATCGATACTGTATCAATTGCCTTATTTTCATAAATAATTCTTTATTTTTCGTTTCGCACCGCTTCAAAAGTAAACATTTGATTTGCATTTGACGGTTCTTTTTCATAAACATAGTCAGCAGAGCAAGTAATGTTAGAGAAACCTATACTTTCTAACAGAAGTTTAAACTCTTCTATTCCATACCAGCGCAACGCGAAGCGTTGTAGTTCTGTTTGTACTAACTGTCCTTTACTCCATTTTTCATATTTTAAATAGGATAGAGTAACTTGGTTCAGCCAATCTATTTCAATTGATTTATTTTCTAATGTAATTCCGTCTCCGCTCGGCAAAGAAAAAGTCGATGTATGAATCTCTCCTGTTTTCCAGTCATGCGGAAGCATAATATCTACGATTAATCGCCCGCCTGGATTAAGATGTTCATGAAAACATTTCAATGCGTTTATCGAATCCGTTCGATTTTCAATTAAACAAAAAGATCCAGTAGGAATGATAATTGCCTCATATTTATGTGGCAGTGAAAATTGTTGTAAGCTTCCTTCATATAAGTGAGGATGTAAGCTTCTCTCTTTACATCGCACGCGGCACGATTCTAGCATTTCAGGTGAATAATCTATCCCATCTACTGTAAAACCAGCTTCAAGAAGCGGGATAATGACGCGCCCTGATCCTACCGCTGCTTCGAGAATTCTTCCGGTGCATTTTTTTAAACGTTCTTCGTAATACTCAATATCACCATTTAAAGAATAACCGACAGGCTTAGTGAAATCATACAGTTCCGTGCAAAGTGAACTATAAAAACTAAACATTTATTTTCTCCTCCGTTTTTACGTACGGAAGATTTTCATTCAATTAATCTTCCTGTACCTTTATTTTTAATAAAAATTCGAAAGAGCTGACTGTCATACTATATCACTCGCTTTCCATAGAATATAATTATATTGTATAATATTTCCTTCAAAATGCCAATGTAAATAATGAAAATTCAAACTCTTTACCAAAAGGAGGATATGATGAATTCATTAATTATATTTCTTTTACTTCTTATTGCTTTTAATGCTCTAATTTTCTTTATAGCGAAGAAATATAGGCAAATATGGAAAATATCTAGTGGTATTTTCATTCTTGCTGCCCCCATTGTTTTCTTCGCCACTTTGCAAACAATTGGCGAAAAAGTAGGCGATGGATTCGCTGGAGGTTTTGCGGCCCTTATATTTAGTGGCCTATTGATCATGAATGCAATTTTCTTATTGGTTGTAAGTATTTTTGTATCTACCAATAAAAATTCATAATAAACTCCCCCTTTCAAAATATAAAGAGCTTACTATACGGTAAGCCCTTTATACTATTTATTTCACAATTGGCAATGTCACTTCACTTAATTTTACTGTAAGCTTCGTGCCCGCTTTCGGTCTAATTGTATAATCATAGTCACTAGCCATTAAAACGACCCCTATTTGATGCCCAGCTTTAAATACATAATCATCTGGCTGCATATCCCATGTAAATGTATAATCTTTGCCCGGTTGAATCGCCGTTGAATTTTCTATACTCTTTACGTTTTGTGGATCCATCCAGCCTCTCGTTACGATTTCCGGCTTCGCTCCTCCATAGTCAACAAGTAATGCTGTTAAATTTGATACAGATCGATCAATATTTCCTGTAATTGAAATCTTTGGTGTACCACTTATACGTGTATCTTTTTGCAGTACAGGCATTGTATACACTAATCGATTGGCTACTTCTAATTCTGGGTTTGCTACTAATTGGTTTGATTTCATTTTTGCATCATCTACGAATGAGAAAACTTTATTTGCAGATCCCATACTTAATGGTAAATTAACTGCTTTGTTACTTAAATACATACGAACTTTTGACGGCACAGCTGATGGATCCGGCCAATTTTTTAATTTCTCCCACGTTTTATTTTCACGTTGTACATCCACCATTGGTTCATTCATAATTCCATTTTCAATTCCATACAACCAATAATCGAGCCATTTATTTTGTGTTCTTTGCCAGTCATTCGTTGATGTGCCACCATGTCCACCTTGATGTAACCACATTTTACGAGGAACATTATTTTCTCCAAGTGCATCCCACCATTGCGCGAACTGCTTCGTCTTTACATTCCAATCATTTAAACCATGAACAACAAATACACTCGCTTTTACGTTTTTGGCATCTTTTACATAATTACGTTTATCCCAAAAATCATTATAATTACCAGTTTTTCTGTCCTGTCCGGCTGTTAGCTCTTTTATTACTTGTCCGCAAACTTCAGGGTTTTCCCTTGTTAGTACTGCTTCTGCCATATTATCTGTATCTTCTCCTTGGTATCCACCTGGCGCAATGACTGCACCGTTTGCGCGATAATAATCATACCAACTACTAATCGCTGCGATTGGAATAATTGTTTTTAACCCTTCAACACCAGTCGTTGCAACAGCATTCGGTAACGTACCATTATAAGAAACTCCTGTCATACCTACATTACCTGTTGACCAATCCGCCTTAACTTCCTCACCATTTTCTGTATATGCTTTCGCACGTCCATTCACCCAATCAATGACAGATTTCGTCCCTAATATTTCTTGTTCATCTCCAGTAGTCGGACATCCATCTGATTTTCCAGTTCCAATACTTTCGCCTAAAATGACTGCATAGCCTCTTGGCACATAATAATTTCCATACGAACCAAGATTAACAGCTCCATACGGTTTCCCTTCATACGCATACAATTCTTCATCTACATTATATACAGGAACATCTTTTAAACCAGCTCGATATGGACTCATTTCATATATAACAGGAACTTTCACATTTGGATCAGTTTTTGGACGCATAACTTTTACCGATACACGATCCTTTTTTCCATCTCGATCACTATCTACTTCTGTTTCTACAAATAAATTTTCAATAATCGCTTCATCAAGCGAATAAATCGGTTTTGTCATCCCATTTTCTAATTCAATTTTCGTGTTTGATTGTAACGCCTCTGAAACTTTTCCATTTAACTTCACGTCATTCTCATTTATGTAGTTTGTTTCTTTATTGTCTGCATACGCAGTCGTGCTAGAAACTCCTGATGTAATTGATAAAGATAATATTGCTGATAATGTTGCTATTTTCTTTTTCCCCATACCCTTCCCTCCCCATATATTTCTCTTTTTACTATACAGTAAAATTGCAGAAAATTCAGTTTATACTTTATACAACAACTTGAGAAATTTGTAGAACACTCTTCCAATATTATATATTCTGACTTACTACTATAAAAAACATCGTCTAATAATAGACGACGCTTCTAATAGTATTGAATTACTCATTCATCAAATTTATATAAAATCGTATTTCTCCCTCTATAGTAAATACGCCATAGTCAAAACCATGTCTTTCTAAAATACTTTTCACGATCGCTAAGCCTAGTCCTGTACCTGAATGATCTTTACTACGAGAAGATTCTAAGACGTAAAAAGGTTCCCAAATTTTATCGATATCTTTCATATGTTCAGCATTCATACCATTTTGAATTTGAAAATATACACTCTCATTTCGATCTTCTAATGTAATTTTTATATTTTGATTTGATGTATATTTTATCGCATTAGAAATTAAATTTTGGAACACCATTCTCATTTTATTTACATCTGCATAAACAATTGCATCGCCAACATTATAGTTCACTTGCAAATTAATTTCTTTCGACTCCAGTTCAATCTTATGCTTATGTAATATACTTTGGACTAGTGATTTAATAGAGAATTCTTCTTTTTGTAACACATCTCTTTCTAGTTTAGAAAATCGTAATAACTCTTCAATTAAGTTTGATATGTGATCCGATTGTTTAATGATTGTATCTATGTATGTACCATCATCTAGACCATCTTTTATTCCCATAGAATATGCTTTCACTAACGCGATTGGAGTTTTTAATTCATGGGTCACATCACCCATAAATCGTTTTAAATGTTCGTTTCGATCTGTTAAATCTTGATGCGCTTCATGTAGTTTTTCACTCATGATATTAATACTAGTAGCTAAGTCTCCTATTTCATCATTCGTTTTCACTTTTGTTTTTTTAAACTGTAAACGTGAAATATCTTCTGCGACATCACTTAATTCTTTCAGCGGTGTCGTAATTGTTTTTGACAATATCCATACAAGTACGATAATGAGAAAAATCGTAATACCTAAAATGAATAAATAAAATGAGTTTAACGTTTTTATTACTTCATTCGAATGCGCGATAGAAACTCCTACTAAAATCAACATATCATCTTTCGCCATGTATTTCACAAAAAAACTAGATTTGATTTTCTCTTGATCATATATTTTATTCGAATGTCCGAATTTCTTTACTTTCATTATTTCTTCTTTTGTAATCCAAATTTTATTAAGGGCAACTCTCTTTTTTGTAAGTTGCATACGTAACTCATCATTAATATGATCTTCTGAGTCTTTTATGGATGTATACGCAATCGTAACATTCCCCTCATTTTCAATGCTCGTAATTGCTTCATCCAATTGTTCTCTCGGTATGGACTGAATTTGCGCTGTAATACCTTCTAAGCTTTCTCGTGTTTTGTAAATATTATATTTCGGTAAAAGATAGTTAATTAATAATAAAGAAATCGTAAATATAAGAATAACGGTTAAAGATATACTAAGAAATAGCTTTTTTCCAAGTTTATTCACTCTGTTCCTCCAAACTATATCCTAGCCCGCGGTGCGTCTTTATAATATTTTCTCCAACTTTTTTTCGTAATCTCCTTACATGTGTATCAACAGTTCGCTCTTCTCCAAAATAGTCAAATCCCCATACGATATCTAACAATTTTTTACGAGTTAAAATCATCCCTTTATGATTTAAAAAACATTTTATTAATTGTAGTTCTGTTTTTGTAATATCTAATTCTTTGTCATTTTTATAAACTTTATTTTTCGTAAAATCAATTTTCAAATCTTGAACTTGAATGACATCATCATGCTGTATTAACTTTTTCGCTCGAGTAATGAGTACACCTGGATGAAATGGTTTTTTTACGTACTCATCTGCCCCGCTTTGAAGAGCTGCTAATTCATCTTCGCTTTCACTTTTCGCCGTGAGCATTAATACTTTTACGCTTGAGTTTTTCTTTATTTCCTGACAAACAGTAATACCGCTATGTTTCGGCATCATCCAATCTAAAATAGCTAAATCAATTTTTTCATCATAAAATATTTGAAGTGCTTCTTCTCCATCTTTCGCTAAGAAAACTTCGAAGCCTTCTTTCTCAAAATAAGCTTTTAAAATCCTTAACATATCTTGTTCATCATCTGCGATTAATACTTTCATACATTATCCTCCATTGCTTTTAAACAAAAATCAATTGTATCATACAACTTCTTTGTTACATGTATGTGACAGAAAAATATTTGAACCTTTTAAGGGTATAGTAAAGACGAGGTGTTGTATTATGATTAAAAAAATCTGGGTCATTACTCTTCTTTGTTTCTTATTATCAACAAATGTGTTCGCAAATAGTAATCAACAAATTGAAGTGTTTGATTGTCAAAAAGAAATGGTCGTTCAAAAACAATCTTTAGATCCAGCTATTCAAAAAAAAGCTGTTCAATATGCTAAATCCATTACTGGCCCGTTCAAAAACTTAAACGTCGTTCCAAAAGATGGTCACATGATAAAAATCCCTTTATCTAAACCAGTTTCTATTACAAATCAATGGCTACATTCAACAATTGATGAAGTACTTATTCTTCTCCCGCTTAACCAAAAACCTTATATTATGCTTTACGATGATGAAAATAATCCACATTTTTATTATGTAAAAGGTGATCCGAAGGGACTATTGAAAGAAATGAATGTGAAACATAATTGACTAGAAAAAAGAGACTTCATAAGCTTATTTTTCGAAGCAGAGGTCTCTTTTTTTACTAATATAATACTTTATAGTGACTAGATCCTTTAAATAATTCCCCTTTCACAAATCCATTTGCAATATAAAACGCATCACCTTGTTTCGTATCTGTATGTAAAACAACCACTTTAAAATACTTTTCCGCATGAGATAATAGCTGCTTTAATAACAAGTTTCCTAGCCCTATACGACGGTAATCCTTTGCAATATAAAATCTTCTTAATCGACCAATCTTATTATTTTCTGAGTATGGGTCTTCATTTAACCCTCCTATTCCAATTAACTTTCCCTCTTGAAAAATGCCATATAAACATTCGCCAGTTTTATTAAATGTATTTGTTTTATTTTTATATTCACTTTTTAGCTTTATTAAGAAATTAAATCCTTCTTCTTTGCTTTCTTGAACAAGATAATTATGTTCGTATATCATTAAATCTTCTATTTGTTGAATATGTATATCTTTCAAGTGATTTCCTCCTTGATTTAAAAATACATAAAAATGCTCAAGAATTATTTATTCTGAGCATTTTTATGGTTGTTATTTTATTCAATTTGTGTCATGCGTATTTTGCACTTCAGATGTAAATCGATAATATAATTGTTTAATTGCTATACGTTTAAAACTATTTGTACTCAAATATTATATTAGTTTATTCTCAAACAGACCCAAGATAAATTATACTTCGTTAATTGATATGTTTGTGTAACCACTGTTGAAATATCTTTAACTGTTCTGCAGTATGAAAGTAATGTTCACCTGTCTCCACGACCTCTAATTCACAGCGATGTTTTTTTGTAAAATCGTTAATAATTTTAAATTCGCACAGTTCATCCTTGGCTCCATACATAATATATGTATCTATATTCCATGTATTAATAGGATGTTCTTTAACATAGCACAAATAATCCCAATATAACTTTTGACCAATCGGTGTCTCTATAATCATTTCTTTTTGCAAAAGTTCTGGTGTTACATTAAACCATTTCATCATATTTTCGATAATTCGTTCCATATTAACTACTGGTGATAAAAATAACGCCTTTTCTATCACATCATTTTGATAAGCTAAAAGGCTAAAATACGCACCTATACTACATGCAAACACACTTATTTCTTTCCAATGTTCTTCTGCGTAATTCATAATTATAGATAATTCCCTAACACAAAACTGTACTTTGCAAGGAGTATCATCATTTTTTCTTTCTCCATGCTCAGGTAAATCAAAGCTTAATACTTGATAACCTTTTTGATTAGCTCCTTCAGCTAATATTTGAATAACTGCATCTTCCTTATTTGACATATTTCCATGTACTGCAATAAAAACTTTTTCACTTTTATCTCCCCACAAAACCATGGGAATATTATTAATGTTAAAATTATCTTTAAGCATATTTCCTCCATAGAATAAGTCATATAGTACTTGGCAAAAAACGTACACACTTTATAACCCAAATCAAACCATTACTAATCCATCACAAATGAATACCACTATCTCTACCTCTGTATAACAGAGTCTACTTTGTATTTAACATCTTTCTTTTTCCATTTCTTCAGAAGCCACAAGTACTTATTTTAATTCCCCACTAAGCAATTTACTCCGTTAATGGAAGAAAGATTTTTAAACGACTTTATTATTTTTAGAATGATTATATTGTAATTTAAAC
Source organism: Bacillus cereus group sp. MYBK101-2 (assembly GCF_051918845.1). Lineage (NCBI taxonomy): Bacteria > Bacillati > Bacillota > Bacilli > Caryophanales > Bacillaceae > Bacillus > Bacillus cereus group sp. MYBK101-2. The sequence goes on along the minus strand of NZ_JBQAIE010000005.1, from coordinate 85,108 downwards.
AACTTTATTATCTCTGTATAGCAGGCAATATCCCCTTCAACTCCAGTAAATCATCTATTACTATATCAGCTTGGGCAAGTTCATCTTCTTGTGCAAAATCAAAATTGCATCCAATCGCAATCAAGCCGTTATCTTTAGCGGCGTTTATATCAGATAACCGGTCACCAACTACAGCTGCTTCTTTTATATCATATTTATTCAAAATACTTTCCACTAAATCGCTTTTATTAAGTGAGTTTATTTGTTCAATACTAAACGTTTCAGTAACCCATTGGTCTAAATCATAATAAGATACAATTGCTCGTAAATATTCAGTTAGACCATTACTAGCAATATAAATGGAACAATTATTTTCTTTTATATATGTAAAAATCTCTTTTACATTCGGATATAAAGCACCTTTTCCACTCTTAATGTTTTCAATTAGTCTTTCTAAAAAATATGCATCTGTTTGTTCCCTTACTTCAAGAGAATGGTTCGGTAATAAAGCTTCCCACACTTTCGGTAATGGAACCCCCATAATTTCACGGTATTTTTCAATAGGTGTTACCGTATCCCATAACTGTAATGAACGTAAATGATCAAAAGTATCATCTAACGATAATTCTAAAATTTTATCTGTTTGAAATAACGTTCCGTCCATATCAAAAATTAATGCTTGTAACATTTCATTCTCTCCTTTTGAATTATAATACAGTTTTACTTGATATATTTTTAAGCATCTCAACGATAATTTCTGAACAATAGTTTGCGGCCGTTTTCGCGAAGTCATCATAAGAAATTTGTGCTTCATCGTCTGCACTGTCAGAAATACATCGTATTACGAGAAACGGTACTTCATTTATGTAGGCAACATGTCCTATTGCTGCACCTTCCATCTCTGTACAAAGCGGCGCATATTCATCTATTAATTTCGCTTTTAATTTTGAATCTTCAACAAAACATTCACCACTTACAATTCTTCCTTCATGAACCTCCATATGTAAACAACTACTATTGCATGCAATACGTGCTAACTCTACTAATTCCTTACTTGCGACAAATTCTTCTTGGAACGGGAATAAGTTTTTCATTTGAGTTTTACTTACATCATGATGGGTAACATTCGTTGAAATAACGATATCACCAACTTTTACATCTCGGTGTAACCCGCCAGCAACACCCGTATTGATGATAGCATCTACATCAAATTTATGAATTAACGTTTGCGTACATGCGGCTGCATTTACTTTCCCTACACCAGAACGTGTAATAATTACTTCTGTTCCCATGAATTCGCCAATGTAAAAGGGCATTCCCGCAATCGTCTGTTCCTCTTGTATAGCTAGTTTTTCTAAAAGTAAGTCTATTTCAATTTGCATTGCTCCAATAATGCCGATTCTGTTCATGGATGTACTCTCCTTTATTAATTACTCCCTTTAATTCTTTCAGACATAACCGACAATAAAAATTTCGGAAGTACGATTTGTCTCTTTAATCTTTTCGGCTGTGAGAGTAATCTATATAACCATTCAGTTCCTGTATCCCTCATAATTTTCGGTGCTCTTTTTACAGTACCAGATAATATATCGATCATACCTCCAATACCAATAGATAGTGGAACGTTTAATGTTTGCATGTTTTCATAGATGAATTCTTCTTGTTTGGGTGAACCTAGTCCTACTAGTAGTAAGTGCGGCTTAAATTGCTTAATTTTTATTTTTACTTCTTCTATTTCTTCATTATTTACAAATCCATGCTGTCCTTTAAACTGTGCTCCTGGGAACTGCTCATTTAATTTTACTAATGCCTTTTTATTACTTTCTGGCGCAGCTCCAAAAAGAAAGACACGATATTCATTGTCATTACAATACTTTATTAACTCATGAGTAATATCTGCCCCAGTAACACGTTCTTTCAGCGTTCCTTTTAATATTTTCGAGCCTATTATGACACCAATCCCATCCGCTGTTATTAAATCTGCAGAAAGTAACATCTTTTTAAACTGTTTTGATTTAGCCGTGCTTTCCTTTGCAGACATAACAATTTCAGGATTTGCAGTTACTACAAATCTTGGTTTTTCTTGTTTTTCATGTAGCCAACCTTTTAATAAACTTATAGCTTTTGCATATTCTAAAGTTGAAAAAGGTATTCCCTTTATAAGTTGGTGATCCACTATACTCTCCCCTTATATAAGCCTCAAATATTCATCAATATCTATAGAAATTTGTCTAAAAGCCTTACCCCAAAATTCATAGCTCGTTATATCTATTTCAAAATGCTTTTTCATAAGTTCTTCCACTGGAGCTTTTCCTGTTTCTCGTAAAAACTCTTTATATTTCAAGTGAAAAGTACTTTTCCTTTCTTTAGCTATTTCTAATAAACTAAAACTAACTAAATACCCAAATATGTATGGATAATTATAAAAAGGAACATCTGCTAAATAAAACTGAACATATTTCATCCAAACAAACGGCTGATATTCTGATAATGAATTTCCATATGCTTTTTCTTGCGCTACTATAGATAATTTTTCGATTTCATCAGCACTTAAAGGACTTTCTTTACATTTCTCGTAAAAGTTCTTCTCAAATTCGTACGATGCTCGAATTGCCATTACATAATTAAAACAGTTTCTTATTTTCCAGCTAAGCAATAACTTTTTCATATCTATACTATCTGTTGTTTGAATTAGATAATTTATAAGCACCGTTTCAAAGAAAATAGATGCTGATTCAGCTGTACTCATTGGCAAATAATCATCTAAAAAAGAAGAGGATTGTTCAAAACTCATATTATAAAAATGCCAAGCATGTCCTAGTTCGTGGGCAAGTACTCTTACACTATCGATACTTCCGTCATAACGCATAGAGATTCGAGATTCTTTTTCACTGAAAAAAGGAGCACAAAATCCGCCAGGTGGTTTATTCTCTCTCGGTTCTGCATCTACCCAACCACTTTCTATCGCATTACGTGCAAATTCTGCTAATTCTTCATCTATATTTTTTAATGCATCGTATATGCTTTGTACTGCTACTGAAAAAGAAATACTTACCTCATTATTTTCCTTTACTGTCATAAGTTCATACCATGTTATCGAAGTTTTTCCTTTTTTATACACGTTTAAAGCACTTACTAATTTATCTATGTTTTCTTCTGTCGCATTCCATATTTGTAATAATACAGTTTCTGAAATACCATTCGCATGAAGGGACCTTGCTAAAATCTCTATATCTTCTAATGCATTGCCCTTTGTATTACGCAATCTCCCTATTTGATTTAATACAGTAGCAAAAATTTCTTTTTCCTTATATAAGGCATTTGTTAATAACTCGAATACTTCTAGTCTTTCCTTTTTATTATGACTATTCATTGCAATATGATTTGCTTGTCCAAATGATAATTGCTTATTATTGTGCTCTATTTCTATCCTATTCCTTAATTGTATGTACATATTTTCCCACGCATGAAGTTCATCTTTTATTAGCCTAGTATTATCGGTAATTTCCACTTCACTTGGTTGCTGCACTTCACTTTTTAATTCCTTTACTTTCACAGTCAATCTAGTAATATCCGATGCAACGCTTTCTTCAACTGATCGACAATACAAATAATATTCTGCTTTTTCAATAGCTTGTATAAGTTTTGAAAGAATCTCTATATCTTTTGTTACAAAATATTGTTCTTTCAACTCCAATATTGGTACTAGAATATCCCCATTTGAATACAATCGATCTAAATCCCACCTAGCAATTTCATGCATTTTTATAGCCGCCTCCTATTTTTACAAATAGTTACAGATATCTCCCGTAAAACAATTATATATGAGATAGCTAAATTTTAACATCTTGAAATATTTAGATTTTTATAACCAAAAGACTTCAACACACAAAAAAGATGATTCTGTTGGAAAAAGAATCATCTTTTTAACATCTTATATTTAGTAACTGCTTTTTCTTCGCATTAAATTCATCTTCTGTAATAACGCCCATATCTAATAATTCCTTAAATTATTTCAGCTCATCTGCTACAGAAACAGTAGCATTATCTTGAAGAAAAAAAGATTGATCAAAAGATCAATCCTTTACTCTACTTCATTTAAGAAAAATAACGTTATAACGCCAGGTCCTGTATGTGCTCCGATTGCTGCACCAATTGTATTTACGATAAATACTTCACAGCCAAATCTTTCTGTAATTAATGCTTTTAATGCTTCAGCTGTTTCTAAGTCATCGCCATGAGTCATACCAATTGTTTGACCTTTAAGCTCTTTTCCGCGTTCTTCCATAATATCTACAATACGGCTCAATACTTTCTTTTTCCCTCGTACTTTTTCAAGTGGTACAAGTTTTCCTTCTTCCACGTTTAAGATCGGTTTAATGTTTAGTAAACCACCGATAAATCCTGCGACTTTACTTAAACGTCCACCTCTCACTAAGTACTGTAAGTCAGCTACAGTGAAGATATGTTCCATATGGTTCATTAGAAAATCAACACGTTTTAAAATATCTTCTTTTGATGCGCCGTCTTTTGCCATTTTAGCAGCTTCTAAAACGACAAGTCCTTGACCAAGCGAAGCACATTTCGTATCAATAATTTCTAAGTCTAAGTTAGCATATGTTTCTTTTACTTCCTCTTTAATGAGAACTGATGATTGATATGTACCAGACAGTTCAGATGAAAAAGCTAAATATATACAAGGATTACCTTCTTTTGCATAAGAAACAAATTTCTCTTGGAAAGTTTCAAGGGAAGGCAATGACGTTCTATAAACAGCGCCTTCTCTCATGTTTTGCAATAACGTAACTGACTCTAATGTAACTCCATCTAAATACTCTGTTTCTGCTTCATCATAAACACGGAGTGGAATTAAATCAATATCATATGCTTGCAGCAATTCTACCGGTAAATCCGCCGCACTATCCGTAATGATTTTAACACCCATTTTTAAACCTCTATTCTGTTATAAATATAAAAATATAAAATAAAAATAGTACTTTTAAATTATATACGTAAAACTTAAATGAAGAAAGGAAAAGACTTTATATTGTATGCACTATTCTTCAAAACTTGAACTGTTATTAAAAATCATCTAAATTTAACCGCTTTACATTCTGTATAATACAAATATATCGAATTTTCCAAAGGAGTGATCCAAATGAGCATTCAACTAGCTACATCTAATGATCTAGAATGGATTAATAAACAATATGACTCAATAGGATTTGTACGAAGTGATTTAAATCGAGAGAAAGTCGCAATCATTACATACAACAATGAGTATGCAGGTGTTGGACGATTAGTCCAAATAGATGAAGATACTTTAGAAATGGGCGGGATTTATATTCTCCCTCAATTTAGAGGGCTACACTTAGCCGGGGAACTTGTTTTCATTTTTAGTAGAAACTGCGAAGAAATTACAAGTACAACATGTATATTGTCTTCCTTTTGAGGAATTAGAAAACTTTTATAAGAAATATGGCTATACTGAGGTCGATACTACGAAAGAATTTGTTCATCCAATTATTCTAGAAAAATATAATTGGTGTTTGGATCATTATGAAAAGCATGTTTTATTATTTAAGTTGTAAAGGTACCTAAAGTGAGTATATATAAATATTAATTATACTTTTCCGCATAGATAATAACCCTACTTTATTTGGTCAACATCAGCTTCTACAAGATATACTATTACTTCTTACGCTGTCTTTTTTCTTAACCTTACTTTTGTATAAAAGATTAGTTTGTTTAAAATTACCTTAAATCGTATTCAAATAAACTAATCGAAAGGCCAATTCCTATATAATACAATTAAGTAATTAAAAGGAGCGTTATTTATGATAGATGTAATAAGACTCGTTATCTTTACTGTAGTTGCAATTGGTGCCATTATTAACATATACATAGAATTTAAAAAACCTAAAAAAAGTATATTCTCAATCGTTTTTTTATCAGTACTCTTAATTGGATCCTCAGGGTTAATTAAAAATATTTTATCTCAACTTTTATAGAAGATTGATTAAAAATCAATCTCCCGTCAATAATGTAAATAACATGATTGTATCTCTCCATTCCCCCTTTGGAGAGGAGCAGTTAGCTTTGGCTAACTGCTCTTTTATTTGAACTATTATCCACAAAATAAGTATCATACGCCTTATCAAAAACATATCCTAGTTTTTCAGCTAGTTTTGCACATGTAGTATTCACTGCATCCCAGTTTGGATATATCCCTTTTTCTAAACAGTCCAAGATGAGTGCTGCACTAACTATAGTCGCCAATCCTTTTCTTCTATAATTGTGATCAGTCGCAACTTCAATTTCAATGCCATTATCATAAATGCTATATGATGATGCACCGCATACAACTTCTCCTTTATACAAAATACAATACCCTATACCTCGGTTTATATAATCTTCTACTGATTGAAATTGACTTGTAAAATCTTTAGAGACTTTATGTAATGTAGGGTTATTTACGATATTTTCATCTATTCTTCTTAACTCGTATCCTTTTGGAAGCGCTGATATAAGAGATTGTAATTTTGAACGATCAAAAACTTCTGCATTACGTTTAAATTTATATCGTAAAAACTTATCTATTTTTCTTTCGTAAAATGTTTCTAAACGCTTTTTCCATTCTACACTATTTACGATGACTAACATTCTATCAGGAATGTTTCGAAGCAATTCTTCTGTTTCTTTCACCTTTGAATCCCCAGCGTAAAATGTAAAGATCCCTACCGTAATTTGCGCTACTGTCGGATTTTCAAGATCATTTACCCAAGCGGTACCCATATGTCCTTGTAAATAAGAAAGTAAAACAACGTTATTGAAATCTTCGAACATAGTAACTAATTTTTCTCTTGTATGTATATTCGCTTCATATATCATTTACATTCCTGCTTTCTTTAGAATTAATGTACTTCTACTCTTTTCTACATATAAGCAAACGTCTACTACATTCCATATAATTATAAATTATTCATAAATATAAAATTATTATAACATTTAATCAAAAAGTAAATGACTTTCTAGTGTATAGGTTTACAGATAATATACTTAATAAAAATTCACAATCTATAATCTTTTATTATGTAAAACCCTTAACATTAGTTTAAGGGTTCATTTAAAAATATATGTTATAACTCATTCTTATAAACAAATGATTCTGTTCCTCCGTTTTTATATACTTTAGTTACTTTAACAACTGATGTGTACGTATTATCGTCATTCGATATTATTCTTTTCATCTCTTCTATTTCAGCATTACCAGTTCCACTCTCTATCCTCAAACAACTCGAAATGTTGAGGTATCCACTCGATGCGAAAAGAATAATAAACGTAAGATCAGGGAAATTAATGAACAGTATTCCAAACTTTAAAGGATTCGTAGCCGTATCAGATAATACTAGTCGGAAACGTAATAATTCAGGCACTTGAACAAAATCTTTAGAAACAATTGCTTCACCTATTATAGTAATTTGTTTTACTACATTTCCCATCTCATCTATAAACTCAGTACAATTAGGCGCATCAATTGTTTTTGCTTGAAGTGATAAATTCAATTCTGAATTGTGAAAGTCAAAAAAGAGTGTGCTTCCCTCTGTTAAACATTGCGGACAAACGTTTCCAAGTAGACTGAAATCCTCTTCAATAAATTTGACTTTCGTTTTACAACTACAAACTTTTCCTATTCGAATTGCATCAATCTTAGAGCAATCTACAAAAATAACCTCACCGACCTCTTGTACGAAGGATACGACACCATTCTTCTTATTAAATGAAAGAAAATAAGATACAACAATTTCATTTCCGGCAATTACAATACTCTCAACTTTTGTAAAAGGCTCTAGACTTCGCAAAAATTCACAAATACTATTTTGGCAACATCGATCATTTCGTTTCGGCTCACAACCCACTTACACTCCATCCCTTCTCTATATGTTTTATCTCATACACATAATATGAGGGGGATATGAGAAAAGCTTGGACAATATAACTTTAACGTAGGAACATATTTGCCTACTTATCGCATTAAAAATGAATACTAACACATAAATTTCCCTATAAATACATATAACAATTTCATCTTTCATGAAAAAAACGTTATAATGAAGTGTAGCCTCTACGATTACGTTATAAAGGAGATTAAAACAATGGCTAAAATTAAAGTATACCAAGCAAAAGAAGAAAATATGGAAGCAGTAAAAAACATCATTGATGTTGAAGAACAAAACCCAACTGCTGAAAACTTACAAAATCTATACGCATGTGTATTAGATACTGAAGATATGGCATTGCCTGAATCATACATTGAAGAAGATATCTTAATTGATTCTATTGAAGTTATGGTTAACGCTTCTCAAAGCAAAATAAGAGACTTAGGTGCTTACGATGTAATCGAAGTTCAAAACAAAGGTAAGAAAACACAAATTTTATTATTAGCAGACGAAGAATACGAAATCATCGAAGGCTAATCTAAATCCGTACATACGAAAAAGCTCCTTTCCAATTGGAAGGGAGCTTTTTCATCACGCTTTTGATGTTTCGCTCTTTTTATTCTTTTGTTGTTTTTTAATTACCATGCGCTCATTTCCCATAAAGAAAATAAATATGAATGCTAAACCAGCTGGTACCAATGCCCACATAAATGTTTGGACAATTGAGCTAGAAAGAGCATCAATAATTTTATCTAATATTTGGGGTGGAATTTGAGATCTTGCAGATTCTGATAGAATAGCTCTTGAATCTCCTAAAGCGTTTGTATTCATTCCCCCGTTCATACCTTTAAATGCTTCTTCTAATTGATCTTGGAAACCTGTTCTTTGGATCATTCCGAAGATTGTAATACCAAGCGTCATGCCTAATGAACGAATGAAGTTACTCGTTGAAGTCGCAGACCCTCGCTGTTCCATACCAAAGTTGTGGATAGCCGCCATACTTAGTACAGAGAATGAGAAACCAACTCCAAATCCAATAATAATCATATACACTGTTAATAATACACGACTTGTTTCTGGCGTTAATGTGCTTAATAAGAATAGTCCAATTAGCATAATCACCGCAGAAATAATCATAATGTTTCTGTAGCTAAGCTTCGTCGTTAAAAATCCACCTAATTGTGCTGTTACAACTGATCCTAACATCATCGGTAATAGTAGTAATCCTGAGTTTGTTGCGGTACCTCCGTATACACCTTGAATGAATAACGGAATGTATACAGTTGCTGACATAAACGCAGCACCGTAACATAATGCAATAATAGTACTCATGCCGAATAATCGCTGTTTAAACATTTCAAATGAAATGATCGGTTCTTCTACTTTACGTTCAATAAAAATGAATGCAATAATTAAAATAGTAAATCCACCGAATAAACTTAAAATAAAACTAGAATCCCAATCATACTTTTGTCCACCAAGCTCTAAAGCAAACATTAAACAAACTACTGCACCAACTAAAGTAATTGCACCAAACCAGTCAATTTTTTGCTTTCTATGAACTCGTGATTCTTTATAAAAGAATGTAATAAAAATAAGTGCTAAAATGCCAAGCGGTAAGTTAATGTAAAATACCCAGTGCCAGCTAATGTAATCTGTAATATATGCGCCGAGTAACGGACCAAAAATACTTGATAAACCAAATACCGCTCCGAATAAACCACCCATTTTCCCGCGCTTTTCAGGAGGGAAAATATCAAAAACGATTGTAAACGCGATCGGCACTAATGCCCCGCCGCCAATACCTTGAATGGCACGATAAATACCTAACTGTGTAATATTTTCAGCAGTACCACAAAGTGCCGAACCAATCATAAAGACAATTAAACCGAAAATAAAGAATCTCTTTCTACCATACATATCTGATAGTTTACCGAAAATCGGCATACCTGCCATTTCTGCGACCATATAGGCAGAAACAACCCATACAAAGTTTTCAAGGCCTCCTAAGTCACCAACGATCGTTCCCATCGCCGTTACGACAATGGTATTATCCATTGATGCCATTAGTATACCTAGCAATAAGCCCGCCACAACAAAGCCAAGCTTATTATTCTTCTCAACCATATCTCTTGCTCTCCCTCGTATTACTTATATTTGTTTATGTTCTTTTACGACTGCATTACCTTTTTGATTAAAACTAGTATGATATTCTACAACACTAATTTCACACCCAGGGCCAATTGTAACGTTGTTTCCTCTCACTACGTCAGCAATCGTATGTTCTAAATAAATATCATCTCCTTCAATAATTGTAGTTTGTAGGTTACCAGCATGACTAATAAAAGGAAGAAATCTCGCTTTTTTACGAATCGTAATTTTTTTACCACCAATTTCTCTTACCTTACTTCCTTCATAACGAAGTGAGATTTGAATATTTTCAGCATTAAGTAATCCATCACTTTCAAGACCACCAGTTAATGATAAATCTTCTACTTCAATATTTCCCCTCACATTTAAAGCACCTTTTACATCGACAAAATCACCTGAAAACTTCCCAGCAATATCTATCATACCTCTAACTTTTGTTTTTTCAATATGTGCATCACCATGCATTTGTGTATTACCATATACTTTTACATATTCTGCATCTACATTTCCTTGTACTTCACTATCTCCATACACAACATAATTTTTTACTTTCATATTACCCCGTACATCACTCGTGCCGTACGTTTTAAATTCATTACAGCTCATATCATTAGAAATCGTTCCTTCGCCGCGTATCTTCACTTTATTATAATCTCCGCCTGCTGAATTACCGGAACCATTTACTGTGAGACTATGTGGATGTTCCATAGTGCTTTCTCCCTCCCATTAAACCTGCTTAATTTCTTTTACATTTGCGCTTTTATCAACAGTTAGAACACCTGTATATTCAATGAGTTCAATCTCACAGTTCGGTCCTACTGTAATATTATTTCCTCTTACCGTTCTTATGTGAGCATAATCAATATCAATATTGTCACCTTCTAATAGTTCAGCTTCTAACTGCAAGCCAAATACTGTTTTAAATAGCCTACTTAATGTACCTGATCTATGTCTTACTTTAATCGTTTGACCACCAATTTCTTTCGCGCGACATGTACCGTGAATATTAATATTTATTTCATCAGCGCTTAATAATCCGCCAATTGTAAATTGTCCTTCTGAAGAAAAAGTATCCACTTCACAATTACCGTCGATTGTTGCTTGACCATTAACTTTAAATTCTTCACCTGTGACATTTCCACCTATCGTACCTTTTCCTGCAATTTTTAAACTGTTTGCCTTTACATTTTGCGTAATTGTAGCTTTTCCATCAATTCGCATCGTTTCAGCATGAATTGTGCCATCAACTTTACCAGATCCGCTAATTCGTGCTCTGCTACTTTTCAAGTCGCCAGTAACTGCACCGTAACCGTTACATTCAAATTGCTCACATTCAACATTTCCATTCACAGTTCCTTTTCCGTTTAATTGCACTTTATGAAACTCGCCGCCATTCGATGAACCGTAACCATTTATAATCAAATTATCTGTACGCATACTTTCTCCTCCATTACAACAATTTAGTTTTTAATGCTTCGGTATATTTCATAATCGCTTCGCGTAAAACGATTTTGGTGCCTTTTTCAAAAATTAAGTCGTCCACGTTTGAAACTAAGAAACATGTAGAAATCCCTAACTTTCGGATAATGATTAAGTCACACGTTTTATGTTTCATTGCTTCATAATTTTCACTTAAAACTTGCAAAACCATTTTTCCTTCTTCTAAACTAATCTCTCCCGATTGTAGTAATTCTTCTAACATATACACATAAAGAATATCTACAAATTGAAACTCTGCTGTTTTATTCGTTTGTTCTATAAAAAATTGTAAAACTGGTTCTGATGCAATCCCTTTACGTAAAACGTCTTCCTTTGTTAAAAGAATTTCTCTCACACTCGGTGAAAACATATTCGCTAGTTCATCTAGTGATAGATCCTCTTTCATCGTTTGGATTTTATCAATTCGCTCTAAAATCTTTTCTTTCGGAAAAAATGTCTCCTGACCCGTGAATGTAGACTTTCGTACAAACCAATCTTCCGGTATTAAATTTTTTCTTTTCCACCTATATAACTGTCCATATGAAATACCAGTAAGTTCTAATAAATCTTTTTTTGAAATTAAATCTGTACTCAACTGTATAACACTCCTTCCTGATAACAATGTAACATAACACTGTTACGCTGTAAATAGACTTTTATCACAAGTAGCGTAACAATGTGTAAAACAATCCTATTTTACATACAAAAAGGCCCTTGCACATCTCATAAAAAATGCATAAGAACCTTTATCTATCAAGGTTTAAACCATATTCTATAAAAATCAATCCACCCTTGTGAATTAATCATTATATTTTGTACTTTTTCATGAGAAATTACTTGTTGTTTGTTACGGTATAAAGGAATAATTTGAATTTGACGTAACAATGTCTCCTCAATATCGCGTAACAGTGTAACTCTTTTCTCTACTTGTTCTTGTTTAAAATAAAGGGACAATGATTTATGAAAATCCACGCTGCTTTGCCCATGAATAAAACTGTTTTTTGTAAGAAACATATATAGCAAACTATCTTCTATTCGTTCGCCAATTGTTGCGCTATCATGCATCATATCAGCCTTTTGTATCGTACTAATTTCTAAAAGATCTTCTATTTCAAGAAAATTAGTTTCTACACGAATCCCGTACTTCGCACACTCTTTTTGTATCCATTGTGCATCTTCAACGTGATCTCGTCCTGTAAATGTGTATAGTTGTAGCACTTCACTATGATACGTACTCCTTTTAATTAAACTTTGGATATCTTCGTCAATATCTACTATACTTTCATTTGCTAATATTAGTTTCTTTGCCACTTCTCCACGTTCTCCGCCGAGTTCTTTAACGATTGCATGGCCATGAATGATTTTATATAACGCTTTTCGGAACATATAATCTTGCATTGGTCCTTCTTTTGCAAGATTGCATGTTATATATGTCACGTTCGACTCAAGCCGAGATAGTTCTTTATTATGTTTTTCTTTATCTTTATACTGCGCCTTTACTAACACGTCATATGTATTTACACTTCGCTTCACATTCAATAGTTCAATTCGGTCAAGGAAAGGTCTTTCGCGATAATATAAATCATGTGCTTCTAGTACAAACAGATTTGCATTCTTCTCTCGTAATGAAAAAGGCCCTGTACCAATGAAGTTTCCCGCTTCATCTTCCTTTACGATAGAACACTGTTCTGCACTGAGCATATGTAAAAACATCCTATTTTCCGTATGCAATTGAATTTCAACAACAAATTCATCCACTGCACGGAAACTTTCAACATGTTGTAACATCCATGCGTGTGGGTTGTTTTCAGTTTTCATAAATCGATTCAATGAATGTATAACATCATGTGCAGTAAGTTGTTTCCTATTATGAAAGTGAACTCCTTTTCGTAAATAAAACGTCCATATCTTTTCTGCATCATTATATTCCCATTGAAAAGAAAGCCTTGGTTCTATACAATTTGTTTCCTCATTTATATATACGAGTGTATCAAAAATATGTTTAACCATATGACATTCTGAGCGCATCGTAGCGTAAACCGGATCTAAAGCGATGTCCAGGTTCATTTGTACTTGCAAACGAAGTACGTCTTTTCTTCCTTCAGGTGTCCGTTCTATTTGATGACCAAATATGGAATCTACCCAAACTTCATACTCTTTCTTTACTGACGGAAATTGTGCGCTGTAGCGCTCTACAAATGAGATTCCACTTTTTACATCCCCTTTTTTCGTTAACTCTTTTCCTCTGTTTAAAATTAATGTCATTGGTTGCTTTTGAAATATTAGTTTAGAACGATTCCCTCTTCCGCGCCCTGGAAACCAAACAATCCAACGTAGTTCTTCTAACTTTTTTATTATTAATTTACTATTACGCTCTGTACAAAATAATGTTTCGGATATATTTTGCACTGTTATTTCTAATTGTTCTCCTTCTTTTTTCCCTTTCCCATAGGCAATCCATAGTTCAATGTATTGATCTAAAATAAACATCATATTCCCCCTAAAAGGTGAAAAATACTCCCTATTCTTTCTACCCTTTTTCCAATTCTCCTTTCATCTTATCATTTCAATATAGAAAGGAGGAAATAACATTGAATCATCTCTTATTACGTTACAATAAACCAATCATCATTCGACTGTGCGGTGAATTATTAACTCGAACAACTGAATCAATGTTAGCTATCATTATGATTATTTACGTTAATAAGGTGCTAAACGGCAATATTATGATGACTATGCTTATTTTCGGGTTACAACCGCTTTCGGACATTATATTTACACTTATTGCTGGAAGAGTGACTGATGAATATGGGCGAAAGAAAATTATGTTACTCGGCTTATTACTACAAGGCGTTGCAATTGGTAGCTTCATCTTTGCTCAATCCGTTTTTATATTTGCTTTGTTATATGTCATAAATGGGGTTGGCCGTTCCTTATATATTCCCGCTCAACGGGCACAAATTGCTGATTTAACAAAACATGGGCAGCAAGCAGAAGTTTTCTCTCTTCTGCAAACGATGGGAGCAATAGGTACTCTAATCGGCCCTTTAATTGGTACTATTTTTTATAAGACTCACCCTGAATATGTATTTATCGTGCAAAGCATTGCACTTATAGCATATGCAGTCGTTGTTTGGATACAGCTTCCAGAAACCGCTCCGGCAATGACAACACCAACGCAAAAGCTTGAAGTATCATCTCCAAAACAATTTGTACAAAAACATTACGCCGTATTTGGACTAATGATCACTACAATTCCTATTAGCTTTTTTTATGCACAAACTGAAACAAATTATCTTATTTTCGTGAAACATACACTTCCGGATTTCGATCGCATACTCGTTTTTATTACAACATGCAAAGCTCTTATGGAAATCACTCTACAAGTTTTCCTTGTGAAATGGTCTGAACAATTTTCTATGGCGAAAATCATACTTATTGCTTACACCTGCTTTACGATAGCTGCAATTGGCTATGGATTTTCAGCAACAATCTTGTCACTATTTTTCACATTACTCTTTTTAGTCATTGGAGAAAGTGTTGCTTTCAACCATTTGCTTCGATTCGTTTCAGAAATCGCTCCTTCAGATAAACGTGGATTGTATTTTTCAATTTACGGCTTACACTGGGATGTATCTCGAACTTGTGGTCCTGTTATCGGTGCGGTTTTATTAAGTAAACTAAACGGTAGTATGCTATTTTATATTTGTGCTTGTTTCTTAACAATTGGAGGCATTATCCAAGCTTTTTTTGTTCGAAATTTAGAGCGTAAGAAAAGAAGTAAAGATATTCAAAAAGATGTTTTAGAGCATCCCCATCATATTTTATAAAAGGAAGTTTCTTATTTACACAAAAAAAGATGTCACATAGTCATCGATTTCGACTTTTGTGACATCCTTTTTTTAATATCCTACCCTGCCATTTTATTTATACTATCCTCTGGCGAAAATACCGAAATGTGATTTACTTTACCAGTCGATTTTGGAATGATAAATTTCAATTCAAACTGATTATTTACTTTATATACATATATTTTATCATCACCATTTCCTTTAACTGAGTTTGGTTTTCCTAATGCTTTTTCAATTTCTTGTAATGTAATTGATTTTAGTTCTGCATGATAGGAGCGTACATCAAAAACTTGTGATCCTTTATTAAAACCGAAGGAAACATTTTTATTTGTAAAAGTTGCGTACATTCCGTTTCCTGCTTGTTCTGTTTTATCTGCTTTCCCCCACGCTTTTTCTATTTCTTCAATATCTCCTGTATGAGCTGCGAACGGAACATTAGGTACTTTTCCTTCTTTCGCTAATTCAAACAAGTTTTTAACGTGGTTAATTGATTTTTGATTTATAACTGTATCCTTCGAATTTGAATCGGTATTTGATTTAACCTCAGGCCCTTTCTTTCCTTCAGAAGAAGTATTCTGTTCGTTTTTACTATTTTCCGAAGTTGGGTTTGCTTCCTTTTTTTCATCTGTTCCTTTACATGCCGCTAAAGTAAATATGCATGTAAAAGTAAGAAATAATAAAGCTATCTTTACATACACTTTCATATATTTCAGCTCCCTATTAAATGCTATTCATTTCGATAACCAATCCAACACACTACTTTTTAAATTGTATTTATTCCAAAAAGTAAATACTTCACTCTCTCCCAATGCTTGTACAATATATTCTACAAAAGCAGTTCCTAAAAAATAACCGAGTCGGTTGTATCCAAAATATTGTCCGCCAGATAACCGAAACCACTCTTTCTCTTTTTCAAACGTCCATCCTTCTATATAATCTTCCAAAAAACGTTTCTTTATATGTTCTTCATTTTCTATATAGCATTGTAACCAACGTTCACCATCATTGTCATATGAGTAATATACTGATTCATTTAAACCTTTTATAATTTGCTTTGATAAGTATGTTGCAACGCCTTCACGATACAAATTAACTGCCGCATCGGTCCACTCAGCTTTCTCCCAGTCCATTCCATCATTTTGTAACATAACATTATGATATATATGTCCTATTTCGTGAGCGACAATAACACGAAGGTGATTTAAATCTGGAGATAATTTTTCTGCGGCAAAAAACATATCTCCAATAATCTCCCTTTCTACAAATGCATTAGAGCCAAAAGCTCCAACAAATAAATGAAATGTTACTTCTAAGTCGAAGCCAAACTGAATGTAATAATCCTTATTAATCTCTTGAATAATTCGTGGTAAATTTTCCGAAACACTATGTATATCTCCTAGTTTTTCTGGATACTTTTCAATTGCACTATAAAGACGTTCTTTCGTCTTAGGACAGTGAAATGTAAAATATTCTTTAAATACTTCTGGATGCCTATCATAATATTTATTCAAGTTATGTAGTCCTATATTACCGCTTTCCCAAAGTCTCGAAAAGCTTGGAATTATATTGTTAATCATTGTATTCATCTCCTTATATACACTTTCTCTTCTCAGTGATTATATCCTTTATCTTTAGCTTAAATATGTTGTCACATCAGCTCCTTAAAACAGAAAAAACCAGCAGGAAGTGTTTATTCTACTCCTACTGGTTTAATTGAAATTAAATGATGAATCTTAACTTTTTAAGGGATGTAACAACAATACTTTTTACCGTTTCAAAATTATGAGCAAATGTATTATCTCCACTTAATGATGAAATGCATGTTAAACCTGCAGCTTTAATAAAAGCTTTTACATCTACAAGCATAGAATTAGCCCCCACAAATTTTTTAATTACAGTCATTATAACAGATGTTTTACAAATGAAACATGAGAGTTATAAATAATGCTACTTAGCTATTATTAATTTATTTAGTACACAGATTTATGTCATATAAAAAAGCTGCCCCAAAAAGGACAGCTTTACATATGTATTTTTACACTTCAATTGACTTACCATCTTCAACAATATGATAAAGTAAGTGAGCTAAATGATGAATTGGACCATACTCTTCCTCTTCTTCATCTGTTTCACCTTGGAACTCAAGATCATTTAAGTATAGTGCTAAAAATTGATAGTATAGTTTTAAATCAAATCCGTAGCACGCAGTTGGCTCTTCATGATCTCCTTCATATTGTAACATTAAGTATTGATCATTTCCTTCTGCATCTTCTGCATCAAAGAATACGAAGAATCCAACATTTGTATCTAAATCAAATAGATGACGAGTACCTTTTTCTGTTGCTTTATTGAAGTCCTCTTCACTTAATTTATGTACTGTTGTCGCTTTAGCATTATCTTCTTGATGGAAATTTACTGTAAATGATTTCAATGCTGACACCTCCTGATTGTATAATACTAGCATAACATATAAAAAGGACTGCTTACAAATGTAAACAGTCCTTACATTCATTTTCGCATTGCTCGCAATAAGAAACTTACGATGAAAATTAAAATAATCGCACCAATTAAAGCTGGAATAATTGCATATCCGCCGATTACTGGGCCGAAACTACCAAGTAATTTCCCACCAATCCAAGAACCAATAATACCAGCAATAATATTACCAATTACACCGCCTGGTACATCCCTACCAGTAATTAAGCTAGCAAGCCACCCTAATATACCACCAACGATTAAAGACCAAATCATATGATAACCTCCTTTATATTTCACCAATCAAAATATAATTAGAAACAATTGCTTACCATTAGTTATGTTACATTTTTCATAAGTTATTCATGGAGCATAACTGTATTTTTTTGTAAAAATAATACATGTTAATTAACTTTTTAGACTAACGATTTATGCAGGTTGAGATATTACACTTATTATGGACAATCGGGCTTCAATATTGTCCGCATAAACTCTTCTTTAAATGCAGGATAATTAAAACCAACCGCAATTCTTTGTATCGGCCGATCATCAAACCTCGTCGGCTCAGCTATTTTTCTAAAGTCAGCCACACTTTGTCCTCTTGTTACGTCATTTGTCGTACTAATCCAAACTGCAGATTTTTTATATTCAAAAATATCATCATTTATAAATGAAATGAACGGAAGCAAATCGTGAATCGGACTTCCAGCAATACCCGGGTATTCTTTTTTATAAAAGTTCTCATAATAAAAATCAATCATTGGTTTAATAAGCTTTGCCTGCCCTGTTCCTTCTTTATTAATAATATCCACCATTTCAGGCGTAATTAGGGCCTGTTGCGTTACATTTAATGGATAAATAGTCGCATTCTTTGCGTACTTCATTACAATATTTGCAGCAATTGGATCTCCATAAAAATTTGCCTCCGATACAGGAGTAACGTTACCAGGAAATAAAAACGCACCGCCCATAATATAATACGAACATATTTTATCCATTACATTTGGATATAATAAAAATAATGTTGCCAATGTTGTTAATCTTCCTGTCGCTACGATAATAATATCTTCTGGACAAGGCTCAATTAATTTAATTAATTCACAAAAATTTTCCCGTTTACAAATCCTCATTTCAGGTGGAATAATGGGACCTAGGCCGTGCTCTCCATGAATCTCAGGAAAAAACAAAGGTTCTTCAGCTGTCATCGGTCTTGCTGCACCCTCAATGATTTTTACTTCTGTAGCATAGTATCTTTCTAAAAAATACACATTTTCTGTTACGATTTCTCGCGATACATTCCCATATTCAGCAACAATACCTAAAATATCTAATTTACATGTTTTATTTGCATAAATTAACGCCACAGCATCATCAATACCAAAGTCTCCAAAAAAGACGATTTTCTTATTAACTATACTCACCCCTCTTCAGCATTATCTACTATTATTAGTATGTAAAAAAGACAAGGCTGTGAAACGGTGCAAACTAAAAAAGCCGCCTATTTATTGGCGACTTCAATCTTTTTATAAGATAAATATGCTAGTACATTTTTACTTGAATCATATTTTGGATTATTTCCTTTTCTTGGTTCTCTCGTATGTGTTTTTTCAAATCCAGGAATATCCGGCATTTTCTCCATAAATTCAAGCATTTCTTCTTCAGTTCCTTCAATACGTACGCGAATCATTATTCCATTTCCTCAATTCTCATTTTCTCTGTTACTAAGTATAACGTACTTTGGAAAGACTGCAAGAAATTTATCTTTTTAATGTTAAACTTTTTTTACATACAAACAATGCCATTTCAGTATAAAACGATATGATTTTATTATTTTCATATTGAATGTTAAAGAATTCTTGCATTTCAACTGATGTTTTCATCATACATTCTGTTAACTTCACCCGCTTCTGCAAAGGTACATTCATCATATCGCACCACCAGTCAAAATCAAATTTCTTGTCAAAAGTAAGACATGACTGCATTTGCAAACCATTTTTCTCTAATAAGGTAATCCATTCTGTTTTTTTCAAAGCCCGTTCATGACTCGGATCCCGCTTTTTTTCTATAAAATTATAAAATGTATCGTATTCATTATTTTCCGGTGAAACATTATCTATTAAAATAAACAATCCATTATCTTCTAACGTACGATTTACTTCATAAATAAACTGAGCTGGATTCATAAAGTGATGTGCTGCAATTCGGCACGTAATTGTATCAAAAGAACTATCAGAAAACGGTAAACTCTCAGCGTTTCCAGCAACAAAAGACACATTTTCATGGCCGTTACTTATAATAAATTTTTTTGCATTCTCTAACATTTTTTCTGTTAAGTCTAAAGCAACTACTTCTTTAAACAATGGCGCTAATACATTTGCAACATGTCCTCCGCCAGTAGCAATATCAAGAAGACGATTATTATGACGAGACTCAACTTGTTGAACTACATATTGTAAATCCGGTCCTTTAGCATGAATTTTACTTTTTACATACTTCTCCGCATTATTACCAAACTGTTGTTTCACAAGCTCTTCTTTACTCATTTTATCATCTTCTTTCTATTGTTATTTACATATAGAATTCATATAATAATTAAAGTTCTCTTTATGTATTTTCAAATCCTCTTTTCAGCTCACTTCTTATCATGCTGTCCTATCATCAACATAAAATCGATTTTCCGTTTACATATAAAACAAAAAAGGCTACGGGAACTTGTCCCCTAACCTGACTAAATATCAATTACATTTTTACTTTTTCATATACATCTATATAATATAAATCCTCTTTCAACTTCATAATAACGTCTACTTCGTTATAAGTAGCCTCACGAGCATGTAAACCAAATTGATCCATACCAATCCATATCCATCCAGGTGTATGATAGAGAACATCTATGTTAAAATACTCTAATTTAGTAAGCTCCGATTTAATAAATTTATCTTTATTAGCAATTTGTTTATCTATTAAACCATATTCTTTTCCATTTTCCAATAGCGATATAATTTTTCCTACAATCGGGTATTCACGAACAATAAAGTGATATTCTTTTTCCTCCACATTCGCCACAATTAAACGAGAATTAGATAAATCAGCCTCTAAATTCGACATCTTTATTTATTCACCTCCTTTATGAGTTTCATGAACATAATAACAAATGAATATTCAAATAATATTAATATAATGTAAAAAATAAAAAAGCTGACTTCCCTTTAGAAATCAGCCTTTATAGTTTAATCATCTGTATACTTTTACAAACTATTATAATGTTTCTTTTTCCTCATCCTTTCCAGAAACTAAATTCCCAATAGCATCTGCTGTTACTTCCACCACAAATTCACAAATTCCTGCTACAACTTCTCCAATCACTTCATCCATCATTTTTACCCCCTTATTTTATGTAACTTATTTGTAGTATAGAAGAGATTGGTTATTTTTAACTATCGGAAAACGTGACAACAACATTACAGTTTTGTAAGCTTTTTAATTTATTTCGCTTCTATACTTTGAAACTTCAAGTATGATTCACAAGCATATAGGTCATCATAATATTAAGTGAATACTAATTTTGCTAGAGGAGGCGTGTAAAATTTACTACGTAAAATTAATTAAAGGTCAATCCTTCTATGCTTTTAATCATCGTTTCTTAATATCTGAAGAAGAAGAGGTTTCCGAGAAAGTTTATAATTACTTACGTCGTAATGAATTTTTCGAAGTACGCAAAGAAGAATATTCGGCCTAATGTATAAAAAGTATCAAGAAAAATATCATTTACTTGTGATAATTTCTTGATGCTTTTATTTTATTTCTCCTTACCTTCAATGAATTTTTAATCATAAGTTTTGTACATTTGGACTTACTTGTTTCATCTATTAACACATCAAATTTTTGACAAATCAAAAAGATTGAATTCCATTCATGAAACACGTAATATAGACTCTGACTCTAAAAAATTTCGTTAAAAATAATACATAAAATAAGGAGGTTTTATATACGAGTTTTTCATTTTAAAAGACGGCGAGGTTTTATATTATGTGGCGTAATAAAAATGTTTGGATTGTTTTAATTGGGGAGTTTATTGCTGGTTTAGGGTTATGGCTTGGTATTCTTGGTAACCTAGAATTTATGCAAAAATATGTCCCTTCTGATTTCATGAAATCAGTTATATTGTTTATCGGTCTATTAGCAGGTGTTCTCGTGGGACCTATGGCTGGTCGCATTATTGATCAGTACGAAAAGAAAAAAGTTCTTCTTTACGCCGGTTTTGGTCGCGTTATTAGTGTTATTTTTATGTTTTTCGCTATCCAATTTGAAAGTATCGCCTTTATGATTGCATTTATGGTTGCTCTTCAAATTTCAGCAGCATTTTATTTCCCTGCCTTACAATCAGTGATCCCGCTCATCGTACGTGAGCATGAGTTATTACAAATGAACGGTGTACATATGAATGTAGGTACAATTGCT
Source organism: Bacillus cereus group sp. MYBK101-2 (assembly GCF_051918845.1). Classification (NCBI taxonomy): domain Bacteria; kingdom Bacillati; phylum Bacillota; class Bacilli; order Caryophanales; family Bacillaceae; genus Bacillus; species Bacillus cereus group sp. MYBK101-2. The sequence goes on along the minus strand of NZ_JBQAIE010000005.1, from coordinate 62,772 downwards.
CGTATTGCAGGTACTTCACTAGGTGGAATTCTTTTAGTTGTAATGAGTTTACAGTATATGTATGCCTTCTCAATGGCAGCATACGCTTTATTATTCCTCTCAACTTTCTTCCTTCAATTCGTCGAAGATAAGAAATCAACAACACCAAGTAAACAAGCTGCAAAAGATAATAGCTTTATGGAAGTATTTCGTATTTTAAAAGGAATTCCGATTGCTTTCACAGCACTTATATTAAGTATTATTCCTCTATTATTTATAGCTGGATTTAATTTAATGGTAATTAATATTAGCGAAATGCAACATGATCCAACGATTAAAGGCTTTATATATACGATTGAAGGTATCGCATTTATGTTAGGTGCCTTCGTTATTAAACGTTTATCGGACCATTTCAAACCTGAAAAGTTACTATATTTCTTCGCAGTTTGTACCGCTTTTGCACATCTATCATTGTTCTTTAGCGATATAAAATGGATGTCTCTTACATCATTTGGTTTATTTGGTTTTAGTGTCGGTTGCTTCTTCCCTATTATGTCGACAATTTTCCAAACGAAAGTGGAAAAAAGCTATCACGGCCGTCTATTCTCATTCCGTAATATGTTTGAGAGAGTTATGTTCCAAATTGTCTTACTTGGCACAGGCTTCTTCTTAGATACGATTGGATTGCAATATATGGTTCTTATTTTCGGTGTTATTTCATTATTCATTATTTTCATATCGCTTTCTAAACAGAAACAGTATGAAAAACAACCATCGCAATCTGCGAATTTATAACATAATTAAAGAAGCATGGATTTAGTAGTATTAAACTAATCCATGCTTCTTTGTTTTATATAATCTTATTTATTACGTTTATTAAAATTATTAAAAAAAGTAAACACTCTTACCTTCGAATACATTATATAAACTATTATCTACAACAAGGCGGTGTAGGAATGTCTGATGGTATGCAATTATTTATTATCTTTATTTTTGTAATAGTTATGTTTAGCATCCTAAACTTTTTAGCCATTTCCCTTTCTCAGCATAACTTTAAAAGAAGAATTGTCGCAGGTTTCATATTTTCACTACTGACTCCCCTTGTCTTTTTGACTACCACAGCATTCGATTCTATATTTGATAAAGCTGGATTTGGCGCAGGTACATTAGCCTTTATTGTTGCAATTGTATATATTTTAAATGGAATAATGGTCCTACTTTCCTCTTTATTTTTCCTCAAAAGAAACATAACATAAGCTACAGTACTCAGCATGAATCTAACTTTGCACTAGATTCATGCTTTTTCAATCCCCCCTAAATTTTTATATGAAATTAAATAATTCTTTATAAAAATTTAAACTTTATTTATTACAATGTTCGTATCGTATTCGCACGTTTATCGAAAATGAAAAGAAAGGAGTACAAAATGAAAAAGGTTCTATTACTTATTCCATTATTCATTATACTACTCAGTGGATGTAGCAATAATGACATATACGGCACTTGGGAAGTCGTTGACAACAAAAACGGTCTTTGTCCTATATCGTATAAATTTGAAACAGTTGTAAAAGAAGAAAAGAAAGAAAAAATCATTCAATATTTAGTAGAAATGCAAACAACGAAGAAAAAAGAAGATTTATACAAAGGTTCATTTGTAAAGGACTCTAATGTATATCACATTGATTATGGTAATTCATTTACATCGGATCAAACTATACAAGTTGTCGATGGCAAATTAAACGTATACTTTTATGCAGTGGAAAAGTTATGTACATATAAAAAGAAATGATTGCTCTTCATTTAAAACGCAGAAAATATTTTCTGCGTTATTTTTATCCTCCCTCTAAATTTGTCAATCGTTTTAATTTTCATAAAAAAATGATAAAATATACTCATGTGTTTTCAGAATAATTAAAAACGCAGAAAGAAAACACTGTTTTTAGGAGGGGTTTTGATGACTTACACGTTAGCAACTAGAATGAAAGCATTCCAATCTTCTATATTTAGTGAATTAGGGGCCTATAAAAAAGAAAAAATTGCAGCAGGTCACAAAATGATTGATTTAAGTATCGGGAATCCTGATATGCCACCTGCTGATTTCGTAAGAGAAGAAATGGTACATACAGCAGATCAAAAAGAAAGCTATGGATACACATTAAGTGGCATTCAAGAATTTCACGAAGCTGTAACTGAATATTACAACAACACTCATAATGTTATATTAAATGCCGATAAAGAAGTTTTATTATTAATGGGGTCACAGGACGGACTCGTTCATTTACCTATGGTTTATGCGAATCCAGGAGATATTATATTAGTTCCTGATCCAGGATATACAGCTTATGAAACAGGAATTCAAATGGCTGGTGCAACATCTTACTACATGCCTCTAAAGAAAGATAATGATTTCTTACCTAACTTAGAGCTAATTCCTGAAGAAATTGCAGATAAAGCGAAGATGATGATTTTAAACTTCCCAGGGAATCCCGTTCCAGCAATGGCTCATGAAGATTTCTTTAAAGAGGTAATCGCATTTGCGAAAAAGCATAATATTATTGTTGTCCATGATTTTGCTTATGCTGAATTTTATTTTGATGGTAATAAACCAATTAGCTTCCTCTCTGTACCTGGCGCTAAAGAAGTTGGCGTAGAAATCAACTCTTTGTCAAAAAGTTATAGTTTAGCAGGTAGTCGTATTGGATATATGATTGGAAATGAAGAAATTGTTCGTGCGCTTACCCAGTTTAAATCCAATACAGATTACGGAGTGTTTTTACCAATTCAAAAAGCGGCATGTGCTGCACTAAAAAATGGCGCTGCTTTTTGTGAGAAAAACCGCGGTATTTATCAAGAACGTAGAGATACTTTAATCGATGGGTTCAAAACATTTGGCTGGAATGTCGATAAACCAGCTGGTAGTATGTTCGTTTGGGCTGAAATTCCGAACGGCTGGACTTCTATAGATTTCGCATATGCATTAATGGATCGTGCGAATGTCGTTGTTACGCCAGGTCATGCATTTGGACCTCACGGAGAAGGCTTTGTACGTATTGCACTCGTTCAAGATAAAAAAGTGCTACAACAAGTGGTTGAAAACATTAGAAATAGTGGTATTTTTTCTCTTGAAAAAGCAGAAGAATTAGTTAAAAATTAATTGCAACTCCCCTGCTTAACTATAGCAGGGGTATTATTCATTGGAGGTACTTTCATATGCATATTAAAGACACACTTCCTCATCGTTTTCCATTTTCAATGATTGATAAAGTAACAAATGTAAAACATGGTGAGTCCGTTACGGGATATAAGCTCATTTCAAATAACGAGTGGTTTATAAATGATAGTCAAGACCATATGCCTCATATATTAATTGTAGAAGCACTTGCTCAGCTTAGTGCATTTGTACGTACAAGTAACCCTGAAGGTTTAGGCTTTCTCTCCTCATTAGATGGGATTGAATTCCACGGAAAAGCATATCCCGGTGATAAACTTAATTTACATTATGAGCTAACGCGTAATCGTCGAGGTTTTATTCTCGGTACAGGTACTGCAACTGTAAACGATCAGCCGATTGTAACTATAGAAAAGCTATTCATCTCCTACAAATTCGTTTCACCAACATGAACAGAGTAAATAAATTACTTGGTTAGGAGCAGGAAAATGGAAAGTACTATCGGTATCGATGCTGGAGGAACATTAACGAAAATTGCTTATTTGAACGAACAAAAGCAATTAGCTTTTGAAAAATTTTATTCCAATGAACAAGATAAAATAATAGATTGGCTTAAGAAAAACATTGCTATAAAACAAATATGTATTTCAGGTGGGAAAGCAAAACAATTACGGCAACTACTTTCAGACTCATATAAAATAGTAGAACTAAACGAATTTGAAGCTACTCTTACAGGTGTCCGATACATATTAAAAGATAATAAACATGATATAAACAATTTTATTTTAACAAATATCGGTACAGGCACTTCCATTCATTACGTTTATAATGAAAAATATATTCGAGTTGGTGGAACCGGTGTTGGCGGTGGTACTATTATGGGGCTTTCAAAATTGTTAACAAACGTAGATCATTTTGAAGATGTGATTCCTTTAACAAAAGTAGGATCTAGAAAAGAACTAGATATTACGGTTGGGGATATTTATGGTGGTATTCTCTCTCCTATTGATAATAGCTTAACTGCTAGCAATTTTGGTAAAGCCTCTATTACAGAATCCAATTATAAAAGCTCAGATATACTTGCTACTGTACAAGGACTCGTCGGTGAAGTCGTTACTGCATTAAGCCTTCAATTCGCCGAAATAAAAAACATTGACCATATTATTTATATCGGTTCAACTTTATGTAACAACGTACACCTTCAAAATATTATTAGTAGCTACACAAACTATCAAAATAAAACACCAATCTTTTTACAAGATGGTGGTAATAGCGGTGCAATTGGTGCTTTACTTCATGTTACGAATAAAAAAAGCTGACTTTTGTCAGCTTTTTTGCAACGGTACTTCAAATTCAATAATTGATTCCCCGTTCTCTCCAATTCGCTCTACACTAATTCTATCAACTACACATTGTAACTTTTCATGGAAACTATGAATTTCCTTAGCTACTTCAGCAGCTAACTCGGCACTTTGCACTTTCTTTTCTCCCGACTGTTACATGTGGTATGTACAGAATATCTTCTTTCAAAAATTGTAATAAAGGTCCTGTATACAGGATATTATGCAGTTCTTCTATTTGTTCTTTCCCTTTTTCAACTCGTAAAAACAAATATTCTCCCACACTCGTAATTTTATTTGCAAATTCAATTTCTATCTCCTGTATCCCTTTTGATAACTTCAAAATATGCACTTTCAAATGGGAATACAATTGTAATATGCGGTGGAATTAACCCAAATAAAGGATCATGTTTTAGCCTAATGGCCTCTATTTCATTGATAGAAATTTTATTTAGAAAAAGTAAAATCGTATGCATTTTTATACTCCCTACTTCCCCTTTTTATATTTATCATATTGTATAGCAGTGTGCACTTCAACAAATGTTTACAATTACATATAAAAAGAAAAAACTTCTCAAAAGAGAAGTTTTTTCTTATATAGCATGATTATTCTTTTCCCGCCAAACTTTTCTGAACTTAATATAACAAGCAATTCTCCACGGAAAGATATATGACACGGCAATTACGTAAAATAATAAACCAATCGTTTGTTGATCTAAATCAACAATATATTGCCTTGAACCATATCTTAAAATAATCAGTGCAATAAAAGTAATTAAGAAAGCAGCACTTTTTTTCGTATAAATATTCCCATCATCTCTTCGTTCATAATTTGTTAATACTATAAGCGGCACAGCGAAAAGTCCCCCAATGAATACCGCTATAACTACTTGTAATATAGCTGGATGTACAGGACCAAAAAACCATACAACACCTGGTGTTAAAAATAATAATGGCCATAAAATACGTTTTCCTGATCCCTTTATTGGCTTATGCATGGAACGATAACGACGCCAGAATATTAATAGTGCAATGCCTAAAAAGACTGTAATGAGTGAAGATGTGTCTCCCATTTGCTATCCTTCTCTCTATAGTAATCTAATAATATTTCAAATCGTTTTTTCGAATGATACTTTACGAATAAATATACTACTAGTTATGATATAAAGAACAGTTAATCCAATTGAAATAACAGTAAAATACGGTATATCTACTAAAGATCCATCACTCGTAAATAATAAACCGGTTACCCCCGCTTCTCCATAAAGTACACTATTTGTTGATAAGAAAAGGGTCCCACCAATCATAAGACCGATCCACTGAAATCGTTGTTTAAAAACTACTACCACTTGAAAGTAACATGCTGTTGTAACATAAAATAAAAATTGCAAAATAAATTGTTGCACCGATTGCTCCCAAAAACTAACATTTACTAAATTATATTTTATATCTTGTAAAAGCATAACTTGAAGAAATGAAAATAATGCAGATTGCAACACGATATAACAAATTGCCCCGATAAAATATTGTATTCTCGTTACACCGAATGAAATAGCTAAACGAAAAAGCTCATCTTGAATGATGAAAACACTCCCTACTATAAATAACATAATTGCTATTGAAGGGTTATTAATAATTTCGGGTAAATAACCAATGTTCGCTCCATTTAAATGAGCAGCATTTAAAGCTCCTTTTATTAATAAGGCTACAATCCAAAATATTAAAATTGCTTTATAATGAAAATTAATATGTAACTTTAACTGCTTCATTAATATCGTCATTTCACTTCACCACCAGTTATGTGAATAAATAATTTTTGTAATGTTATTCCATCAACTACTAATCCTAATTTTTCAATAGAGTCATAATCTTCATTAGACAATTCTTCCCATATAACAGCAATACCCTTATTTCCATAAACTTCTCGATTTAATACTTTTTTATTGATCAAGAACTCGTCCACTTTATCCTTTTGGCCTGAAATAATCTGAACTTGTTGTAATAAATCTTCCACCAATGATTGAACAACTAATCTTCCTTCTTTTATGATTATCACATCTTCAATCACATGAGTTACTTCTTCTACTAAATGTGTGGATAATATAATAGTTCGTGGATACTCACCGTAATCTTCTAGGAGTAGACTATAAAATAATTCACGATGCGCTGCGTCTAAACCTGTAGTTGGTTCATCAAAAATTGTAATTGGTGCCCTGCTTGCTAATCCTTGAATAATTCCAACAACTGTTTGCATACCGTGTGATAGCTTATGATATTTCACTTTCGTATTAAGCTGAAATTTATCAGCGAGTTTTTCAGCATACTTTCCATCCCAGTTTTTATAAAACATGCTACACATCTTAAAAATATCTTTTACTTTATAACTGAAATGTGCTTCTTCTTTCACTCTAACAAAACAAATATTTTGCATTGCTTTACTATTTTCAAAAACATTTTCACCAAATATTGATACGCTTCCACTACTTGAAGTAATTTGGCCTGCAAGTAAATTTAATAGTGTCGTTTTTCCTGCTCCGTTTCTACCGAGCAAACCATATATTTTATGCTCTTCTAATGAAATCGTTACTTCATTTACAGCTATTTTCTTTTTATATTTTTTCGTTACTTCTTTCGTTTCAAGTGCAATCATCTCTCTTTCCCCTCCTTCGTAATTTTTTGAATCATATCCATCAATTCATCTTTTGATATCTCTAATACTTTTGCTTCTTCCCATACTTTCGGTAAATATTCAGTCATAAAAGTATCTTGTCTTTTTTTTAGTACGACTTCTTTCGCTCCCTTTGCAACAAACATTCCGATCCCTCTCTTTTTATATAAAATCCCTTCGTCAACTAATACATTTACCCCTTTAGCTGCAGTAGCTGGATTAATTTGTAACATCTTCGCAAATTGATTTGTTGATGGAACTTGTTCTTCTTCAAGCAATATGTCTTTTAAAATATCAGATTCAATCGTTTCTGCAATTTGTAAGTATATTAATTTATTTTGCTCCAGAGTAGGTTTCACAATTTCACCACCTTAGTTCGGTTCATAGGTTCATTACTTATGTAATTAACCATACCACATAAACATATTCATTTCCATAAATTCCTTTTACAAAAAGAGAGTCATTCGTTTAAGAATGACTCTCTTTCTAAAATTTCGAAGTTTCAACTCTTGTTCTCAAATTCTTTTCATTTATACCATTTTGACAAAAGTTAAGTTGTTGTCCTTTTATTAACTTTGTACGATCTACTATTTGCCCTAAATGATAACTTGTATGCTCCACTAAATGTAATAAACTATGAAGTTCAATATTTCTTTTTTCTTCCCATGCTTGTATATATGCTTTTCCCCATTCATCAAATACCTTTTCAACGTACTGTAGCAAAACTTCAGTATGTTGTCGTTTTGTTGGAAAATACTCCTCGATTCCCTTTTCAAAAACTATATTTGGATTTTTATAACGACTAGTATTTCTCTGTATATGTTCACAAATATGCAGTACGATTCCACCAATTGAATTAACAGACTCCCCTTGTTTCCATAAATCATCTTCACTAACGAACTGAACTGCCTGTACTAACTTAGGTAAATAATGAGCCTGCATTCTATGATAAGAAATTTTGTATACTAACTCCATCTTTGTCCCTCCAATTATTTCGACTACTTTACTGGATGTTTAACAAATAAAGATTTTCGGAAATCTTCATCATTCACAAGCCTATTAATTTTTTCGTTATTATCATTAAGGAACTTTACTACTTTCTTTTTATCCCATATATTATCTTCTTTTGGAAAATCATTAAAATTTTCATACAATATTGGTAGTATTTCTTCTCTTTTTATTTTCTACTTGGAAATCAAAAGCTTTTGCATTTGGTACTAAAATCGCTAGATAAATAGCATTAAAGAGAAAATTCTTCTTTATTGTATCCTTACCATCAAACCAATACGTCTCAACCATGTCTTCTGTAAGGGGGCCATTCCCTTTTGCACCATAGTTCACCTTTATACTTTCATTCTCTAAACTTACACTTTGAAATGTTTCACCACCAGGTAAATGATTAACAATTGCAACTACATCTGAGTTATTCCCAACGTATGTCCCCGCATACTTATTAAAATCACCAGGTTCAACATCGGATATTTCTTTTATTCTTTCTCCTCTAGAACAAGCAGTAATACATAAAAAAATTGTTAGCATAACAACTACATTACGATGCATATATTTCATTTAGCATCCCCCATTTTTATCGATATTTCGTTAATTACAATACACCTTCTCAAAACCCTTTAAAATATACGCATTTTAATCAAAATTAAAAATTTTCATTTTTTATGTTTACAATTATCCATTAATTGTATATACTTACTAACGTAAGAAAAATATTCTAAAAGGAGGTCGAAGGAAATGATGAAATTACAATTACATGCTTTAACTTTAGCGTTAACTGTACCTGTGTTTTCTGGACAATTAAATATGAATTCGACCACCCTAATGGAGAATTGAAAATCGTACATTATTTCGATTAATTCATAAATTCGCCACAGGAGGTCGTATGCTTCCCTGTGGCTTTTTCACGCCTGGCCATAGGAGAACTATATCTTCCTGTGGCTTTTTTGTGCGATTTTTTAGCCTCTTACATCATTTTTTTAAGAAAGGAGCAACATTCGATGACTATTAGCGTATTGTTTTTAAGTATTACGATTCAAAGAAATAAAATTTCTAAAGATGAAATGTTTCATAATGAGCAAATAGAAAAAGCTATGAATGATGTTAAGGAGCGCCAAGCACTTTATTGTGATCACATGTAATTCCTTTTCGAAAGGAGGAATTCATTTATGACTTTTCATATTTTCTTTTTTACGACTGTACTTCAGAAGAACACTTTAACTGAGGCTGAAATCATTCGTAAGCAACAAATAAAACAACTGACTGATAAAATGACTGACATTAAAAGTTCATATTATACGCATATGTATTAAAAATATATTTTTAAGGAGAAATACCTTCATGAAATTTAAAGCATTCTTTTTAACGATCACGATTCAAAAACGTAAACTTTCACAGAAAGAGATTTTACGTGAGCAACACATTCAAACTATTATGGACGAAGTAAAAGAGCGTCAAGCCTCTTATTACAGCCGTCTTTTCTAAATCAATTATAAAGGGGTTTTATCTAATGAAATTTAAAGTATTCTTTTTAACGATTACCATTCAAAAAACTAAGTTCTCGGACAGTGAGGTATTGCATGACCATCAAATTAATAAAGCTATGGAAGATGTAAAAGAACGTCAAAGTCACTACTGTAGCCATCTATAATTCCTTTCGAAAGGAGGAATGTATCATGAAGTTTCATCTTTTCTTCTTAACAATTACAATCCAGAAAGAAATCTTTTCTGAAGATGAATTAAAACAAGAGCAACAATACAAAAAGATTATGGACGAAATCCGAGATCATAGAAGCAAATACTACACTCACCTATAATCCTTTAAAAATATAAAACTTGAAAGGAGTCGATTATGATGTTGATAGCACGTTGTAAGGAAATGATTTGGATAGTTCAGAGGGATTCCACATAGTTTTATTGGAGCTATATCATACAACTTTAACGTTATATTTGATATGTAATAAATATACAATAAAATTGCATTTGTACACTTTTTAACTTTGGTTAATAAACAAAGATACACCACTTAAAAAGCGGTGTATCTTTCTAAACATATACTATTTTCGATTACTTCGTTTCGTCTTAAACAATCTCACTAAGTTCGATACAACTGTTTTCGTTACTGCATACACTGGCACCGCCAAGATCATTCCGATAATTCCCGCAAAGTTACCTACCCCTAAAATTAAAATAATAATTGTTAACGGATGGATATTTAATTTTGAACTCATAATACGGGGTGAAATGATGTTACTTTCAAATTGTTGTACAATTGTTACGATAATAATTACGTACAACGCTTGCATCGGAGATACGAACAAACCTACAATAACAGCTGGTGCTGCACCGATAAATGGACCTAAGTTAGGAATTATATTTGTAAATGCAGCTATAATTCCTAAAACAAAAGCGTACGGTAAATCGATAATTAAATAACCGATAAAAGTAAAAGCACCTACAAATATACAAACGAGCGCTTGCCCTTGAATATATGCAGATAATGTTTCGTTCGTTTCCTTAATGATACGAAGCCCTTCTTCACGGTATGACTCTGGTAATAAACTTACTGCTTTTCCTGGAAACGCATGTCCATCTTTAAACATATAAAATAAAATGAACGGTACTGTAAAAATAACTAATGCGACGTTCGTTATGATACCAAATAAAGCCGTTGCACTCGACGTAATGGTGTTTGGTATATCCTTTAAGTATTCAATTGCATTTTTTTCAATTGTTTCAATGGAAACATAATTTTGTGTAGATAACCATTCAAACAATCTATGATGGGATAAATCTTGTATGTATAGTTTTCCCTCTTTTATATAGCCTGGCATATTTTTCACTAAATCCATTAGCTGTTGTGAGATCGTTGGAACAACTACCCCAACGCCAACCGCAGTTAATGTTATGATAAAAAGATATAACAGTAAAATCGCTAAATTTCTAGGTACTTTTTTCTCCTCTAAAAAAACTAACACCGGATTAAATATGAAGTATAAAAATAACGCGATTAAGATTGGGAAAAACAGCGTTGATATGAAGATACCAATCGGTTGAAATAGAAACGATATTTTTGTGCAAATAAATATGATCGCTACAACCATTAGCACTTCTAATGTCCAAAAGTGCACTTTCGATTTCAAAAAAACGTCCTCCTTTAAACTAGCACTTCTCTTCATTGTACCAAAATAAGTAACAATTTCACATAATATTTTCCTTTACAATATTCCAAAATACCAATAAATACACTACAATGAGATTACATACAAATTTGCAGGTAAAGGTGATAAAAATGACACAATGCATCATTTGCAGAAAAGATACGAAAGAACTTAGTGAACAATATGTCATCCCAGAAATATTATGTGGATATTATTTCACAAACTCAATTTGTGATACTTGTTATGAACAAATGACAACAAATATTGATCGCCCCTTAATCCGGCATAAATTAAGTCAGTTTAAGATTGAACACATGAAAAAACAGATTGACTCCCCGCTCTATACGAATGAGCATGGTGAGGAACTTGCAGCGGCTGAGACAGATGTTGTTGAAGTAAGTGACGAAATACTTTATTCTAATGCATTAATTATGAAACTATGTAAAAAGCACGATATTTCACTACATAATGAAATTTGGAAAGAAGAACGTGTAACGAAAGTAGCTAGCTCTATTCAACGTGAATTACTTTTAGATAACCGTAAGTATAAAATGAGTGTATTAAAAATGGCTTATACTTTCGCTGTACAAGCAGTCGATGGCTATTTTGAAGATCCAGATGCGATTGATATTTCTAACATTCTATCAAATGCCGATTTCATGGAATTAAAAGAAAAGAGCATTGTTCGCGATTTAAGCAAAAGTTCTTTATGGAATACATTAAATACAAATAGTGAAAACCACTACTTTATTTTATTAAGTGATAAAGATGGCCTGTTCTGTTTCATTCGTCTATTTGATATTTTTGATGTTGTCGTTCATTTATCAGAAAAGAGATATGAACTTCCATCACCAATTGTCGGCGTAAATGATGTAAATAAGCAAAAATTTTACGTTCAAACTTTAAAACAGTATATGGACGGGCTCTTTAAAGAAAAGTCACCTTCTATTTAATTAGAAACAGAACATACGGTCTCCTTTCTTGATGAAAAGACACTGTGTTATAATAAGTATGAAAAGAACAATACAATCACATAAACCAATTATAAATTGTATATAAATAAAAAAGACTAGTGTGCGGCTACACACTAGTCTACGTAACTTAGCAGATTGGATTGTTCATTTATCCTATTTGTTTCTTACAAACAAAACAACCCACATTCTATTGGCATAGGTGGGTTGTTATTTTTTGAGCTTGTCTATTAAAACGACGACGAATGTTAACAATGCAACGAGAAACAGTCCACCTTGCAGTAACAACGCTATTTCACTCACTTATTATCACCCCCCTCCTACTTAGAGAAGTGATAATTGAACAACCAACCGTACCTTAAGTTACTATTTAATTTTACCATATTTTCTGATAGTTTACGATGAAAACCCGCAAGTGATTTACTTGCGGGTTTTTTCTCACTATTTTTTTAATGCATATGCATCAGCTATCATTTCACCAACAATTTTATTTTCTTGCTTCTTATCTTCCTTCAATAAAGGAAATAACAGTTCTGCCACTTCATATGCCTCTTCTAAATGAGGATATCCTGATAAAACAAATGTATCAATTCCTAAAGCTTCATATTCTTTTATTCTATTTGCTACTGTATGCGGATCTCCAACAAGCGCAGTACCTGCACCACCTCTTACAAGCCCAATGCCAGCCCATAAATTAGGACTTATCTCTAACGACTCCCGTGTACCTTTATTTAAATGGGTCATTCGCTTTTGACCAACTGAATCATATCTTGCAAATGTCTTTTGAGCAAGCTCAATTGTCTCATTATCTACATATTGAATTAAACGTTCTGCCTCTTCCCACGCTTCTTCTTCTGTTTCTCTTACAATTACGTGTAACCTGATGCCAAATCGTACTGAACGCCCCTTCTCTTCTGCCAGTTTTCTTACTTCCTCTATTTTCTCCTTCACTTGCTCTGGCGGCTCTCCCCACGTTAAATATACATCACTATGTTCTGCTGCAACTTCCTTTCCAGCAGCGGATGATCCTCCAAAATATATAGGAGGGTATGGCGTTTGCACTGGCGGGAACACAACTTTACTTTCCGTAACTTTAATATGTTTTCCTTCTAAAGAAAATGTTTCACCTTGCAATGTCGATTTCCAAACTTTTAAAAACTCATCAGCTGCTTCATATCTTTCATCATGCTCAAGATACAATCCATCTCCTTGTAATTCAACTGGATCTCCTCCAGCGACTACATTAATAAGTAACCTCCCGTCTGAAATTCTATCAAATGTAGATGCCATCCTTGCTGCAACTGTCGGTGACATTAGTCCCGGTCTAACTGCTACTAAAAATTTTAGCTTTTCTGTCTCAGCTGCAAGTGCCGATGCTAATACCCATGGATCTTCACAACCTTGACCAGTTGGAAGTAACACACCTGTATATCCTAAATAATCGGCTGCCTGTGCAACTTGTTTATAATAACCATACTCAGCTGCTCTTCCTCGTTTTGTCGTTCCTAAATATCGACCATCTCCATAAGCCGGAATAAACCATAATAATTCCATACCTTTACACACCCCTTATTTATTTTGAAACGTACACTAAACTACTCTATATAAATTACCCCTAATAATTTATATGTTAATTTCCTATCTCGCCTTTAAAATTATCTCGCCATCTTAAAAACTTCACTTCTAGTAAACGTATGAGTGAGTCCGAAAACTTCCCAACGAATGCAAAGATGATAATACCAACAAATACGATATCTGTATTTGAAAATTGCCTTGCATCCATTATCATATAGCCAATACCTTCTGTAGATCCCATAAGTTCTGCGACTACTAAACTCACCCATGCAACTCCTAATGATAATCTTGCTCCTAGTAAAAGGTTAGGTAATGCGGCAGGTAAAATTAATTTTGTAATTAATTTTCTTTTACTAAACTCTAACACTCTCGCAGCATCAAATAACTTTGAATCTACACCTCGTATTCCTAGAAACGCGTTTACGTATAAAGGAAAAAATGCACCATCTGCAATTAATAACACTTTTGATGTTTCCCCAAAACCGAACCATAATACGAAAAGCGGTGCAACAGCTAAGTGAGGCACAGTTCTTAACATTTGTACTGACGGATCTAAATATTGCTCACTTCTCGTTGAAAATCCAACAATTGTTCCTAAAATAATTCCTAAACTCCCGCCGATAAAGAAGCCAGCCGCAGCCCTGAACACACTAATACTTAAATGACCGAATAACTCTCCTGTTTTTATAAGTTCTTGAAAAGCTAGAAATATATCCAATGGCGTTGGTAATACTGTTTTAGAAACTAGATCGAATACGCCCGCTAACTGCCAAATAATTAATACGATAATCGGTATCGTAATCGCTCTTACTAACACTTTTACATTCGTCTTTCGTACTTTCTTTACATTGTTTTTCTCAATCGTTATACTCGCCCTTTTCATAAAAGCTTTCGTATTTTCCAATTTACAAAACCTCTTTTCATTTCGCCTTTACTGCTTTTTCTACGAAAGAATTATCTACAACTTTATCTGTCTTAATTTCTTTCTTTATAGAACCGAGTTTATATTGAAAATCCGCTGTCTTTTGCTGTTCTGCAACTATTTCTTTCGTTACCGGAACTAAGATGGGTTTGTCGTGATTAAACACTTCTTTTACAATATCTGCATCTATTTTCTTTGCAGAAGTATATATTTTTATTGCTTCATCCAAGTTTTCATCTTGCCATACACGTGCTTTTTCATATACTTTAAGGAATTTCTCCACTAATTCTGGATGCTCTTTCGCAAATTTTGTTCTCGCAATTAAAAACTCTGGAGAAGATACATTTAATTGTTCACCATCTGTAATAACCTTTGCTCCTTTATTTAACGTATGTAGTGAAATGAATGGATCCCAAATGGCCCATGCATCTACTGATCCTGATTCAAATGCGGGCTGCGCTTCATCTGGTTGCAGTTGAATGACATTTACATCTTTCGCATTGATACCTTCTTTTTCTAATGCTCGATACAATAAATTAAATGCGCTACTTCCTTTTGCTACGGCAATTTTTTTACCTTTTAAATCTTTTACACTCGTAATCTTGCTATCTTTTTGTACAAGAATTCCAGTGCCTTTCCTCGCATAACTTGTATTAGCAATTTCGGTAAATTCAATACCTGCTGCTTGCGCGGAAATAACTGGGGAGTTTCCAACTTCGCCAAAGTCTAATCGGTTTGATGCAATCGCTTCAAAATAGGGAGGTCCGCTTTGAAACTCTGTCCATTTCACTTTAACTCCTTCTTTTTTAAACTCTTCTTCAAACCATCCTTTTTTCTGTGCTAATAGTAGTGGGCTTAACCCTTGCTGTATACCAATTTGTATTGTTACATCTTCTTTCTTGCTACTCGCTGTACTTTTTTCACATCCAAATAAAAATAAAGATATAGCTAATGCAAAAGAAAGAACTTTGATTTTTTTATACATATACTCACTCTTTCCTTATATACTTGTTTGAATTAGTCCCCCGTGTTCAAACTGCTGTAATACTTTCTTTCGAATCTCTTGGAATGCCTCCGAAGTTTTACTACGTGGATAAGGTAAATTATTTTCAATTACTTTATGTATTTTTCCAGGCTTTGCACTCATGATGATCATTCGGTTTGAAAGATATATCGCTTCGTCTATATCATGAGTGACGAATAACATTGTCGTTTTCTTCTGTTCCCAAATATTCAACAGTACTTCTTGCAAATGACTTCTAGTAAAAGCATCAAGTGCCCCGAATGGTTCATCAAGTAATAATACATTGGGATCTCTTAATAAGGCTCTCGCAATTGCAACACGTTGTGACATCCCGCCTGAAATTTCTTTCGGATAAGATTTTTCAAAACCGTCTAATCGAACGATTTCAATCCATTCCTTTACCTTATCTTTTACATACTTATCTTTTAACGACAAATCTGCAGCAATATTTTCTTCAACTGTTAACCACGGAAATAAGCGATGTTCTTGAAAAATAAAACCTTGTTTCTTACTTGGTTTTACGATTTTCTCCCCATCAATAATAATTTCACCTTCAAATTCGTTATCTAATCCCGCAACAATTTTCAAAAGCGTACTTTTCCCACAACCACTCGGTCCGATTACAGTGACAAAATCGCCTCTCTCTAATTGGAAATTAATATCTTCTAGCACTTGAACCGTACCAGTTTGTTTCGAAAAATATTTTGATACTCCATCGATTGAAACAGTCACTATTTCTCCTCCTTGAAATGATTCATCTAAATGAACAGATTCAGTATTTATATAATAAAAAAACCAAAGGCATTTCATTTTGTAATGAAATGCCTTTGGTTTTTCCAATCAGCTATTATAGAATTAACTACATACTATACAAATATTTCCGATAAGTCAACTAGGTTTTAATGAACGATGTTTATTTTTTATAAATTGTTGCAGTTTCTATAATGATTTTTGGAAGTAATTCTTGAATTGTATGTAACACTGTATGCAGAGCTTTTTGTACATATCCATCTTCAAAGTGTTCTAATGGTTCAGGTAATTCATCCTCATCCAATATGAAAAATTCTCCGCTTGGAAGTACCATAATATCAAGGATTAAATCTTCAAAGGATACCACTTCATCCGTTATACATGTATTCTTTACAATATTAAAATAAGAACCTAAATAACTCCCATCCTGATCTCTCCAAACATATAAATTATATGGACGATTCCTCCAGTAATATGCAACTGTATAACTTCCTTTCGGGATCGTTAACTTCGTATCGTTTGCTGTCATAGTAAAAGAGTACTGTACTTCATGATACAAAACAATTTTATCTGGCTGCGTTTCTATTAGTAAACAAGCATGATCTACAGTTGAAGCATCATAGCGAATTTTCCTTTCAATAATTTCAATTCCTGACGTACGTAAGCAACTCATTTTCAAAATTCCCCTTTAGTTGTAGTTCTTTCATTATAACCCTTTTTCCACTAAGAAGCTGTTTAGTGAATTCGTTTCTTGTTTTATTAATATACTCTCATTTTCTTGCCCACAAAAAAAGCTCCTTCTAAGTTAGAAAGAACTCCAGTTGTATCATTATTTTATAACCCATGATTTATACACCTTTACTTCTAAACGAAACTTAGATTCTGTTAACCACTCTACAGCACTACATACAAGAGGAGATGAATTATCTTCAGTAATACTTTCTAGCGGAATCCATCTAGCTCCTATTGAATCTTGACCTTCAATTTGTTCCGGTACTTCGAATTCACCTCCGCACCTTTCAACACTGTAGAAAACTGCGATATGATGTACATGTGTGTACTCCTTGAACTTTGATGGAAATTGAAAATCAATTGTACCTATTTGTTTTACTACCGTTACAGTTAGCCCGGTCTCCTCTTTTATCTCTCTATGAAGTCCAACTAATAATGATTCCCCCTGTTCTAAACTGCCTCCAGGTAAATCATACCGATTTCTATATGGACCTTTAATTTTATCAATTACTAATAAATTATTGTTTTCGATACAAATGCCGTACACACCAAACGCACGATGAAAATTAGTAGCATTATTCACGGTTCAATTTCTCCGTCACCACATCATAAAAATTCCGTTCCTCATCAACATTTAAATGAATACGACTCACTGTTTTAGAAAACCCATATAACAATTGTGCTTTCATTGGCTCTTTAAGTATTATTTCAAATGTTGGAGGTTCCTTTATAAATTCCATCACCGTTGCGTCAAGAAGCTCTTTCTCTTTCTTTAAAAGTTCTCCTTTATAAAACGTAATTGTATCAATTTGTGCAAATGGTATAATAATTTTCTTTCCTAATCCAATTTGAATGATTATTTCTTTTTCCGCAACAATAATTGGATTTTTTCGCATTGCTTGTATTTCAGCTAAAAAATAAATCATTGCGTATACGTTTAAAATAAGTAAAATCCATGCTACTACTGGGTTCCATTGATGAAGTAAATAATGAAAACCGATACTTTCTATTAAGGTCGCATGGATGATCATAATATATACACCTATTGCACCAGTCTTTTTGTGATATGAGTATACGGACTCACCTTCTGGCACTTTTTCACGCCACGATAAAAATGCATAATAGATTAACTTACACTCTGTTACAATGATATCTATTAATTTATTTCTTTTCATAGTGTCGTCAAACGCAGCATCAATTGCATAAGAAAATGAAGAATACTCACTTTTATATTCTTTATATTTTTTTCTTATTGTAGGAAGCATTCTAACAATTTTATATAGAAGGAATAACTCTACACATACAAATGCAATTTCCCCTGTAACTATAATATAAGAAACGTATGAAAAAGCTTGTAAATAGTCGCTTGGAATAATAAATCTTGCAAATATATAACCAGCTA
Source organism: Bacillus cereus group sp. MYBK101-2 (assembly GCF_051918845.1). NCBI lineage: Bacteria > Bacillati > Bacillota > Bacilli > Caryophanales > Bacillaceae > Bacillus > Bacillus cereus group sp. MYBK101-2. The sequence continues at coordinate 44,071 of NZ_JBQAIE010000005.1, read as the reverse complement.
TTACAACAGGAAATATATACGTTAACGAGTACCTTTTTCGAATAATAAAGAAATACGTAATGATTGGAATTATAAACATACAATCTAATAATGACCCAAGAACAACTTCTTTCGGAGTAGCTGGTACAATCGGAAGAGCATATAATAAATAGTTTGATAACAAGATTAAAGATACGAGTCCAATCCATATACCTTTTCGCCTTCGCGAAAGTGTGACACTCATACTTTCACTCCTCTATTTAAAAACCTCGTTTAAATGGTCTTTATAAAATGAAATAGCACGTTCAAATTCTTTAACTTCTTCTACTTTTACGACTGTTTCAAGTAATAATTTCATCGCGGATTCATGATCGTTTACGTTATATTTCGCTAATGACAAAAATACTTTCATCACATCATTATCTGGAAACTGCTGCAAACCTGTTTCTAAAACAGTAATTGCTTTGTCATACTCACCTATACAACGATATGTACTACCAAGGCCAATATAAGCTCCGCAAAGTGACTCACCTTCAAGACCGTTTGCAATTGCCTGTTCATAATACGGCATAGCTTCTGTTTCCAGCCCCATTACATCATGTATCCAGGCACATTGATAAAGTACTTCTGCATCCCTCGTAAAATTCGTTAATCCAATGAGTATCTCTTTAGACTGCGCATATTTCTTTTCTTTCCGGAGTTTAATAGCTTGCTTTAATAAATGTTCCATAGAATTCACTCCTCACCAATTATTCTATGTATCCATATTGAATGGTTAACGTTTGTATCAAAGCAAAAAGTTTCGCTTACCAATATATACTATGCGGATTCACTCTTATCCAAATACTTGAAATTATAAAGCAGTAACGTGATTACATAGTACTTCTAACCTTTTGACAATTTCTTTCGCTGTTTCATCTTTTCCATTACATAACTTCCCTTTACCGTCTTGTCCAATTACGTAGTGCACTGCTCCGCGCGAATATAAAGAATGTGGTGAATTTGCAATCATTACACTCGCCTTCGCTTCTTCCATTCTATTTTTCGCTCTTTCAAACAGTTCTTCTTCATTTACGTCGCTTTCAAGTTTAAAGCCAACGAGTACAGTTTCTGAATCCCACTGTTTTATTTGTTTTAATACTTTCGGTGCCTTTTGAAAATGTATAATGGGCGCTATATCACTTGAGATTTTTCCATTCATATTAAGAACATTGCCCTCTTGATCACAAATCTTGTCCACAATCCAATCAGATCCAGCCGCTGCCATAATAACCGCATCGACTTTTTCATGCGTAATGATACTTTTCATTTTATCTTGCAAATCAACAATTCCTTCAAATGGGTGTAATTCTAATTGATTGTTTATATCATTCGGTTTCTCCGCAAAATAACCATGTAAATATATAACATAGGCCCCTTTACTTATAAGCTCTTCGGCAATTATTCTTCCAATTGTTCCTTTTGCCATATTCGTATGACCACGAACTTGATCCCATTTTTCTAAACAACCACCGCTTGTAATTAATACCTTTTTCCCCTTCATCGTAACCATCCCTTACTAATTTTTCTTACGAAACCATTCTGTTCCAAAGTCAACTATATCACGTTGTTTCATAAGACGGCACTTTGCGTTTCCTATTTTCCCTATTTTCACAGTTCTTTTTTGCTCAAATTCCACACCAATTTCTACAAATTTGTCAGAATCATAATCCATATCAACAAATTCTTTCCACACTCTTTCACCATTTTCTATAATGGGTGCCCCTACTTTTATTAACTCACATGCACCAGAACGTACTTCTGATAAATGTACAGAAGTATTGGAATCATATCCAACACCAATTAATAATATGTATCCGTCTAAATCGTATATTTTTCTTAATGGAGATTCTTCTCCTAAACTCATTGATAGTGACTGATTCATCGTTATTTCTTCTGCATGTTTTCCCCATGCAGCAAAACTTCCTAATGGATGGTTACTACGTACTACATTCGGATATGTACGAAAACATTCAACTACTTTTCCCATTGCCCTTGTTGGTGTTATATGTGGCTCAAATGCTGGAACGTTATCCCGAATAATTTGCCACCATTCTTCAGGTACAGGTGGTCTTGACCAATGTTTCGGATCAGATAAATCCGAAGACTGAGTTGGCATAATAATCGTTCCCTCTTCTGTAATAACCTCCATTAACGCCTCTACTACTGCAACTGCTCCGCCTGATACCCAGCCAATGGAACTTAACGAAGAATGTACAATAACTGTCATTCCTTTTTCTAATCCTAATTTTCTTAAATCATTTGTAATTGTTTTGATTGTATTTGGCAATGGCGTACTTGCCACTATGTCATTCATTTTCACGATTGTTCCCCCATTTATTTTAAACTACTACATACATATATTATCATATTTTTCTTAATTTTTAACTTAATCATTTTATCTATGCAAAAAATGAAGACGTTACATCAAAAACATAAAAACACTATATGCAAACAAAGAGCTCACCAAAAATGATAAGCTCTTTGTTTCATTTATCCTTCAATTGTAACTCCAGTAAACATCGATAAATTTCCTGTTATTTTCTCACCTACACGTAAAAATAAACCAGCAGCTCTCCCGCTAATACAGTGTGAACCAATTAATAGTTTACCAGTATACGGACCGTCCCACGTGTCAATTGTATAGTCTGGCATTTCTATGTATTGCTGATATATTTTCCGCTGTTCAAAGTAATACTCTGTTTTATCTTCAGCTAATAGTTCATTATTTTCGTATATAGATACTCCTCCGCCTTCACGGCCGTATAAAGGTTTAGAAACATAGGATTCATTTCTTTCTATAAACGGTTTATTTGTAAAATATGTCGGTAGGAAGTATTTCTGAATGATTCCTCGCTCCTCTTCCTTAAAGAAAACTTCTTCTTCGTAAAGTTGCCAAATTAATGCGAGTACACTTTTATTTTGCATAAGAAAAGCAGCTGGTGGATTAATGATTTTCACTCTGCCTTGCGCTATATGATCTAAAAACTGGAGTCCAATTCTTTTCCCGCTTTTATCAGCATCTGAAACTAAATATTCAATTGGATATAGTCTATATAAATAATGAATTCTCTCACCATTTGGCGTATATATACCATCATCTGCAACGACGATATCTTGTATACCTATATAATCTGTTGATTGATCTAAACAATAGCTTCTTAAAAATTGAACCGTTTGATGGTCTTCATCATGCCAATCATAACTCGTAAAATAAATCGTTTCTCTAGGATCTATACTATAGTCATGTTTAATTTGTTCCCATGCCTGCACAATATGCTCTTCTATATGATTTGGATGATTTACATCGTGATAACGGCATAATACTTCATTTGCGACAGATGGCTCTAAATAGCCTGTGGGTGTATCACAATTTACTTCTATTAACTTTATATCTTCACCATTTACGATAAAGTCAAACCTTGTAAAATATGAAAACAAACCTGTATGTTTCATTCTCGCAATTTCCCACGTTTCAGCTGGAAATCCTAATTTTTGAAAATCTTTTGTCGTATTGAGAATGTATTGATACGTTCTATATAGCACATACATAATTTCTTCTGTCGCTTTTGAAATAGCAGTATAAGTTTTTATTGGCATACGATACATACCTGTTGCCATATATTGATTCCATTCTTCATTTTCTAATAGACTCGGCCAAGTAAACCCATTCCGACCAGCCTCTTCTGCAAGTGAAAACCATACTTTCATATACTCTTTCTGCTCTTGTTCTGTATACATGATTCTATTATCCTTTCGTGTTATGATCCGGCTGGCGCTTTTGCATTCCCAATTCCACTAGAACCAGAATTCACTTTCGGCGTTTGTGTCGTAGATGATTTCGGCGCATTTGTATCTGGTGTTACTTTATTTGATGGATTTGGCTGCTGTTTATTTAAATCTACTTTATTGGAAGATTTATTATTGTTGCTGTTAGTTCCGCCGTAATACCCTCCACCACCGCTGCCTCCAGTTCTACTTTGGTCTTTTTCACGATACGGAATAATGTTATTTGCATACGGTTTCTTCATTATATTCGGTTTTACTGTATAATTCATATTTGAAGTTCTGCTTGCTAATAAATATCCTGCAACGAACGGCAGTATCGGTAAATGTGAATTTTCATGATAAGAAGAAAATGACGGATTATTTTCCTTACATAACTCATCTTTTTCTACATTTTCATTAGTTGGAGCTTTATCATCACAATTTAATCTTTCTTGTTCATTTCCTTGTTTTGCACCATCTGTTTTAACAGCAGTACTTTCTTGCTGGGCAGTATCTTCTTCATAATCGCCACAGCCCGTTAATAAAAAAGATGATACACCTATCGAAGTAGCAATTTTTATAAATTTACTTTTATCCATTCTCATGTGTTATACACCCATCTTCTTTTATCTATATTTTTCCAGACACCTATATTATATAATGTTATTATTACTTTTTTCAAACCATACTCAATATGTATATTTTCATTGCTCCTTTTCCAAGTAACAATGAAATCTTTCAACTTCTGGATATTTTTCTCCTAAACTTCTAACCTGAAAACCAATTTTTTTATAAAATTCTACTGCCTCATCGTCTGTCTCTGCCTCGAGATACGTCAATTGATGTATTCTTACTACTTCTTTTATCATTTGCAACGCAATCCCTTTATGACGATATTGCGGAATAACTGCTATATGGCAAATTCTCGCTTTCTTTGCTCCAATTATTTCAATACCTATGCAAGCCTTTTCTTCATATCTATGCAAAGTCGCTTTATTCCTTTCATAAAATAAAACTGCTTTCTTTAAGCTAGTTTCACTTGGTCCGACTGCATACTGTAGTACATTTAAAATGGGATCTTTCTCAATTTGTTCAACGCGTTGCAAATTCATATCATCATTCCTTTCTATGAAAAAAGATTAGCTCTTTATATAAAGAGCTAATCTCATTACGCCGTTATTTTTTCTTCTTTCTTCACAACGACCGCTACATAACTATGTAGTATCATTCCAATAATAACTAGACTCATACCAATCCAAGATAAAGATGACGGAATTGGTGCAGATAACAAGATGAGTTCTCCTACTAGCGCAAATAAAACCTCACCGGACTGAGTCGCTTCCACTGTTGCTAGTTTTTGCGGATCATCTTTTACAAGATCTGTCGCAAAGAAGAATAATACCGTTGCGATTAAGCCAGAACTAACTGCTACTATAAAACATTGGAAAACTTGGCTACTTGACGGTAGACCACCTGTTGATACTTCATAACCAGATAGTAAAAACCAAAATGGTAAGCTTGCTAATGTCATACCGAGAACTCGCTGAAATACATCTAATTCCCCTTTACAAACTTGCATCATTTTTCGATTTCCAAGAGGGTATGCAAACGCTGCAATAAGTACAGGAACGACACATAAAACGGTTTCACGAGTTCCTAATGAAGAAGCATGTTCTACTTGCATGAGTACAACACCACATAAAATAATACCCGACATAACTAATTCCTTCATTGGGAGTTTTTTATGTAACGGATCTACTGCAAAAAATGGTGTTAACAAAATCCCTGCTACGATCGTAATTTGCCATGTTGATGCAACGAGCCAACCAGGTCCGAAAGCTCCAGCAAAACTAAGTGGTGCATAGAAGAGACCAAATCCAACGATACTCCAAACTAACCATTCTTTCGGATTGTTTTTCATATATTGAAAGAGTTGCTTTAAATTTCCTCTATACATGACAATAAGTAAAAGCATTGGAACCATAAAGTAGTACCGTAATGATGCACTCCAAATCCAGCTTCCACCTTCTAGGTCCATTGCCCGATTTAAAACGAAAGTAAAGGCAAAGAAAAATGATGCCAATATCCCTACTGCAATAGCTTTCATTATAAAACCCCTTGTTTAGTTTCTTCTTATACTATACAACAAATTAAATATAATTAAAATTCGAAATCTTTATCTCGTATGCATTCTAGCTCTATATAGTTTTCTTAACTGACTAATATGAGCTTGATGGTATCGACTATGATCAGCTATATGCCATACTCCCCACCTTATAGTCGCATTTTCTCCCTTTTCATAAAAAACCTCTCGTGTTAAATCATTTTCTGTTAGTTTCACACATTCCTCATAAAACATATGTTGCACTGCTTCATAATCTTGCATTAATTGTTGCAACGTCTGTTTTCTTAAACTTGGCAGCTCTCCCGCTTCATTTAACATAGGTCCATATATATTATCAAGTGCCAGTGGAACGGGTTCTCCTTTTAAGCGGTATACCCAATGCAAATCGACAACTGCTAAATGTTGAAGTAGTTGCCCAATACTATTTTCATTATTTTTTAACCCTTTAAAAGACAGTTCTTTCTCATCAGTACCCTCTACTAACTTTTGCAACCGTTTAAATGTATCGGCAACTGTCGCATATAGAATTGCCACTTGCGGGTTCATATTTTTTTCTAAATGGAGATCTTTCATAGTAAACTCCCTCTTTTAAAGGAACAAAACCATGTGTTCATCATCACTATACACACCATTCATCTTTATAGCTCTCTTTTCAATCCCATACGTTTTAAAGCCCATTGATTCATACAACCTTTTTGCTGGCTCGTTAGTGGATACAACACCTAATGTCAATTGTTCCAAGTTCATTTCTCTTGCTCTTTCAATTGCCTTACTTATTAAATCACGTGCAAGGCCATTTCTTCGATTGCTTGCATCTACATACATCGCAACGATATGACCTTTATGTTTATACGCCTCTTTCTCTTCTGTTAGTAAAGTGACAACTCCAACTAATTGATGATCCTCATTAAAAGCACCGAATGTACAACTAGTAGTAGCTGTTAAATTACTTTCCACTCGCTTAATCGGGTTTTCTTGACGAATCGCCTCTTCATAAGTTGTTACAAATGCCTCAGGGTTTACTTGTAATGCTTGTAAACGTAAGTCCCAATATTTTTTTGCATCTTCTTTCGTAAGTAATCGAATCATATTTCTCCAGCCCCTTTAAGTTAACATAATATTTTTATAAACTACTATTTATAGATTCGTATTCTTCTCTTAACATACTATAGCGATAACGATGAATGAACTTCCCTTGACGTAATCGATCCTTTCTCATTAATCCTTCACAAACAAAACCAGCCTTTTCATAGCTCTTTCTAGCTTGAAAATTATCTTCATCTACACGTAGCCATACTTTTTCTAATTCAAATTCAAAGAATGCTACATGTAACATACTATATAGGGCAGCTATTCCATACCCTTTACCCCAGTATTCTTTATTACCAATCGCGATTCCCAATTCTGCATTTTTATTTGTTTTATCAAAGTTTTTAAGATCTACCCATCCAATATGTATGCCGTTCTCCGCAGTGATAGCTCTTTGTTCGTAACCATTTTTTCGATTTATACATGCTTCAATCCATTTTTTTGTATCTTCACGAGTGAACGGTGGATATTGATCTGGTATAACTAAATGTTTTGTTACTTTTGTATCTAATGACCATTGATATCGGTCTTCTACATCATCTAGTGTCAGTTCTCTTAATTGAACGAATGGTATATTCATTGTATTATCCCCTTTTTACTTTCCTATACAAAAACCTTCGAACATTCTTCCTCCATACTGTTCTAGCGTTTTTTCTACAAAAGTAATTAATTTTATTTTCTCTCCCGTTGTATAAAAATGATCGAACGCCACTACAAATTGATCTGCGTATTGTTCATCATATTTTCTAAGTACCCTTATAAACCATTTTGAACTTCCAAGCCATTTCCCATTTACTCTTAATACATATTCATGTAATAAATCAGCTAATAAATTCGCGATAAACAACTCTTCTTCTCTTTTTGATGCACCAATAAAATCATCCAAAGTATCTGTAATAAAATAACGCTTCTGCTTCATCATTTCTTCAGTCCATTTAGCTGGTCCTTTATTTAGTAACTCATTCGCTTCGCTTTTTAATTTCTCAACAATTTCATCTTCCCCTTTTAATACAACACCTTCTGCAACTAATTGTGGTAACGAAGGTCTTCCGCGATCACAATCCATTTTAAAAAAAGTTTTTAACGTTTCAAAATTATGTACAAATACCTCAACTGGCCATCCATTACTATAGAAAGATTCTCTATAACAAGATGACAAACTAGGATCTATTATTACAATGTCCAGATCAGATGTTTTTGTCGCTTCCCCTCTTGCAACGCTTCCTCCAAGTAAAGCTACATCACAATCCGGAAAGTGTGATGTAATTATGCTTTTTGCCGCTTCCATTGCTTTCATAACCGTTCCCCTTTTCTTATTTCACTTTCTTTTTTGCAGCTCTTTCTCTCGCTTTTTTTATATACGACTCTGCGTCTGGTGTTTTGCATGACGTTGCCCCGTGATCAACCTGTACTTTTCCAATTTCACGTGCAATTTCAATCGCTTTTCGCTCTAAGTCTTCATTACGAATTCCTATCGCAATTAAAGCACTATTCATTGCTTCTCTTTTTCTATTTTTTTCATTATGTATATTTTCTTTAATCTCATCTAGATAAGGAGAGAAGACATCATCCTGTAACGTTTTATTTTTAATCGCTATATTTGCTAATAAAGACCAGCCTGCTCTTCCAATCCATTCATCATCAGACTTTGTCCAGTCTTCCATTCTTTCTATCGCGATTGGCGACGTACAAATAGCCGTCATTAAAACATCCATTAAACAATAATAATCAACTTCCTGTACCCATTTATTTAGTAGTTCTGTCGTAACTTTTTTTGGATCTAATATCATTGTTGCTAATGTCATTGCATCCATATTTTTTGTTTCCCATAATAAAATTGCTAAATCATGATCTTTTTTTATCTTCTTTTTTAACAATTTTAAATTGGCAAAACTAACTCCGAATAGTGGCTCTTTCGCCCCATGATTTTTATACGTTTTACGATTCTGTTCTGTTCCGTATTCCTCTAGTTGCTGCATTACTTCTTCAAGTAACATATACCCACCTCTTTATTTTTTATGTTGACTTCATATATGTATGTACGATATATTCCACATTACTTTTTGGTTTTCCTATATTTACTTTTTAAATGCGGTATGTGAAATTTTAAAGACACGTTTTCATACAACAGGCACCCTCTTCGCTAGCATATTATGTATACCCCCTACTAACTCACTCATTGAATTTACTATATATGAACAAATCACATGCATTTTCATTCAATTTTTGTTTCATTTTAATAAACCTGCAAAATATTGAAATCTTGCATACTTTTGGACAAACTTTTTTGCACTTGTAAAAAAGTTTTTTTGCAATTACCTCCCTATAATTGCTAATATAGTAGAGTAGAACTTTTATAGAGAGAAGGAAAATTATGCACAATGGAATTCGAATGACAACTTTAGTGAAAAGGGCTATTTTGATTTGCGCGGGGGTATTATTTACATACGAAGCGGCTTTAGGATCAACACATACTGCTCTAGCAAGTACAGAGGATGAAGCAAAATCTGTTCAACTTGTAAGTGAAATTCAATCGTCTCTTGCACCGAAAGAAGCTCCAAAACAATACAATGGGCAAGTTAGAAAAGTAGCTTATTTAACATTTGATGATGGTCCTGGAAAATACACAGCTGAGCTTTTAGATATGTTAAAGAAAGAAAATGCAAAAGCAACATTCTTCCTTATTGGTTCAAATGTAAAAGCTTTTCCTGATCTTGTAAAGCGTGAAGATGCTGAAGGCCACTACGTTGGGATGCACAGTATGACTCATAACTACAAGAAACTTTACACAGAAGGTCATTACGTAGATGAGATGAAAGAAGATCAAGGATTAATCGCTGGCGTTCTAGGTAAATCACCAGTATTAACTCGTCCTTCTTACGGCTCAATGCCAGGATTAAACGAAGCGCTTCGCAACAAAGTTGTTGAGAATGGGCTAAAAGTTTGGGATTGGACAATTGATTCATTAGACTGGAGATATAACAAAATGCCGGTTGACGCTGCATCAGCTAAAATTGTAGAAAACGTTATTAATGGTGCAAACAAGCCAACAGAAGTTATCCTTATGCACGACATTCATCCACAGTCCGTAAAAGCAGTACCTGGTATTATTAAAGGGCTGAAAGAAAAAGGATATGAATTAGAAGCCTATAGTGAGAACGAACACTTCCCATTAAACTTCTGGCACGATAATCGTATGTAATAAAAAAGACTTGATTTCCTTTAACTAGGAATCAAGTCTTTTTATCGTTTTTGGAATTACTCCTCTTATATTCGACTCAAACTCCACTTTCTCTAATATCAATAAAAATTACAAATCACATGAATTTAACTTGAAAACATCACATGTTATACTATAATCTATTTTAAATAAGTAGGTGTCATATGATCGTATATACAGTACAAACTGAAGAAGCTTGGAAACAATTTAAGAAACTTGGTTATTTAGAAGGTAATAAAGAATTCATCGATCTAGACAATTTATATTCATATAACTGGATGGTGCGCGCTGCTAAAACAAGGTTGCCTCATTACGATGGTAACTACCCTATTTGGGTCTGGGAAGCAAATAATTACCCAAATCGAAATCATAAAGCTTGGGGTAGAGAAAATTCAAAAATGGTAATTTTAACACTAGATGTACCGAAAGAATGGGTACTATGGAGCTACTTTGACTATTGGTGCTGCGCTATGACTGATGGATCAATATATTTACATACAAAAAACAAGTGTACTTTAGATGAATGGTATACCTATATGGATAAAGAATACGGGATAATATTCGATTTCGACTATTTATTATCTCATCCTGATTGGTGTCTAGGTAAAGAGGATTCGTTAGAAAAACAAGGTGTTATCGGCAAAATACCCCTTTCCTTCGTGAAAAAAGTAAGACGTTTTCGTGCTAAGACAGATAAGTCTATTAGTAAAATCAGAAGTGATAACTGGGATAATAAAAAAGAAAACCGCATTAAAAAGATGAATCGAAAATTAAGAAAGCGAAACGATAAACAAAAAAGAGTACAAAAGCGACTTATACGAAATTAAAACATATATCAAAATACAGTAAGAAATTATGGATTGAATATACAAATTCAATCCTATTTTTTATATTATCAACACTTTAGCACATATTACTCTTAAGGAGTGATGTGTATATGGATTTTCTTTCAGCCGAATATTTGTCCGCCCTACTTGCCATCATTGTAATTGATTTAGTGTTAGCCGGTGATAATGCCATTGTAATTGGATTAGCAGCAAGGCGATTACCGAAAGATCAGCAAAAGAAAGTTATTATATGGGGAACTATCGGGGCAATCGCGATTAGAGCCCTTGCTACCTTAGTTGTCGTTTGGTTGTTAAAAATACCAGGGCTACTTCTAATTGGTGGTGCACTCCTTATATGGATCGCTTACAAATTAATTGCTGAAGGCAAAGATCACGATATTAAGGCAGAAGAAGGTTTCTGGTCTGCTATTAAAACCATTATCATTGCTGATGCATTGATGGGAATTGATAACGTTCTCGCTGTTGCTGGAGCTGCGCATGGCAACTTTTCTTTAGTAATCATCGGGCTATTAGTTTCAATTCCAGTAGTAGTTTGGGGCAGTACATTAATTTTAAAATGGGTTGACCGTTATCCTATCATCATTACGATTGGAGCAGCTGTTTTAGCTTATACCGCTGCGAAAATGATTGTAGACGAGAAATGGTTCGCTGCATTTTTCGAAAGTAATCCTTTCATAAAATGGGCATTCATCATTATCATCATTGCCGGTGTAGTTTTCTTCGGAAAGGCAAAACAGAAAGCAACAGATGGTTCTATCTCATGATGATGTTTTATTTACAAACAAAAGGCACTATTCATAGGAATAGTGCCTTTTGTTATTTATTTAGCTTCCCCTTCCGGAGTCGTTTTTACTTTCGTTTTGTTTTTATCACGATTGTTATAGTTATACTTCGAACGATCTATCGGTGTAAATCCTTCCGGTGTGTAGAATCGTAATAAGTCACCATTTACGACTTGGTCAGAGTATTTTAACGAGTTTTGAACCATTTGTTCATTTTGTTTTATTTCATCTGTAAATTCTACTGGTTTTCCAGTCGTTGTATCATAGTATTTGCCGTTTAATGCAGTAACTGTTGGGCTTACGAAGTTGCCGTTACGGAACGCAACAACTTGTTTATGATCTGGTGATAATAAATCTGAACCAAATTGAACATAATTTTTTGTATCTGTTCCTAGTAAGTGTAAAAGAGTTGGAAGAACATCAATTTCACCACCATATTGATGTTGTACGCCACCTTTCACACCTGGTACACGAACGATAAATGGTACACGTTGTAACTGTGCATTTTCAAATGAGTTAATTTCTTTACCCATTACTTTTGACATTGCTGCATTATGATTATCTGAAATACCGTAATGGTCTCCGTACATAACGATAATAGAATTATCGTATAAACCAGATTGTTTCAAGTAATCGATGAAACCTTTTACAGATTCGTCTAAATAACGTGCTGTTTGGAAATACGTATCTACAGACGAGTCACCTGTGTTTGCTGGTTCAATTGTCGCTTCCTCTTTATCAATCGGATACGGGAAGTGATTCGATAACGTAATAAACTTCGTATAGAACGGTTGTTTCAATGTTTCTAATAACGGAATGGATTCATTGAAGAATGGTTTATCTTTTAATCCATAGTTTACTACATCTTTTTCGTTCATATCATAGTATGAAGCATCAAAGAATTTATTAAAACCAAATGATTTATAAATATCGTCACGGTTCCAAAATGTTTTATAGTTACCATGGAATACAGCTGATGTGTATCCTTGTTGTCCTAAAATTGCTGGTGCTGATTGATACGTATTATGAGATTTCGTTGTAAATACAGACCCTTGTGGTAAACCAAACATAGAATTCTCTAACATAAACTCCGCATCAGATGTTTTCCCTTGTCCTGTTTGATGGAAGAAGTTATCAAAATAAAGCGTATTCGCATCTTTTGTAAATGAGTTTAAGAACGGCGTAACTTCTTGACCGTTTAATTTATAATCAATTAAGAAGTTTTGGAATGACTCTAAATGAATATAAATTACGTTCATTCCCTTACCTTTACCGAAATACTCAGGATTCGGACTAGCATAAGTTGATGTTAAATAATTTCTTACTTCTGTCATATTATCTCCATCAGCTAACGCTCTTTCCGTTGATGCTTTCGCACTTTGAATTCCATCATAAATTGTGTAGTTATACGCCCCTAAATATTTCACAATATAATTCCGGTCAAACGTTCTTGTTAATAATTCAGGACGGTCAGATTCTGCAAGTCCTAAGTTAACACTGAATAATAAAATACCTGCTACAAATACTAGTGATACTTTATGCTTCGCAACACGAATTGGTTTTGGATTTGCAAATTTCGTTGCAACTAATACAATTAAAATAATTGTATCTAAGAAGTATAGCGGATCATAAAGATGTAGCAACGCAACAATACTACCACCTAAATCTCCAAAGTTATTCGTTTGTGTCAACGTCGGGAACGTAATAAAGTCACTGAAAAAGCGATAGTATACGACGTTTGCATATAAAAGAATCGACAATAACAAGTTGATAACAATTAACCAAATATAAGATCGTTTCCCTTTTGCAAATAATGCAAGTCCTAAAAATAGCACTGCTGAACTAAGCGGGTTGAAAAACAGCAAGAATTTTTGGATTGTATTTGAAATACCTAAATTAAATTCTGTTACATAAGCCGCATATGTTTTGAGCCAAAATAAAATAACGGCAAACAGAAAGAATCCAAAATGATTGCTTAGCACGCTTTTGCTCTTTAATAAGAATTGTTTCATTTCTCCACCTCTTTTGATCATCCAAGGCTTATTTTTTTATAAGTCTGTCTCTCTATTCAATTTTTTATCTTCAAATAGATTCTATTTATTTAACTATATGAAGAATACTAGTAATTATAATTTGAAGCTAGTATTTATTCAACTATTTCTTTCTATACATTTTGACCTTGGTTTCTATTTAACAAAATAAATTTGTAACATTTTCTGTTTTCTCCCAAGATTCATCCACTAATTATGACATCACATACTATATACCTTTATTCCCTACTTCGCAAATAAATATGTCTCCAGTTCTGGAACATTAATGTAATATAATTAAATTCACAATAGATAGCATTAGTTTTTTTCGGTGTATATTACATCCTTTCATATATTTCAACTTTATTCATGCTGCAGCCATTTCTCAATATGAAATATTAAAATATCAATTTCATCTCTAAAGTTATCCTTGTATAATTATTCATAACACATAAAATCATTGATTATAAAAAAACCTCGCTCTCAAAACAAGAGCGAGGTTTTCATCATTTATTATTGACCTTTGTACATTGCATCTACTTGTTTTTGAAGTTCTTCATTTTCTAAGAACTCATCGTAAGTAGCCTCTTTATCGATTACACCGTTTGGCGTTACTTCGATAATGCGGTTTGCAATTGTTTGTACGAACTGATGGTCATGTGATGTGAATAAAATTGTACCTTTAAATGCAATTAAACCATTGTTTAATGCAGTGATAGACTCAAGGTCTAAGTGGTTCGTTGGGTCGTCAAGTGTAATAACGTTTGCACCACTTAACATCATTTTAGATAACATACAACGAACTTTTTCGCCTCCAGATAGTACAGAAACGTTCTTCTTAACTTCTTCGCCTGAGAATAACATACGGCCTAAGAAACCACGTAAGAAGCTTTCTGACTCATCTTGTGGAGAGAATTGACGTAACCATTCAACTAAATTGTAGTCACTGTTCTCAAAGTATTTAGAGTTATCTCTTGGGAAGTACGATTGAGATGTTGTAACGCCCCATTTAAATGAACCACTATCTGGCTCCATTTCACCCATAAGGATTTTAAATAATGTCGTCATTGCAATATCGTTACGACCGATAAATGCAACTTTATCACCTTTATTTAAAGTGAAGTACACATTATCTAACACTTTTTCACCATCAATTGTTTTAGAAAGACCTTCAACAGTTAATAAGTCATTTCCTACTTCACGTTCTGGTGTGAAGCCAACGAACGGGTAACGACGAGATGATGGCTTAATATCATCTAATGTAATTTTATCTAATAATTTTTTACGAGAAGTTGCTTGTTTCGCTTTAGATGCGTTTGAGCTAAAGCGCGCAATGAAGTTCTGTAACTCTTTTACTTTCTCTTCTTTTTTCTTATTAGCATCTTGTGTTAATTTTAAAGCTAATTGGCTTGACTCATACCAGAAGTCATAGTTACCAACATAAAGTTGAATTTTACCGAAATCAAGATCAGCCATGTGCGTACATACTTTATTTAAGAAGTGACGGTCATGGGATACAACGATAACTGTATTTTCAAAGTTCATTAAGAAGTTTTCTAACCATTGAATCGCTTTTAAGTCCAAGTGGTTGGTAGGCTCATCTAGTAATAGAATATCAGGTTGACCGAATAAAGCTTGAGCAAGTAATACTTTTACTTTCTCTGCACCAGTTAACTCAGACATTTTCTTATCATGAAGGTCTTCACCAATACCTAAACCTTTAAGAAGGATTGCAGCTTCTGACTCAGCTTCCCAACCGTTCAGCTCAGCAAACTCACCTTCAAGTTCTGCAGCACGCATACCATCTTCATCACTAAAGTCTTCTTTCATGTAAATGGCATTTTTCTCTTGCATTACTTTGTAAAGACGAGTATGACCCATAATTACAGTTTCTAATACCGGAAACTCTTCATATTCAAAGTGGTTCTGTTTTAATACTGCTAGACGCTCGCCTGGCGTAATATGTATGTCACCTGTTGATGGTTCGATTTCTCCAGATAAAATCTTTAGAAACGTTGATTTACCAGCACCGTTTGCTCCGATTAAACCGTAGCAGTTACCTGGCGTGAATTTTATGTTAACATCTTCAAACAATTTGCGATCCGCGAAACGCAAACTAACGTTACTTACTGTAATCATTTGTGTCCTCCTACTAATACCGCTTATTTCAGCGTTTTCTCACCGATTGTCTTAAAAAATCGCATATTACGACTCAATTATTGTAGACTATAGCTATTATATAGTAGAAGCTGGATGAATAGCAACGGTTGATTGCTATTCCTTTCTTTCCAAACTCGAATAAAACCTTTGTTTTTAATTATATTAAAGTTACATACACGTTTTAAAGAGGATTCATTTTGAAAAAACATTTATAATTGGAGCATTATGTTTATCAATTGAAATAATACAATAATTTGTATGCATTTCGCATTATAAATAGCAAACTAAAACGCTCAGAAAATATTCTGAGCGTTTTTATTTCTTTCTCCAACTAAAGCACCAGTTAGTGTAAAAAGCTATTTCACCATTTGTATTGTTAATTTATCTTTTAACATTGATCTATATGAGTCAATTTCATATTTTGTATTATTGATTTTTTCTTTTTTCATTTTTAACATATCGAATATTTCTAACTCTAAATTCCTTCTAGCTTCAAGAACTTTTATCGCTCCTTCTACCCCTGAATGGTTATGTTCTTTCCCATAGCCCTGATTCGTGTAATAGTCGACAATTCCTGTGGACCATTCTGGATTTCTTTCTTTTAATGCCTTCCTAAATGAAAATTCAAGATCATCTTGTTCTACATAGAATAACATTGGATTTAGATTCTCTATGATTTTTGCAACTTTCATTACATAATTTATTATTTTTTCTTTTTGTTCACCGTATTTAATCATCCCAATCGTTAATGGATTTTGTATGAAACAACATTCAAAAATATAAACCTTATCATCTTCTAGAGCAATTTCAGCAAAATCATGCCATTTGTCAGTAATTAATTCAACATTTTTATCAAATGGTAATTCATATATATCGTTTCTTGAAATATCGTTACATAATTCGTCCGAAAACTGGTCACCAAACTCATTTTTTATCTTTCTGTATGGTAATAAATAATTGCTTCCTTTTTTTAAAACTCTTTTAAGAAGAACTTCTTTAAAATCTCCACTGTTAGATACTAATCTATCGAATTCAAATTTATTAAAACAAGATACACCATCATAGTCGGCGGGGTGGTTCAAATTCCCCTCTAAAAATAGTTCAACTTCAATTTTATTTTGGTTTAGAATTTCATTTATTAGCTTTGCAGTGGTCGATTTTCCGAATCCAGGTAAACCTTCTACTATTATTAGTTTTGTATTCATAGCTATAAATCCCTTCCCTCAAAGTATTTAACCAAGATTAAAAAAATTACTTACTCCACTGCAATCACTCCTTCAAAACACGATATTCAACATTTCCTTTAAAAAATCCTTCTTAAATTAGCCTGATCGTTAACTTAAGAACATTTTTTCACAATCTCTATCATTATTTTAACATAAACTTTCCATTTACCTTTTAAAAAAGATAGTCCACCAGAGTGAACTATCTAAAGTAAATTATATCTTTTAAATCAAATACTTTGTCAGGAATCCCCAATCGTTGCGCTGGTGTTTTTTACTGTTTTCTTTTTCTCTTCCCGTGCAATTTAACTATATATACGTGCTTAAACACTATAATAACAGTAAAAAAGGGTGCAAAATCATATGTGACTTTGTATCCCTAATTTGTGTGTTATTTTATATTTTCTATCCTATAACGGAACCAGTTACTTTTAAAAGTGGATTCTTTTATTTCCTTTCACTTAATTTCTTTGCATAATCCTTCATTTTACTCGTTACCCCTATTAAAGCAGGTAACAATATTGGCATTACAATAATAGCTAATAGTAACAGTGCAACACCAACAACGGATGCTACTTGTATAAGCGTTAATACACCTGAAGGGATCAATGCAGAAAATGTACCACCTAAAATTAGTGCTGCTGATAATACGACTCCTCCAATATGACGAGAAGCAGTTACAATTTTCGTCGCTGGGTCCCCTTCTAACTCATTGTATCTCATCATTACAAAAATACTATAATCCACTCCTAAAGCGACTATCATTATGAAACTAAAGAACGGAACATTCCAGCTTAATGAATCTACATGTAAAACATGCGTACTAATTTGTTCACTTATCCCTAATGATGCAAAGTACGCTAATAGTAACGATCCAATAATAAAGATGGTGTTTAATAATGAACGTGTAATGACGATTAGTACGATCGCAATTCCAATTAACATAATTGTAGCTGTACGTAAGAAATCTTGACCTGTTACTTCTTTTAGATCAACGTTTCTAGCTGTTGTACCTCCGATTGCTTTTTTCGCTGATTTTAATTCTGTACCATTTAACGTACCGTCTATCGTTTTATTAATTTCTTCAATAACTGGCATCGCTTCTTTTGAATACGGATTTACGTCTAAAATGATTGTCATTTTAGCAGTCTTTCTATCATGTGACATGTACGTATTCAAAGCTTTTTGGAAATCTTCTCCCTCCAAAACTTCTTTTGGAATATAAAATTTCTCAGAGCTTTTTGATTCATTTAGTTCTCCTAAATATTTCTGAGCATCCCCTAGGCCGTTACTTACCTTTTCAAGGCCTTCTGTACTTTTAGATAGTCCTGATTGTAATTGTCCCATCTGTTCTTGCAAGTCTTTCAGTCCGGTTAATAGCTGACCTTGCCCATCGTTTATTTTCGTTAATCCGGTTTGTAACTCAGATGACTTGTTTGCAATTTGTTTTGAACCTGTTGCTCCTTCATTTAATCCATTTTTAAGATCAGCTGCTCCTTTTTGTAACTTAGTAACTCCATTGCTCATTTCTTTTAAGCCGTTATCCACTTTCAATAACGACTGATTTGCTTCTTTAAATGAGCCCATTGCAGCTTTATGCTGCGTTGCTAATTGATTTAATTCATTTGAAAGCCCACCTAATTGCTTTTGAGCCTCTTTAGCAATTCCTATCGTCTGCAGAATGTTAGGATCATTTGCTAATTCTGGTTTCGTTTGAATAAAATTGGTCATTAACATTTCAATTTGTTCATAACCTTTCTTCGCACCATCAATCGCTTGAGAAATACTTCCGAAGTATTGCTCGTAAGAACTTAAACCTTTTTCTAACTGCGTATAGCCAGCATGAAGTTGTGAAGTTGCATGAGATAATACACTTATATTTTCATTTACTGAAGTTAACCCACTCTCAATTTGCTGCGCACCTTTTGCTCCGTCATTTATGCCATTTGATAGTTGATTTAAAGCTGTTCCTAATGCCGATACACTATTTTTCGCTTCATTTGTTCCATCAATTAACTTTTGAACGTTTGCAAGACTATTTGAGTCCTTATTACCCATCTTATCTTTCGCAGTAGTTAATCCATCATTAATTTCCTTTATACCACCATTGGCATCTCCTAAACCTGTATTTAGTTCACCCGCTTGTTTATTTATATATAGTTCTTTAATCCTATCACCAGTTGGACGTGTCGGTGAATATACTTCTGAAACACCTTTCACTTTCAAAATCTTATCAGTTAGTTCATCTAAAG
Source organism: Bacillus cereus group sp. MYBK101-2 (assembly GCF_051918845.1). NCBI lineage: Bacteria > Bacillati > Bacillota > Bacilli > Caryophanales > Bacillaceae > Bacillus > Bacillus cereus group sp. MYBK101-2. Next base: position 24,556 of record NZ_JBQAIE010000005.1, on the reverse strand, counting down.
TTTGAAGCGAACTCGCCTCATCTAACTTGTTATTCGATTGAATGACTAACGTACTCGGTGAAGAAAAACCAGGTGGAAAATGTTCTTCTATTACGTTAATCCCCATTTTCGACTCATATTTATTGTCTACTTCAAATAAATCGTTGTAATTAAGTGTATTAGAATACTTTAATATGAAAGGAATCGATATCACGAATACAATAATTAAAGCTACAAATGGTCTCACTACTGAGTTTTTCGCAAAGAATCCCCATAGACGACTGTCTTCATGACCTTTAAATGTTTTAACGGGATAAAACATCCCTTTTCCTAAAAGCACCATGAAAAATGGATTTAACGTAGTTAATACTAGTAATAAAACTGCGACACCAATTGCTACCGCTGAAGTAGATTGATATAATTTAAAACTCGCTAAAGCAAGAGATGCAAAACCAATTAGTACTGCTATCCCGCTATATAAAACGGTTTTCCCTGCCGATTTAAATGTTTCTTTCGTAGCCAAAAATGCGTTTTCTTGTTTACTTAATTCTTCTTTAAATCTCGTAAATAATAAAATGTTATAGTCTGTTCCAACCCCAAACAGGACAACAACTACAAACACTTGTGTAAAGTTAGAAAATGGAAAATTAAATTGATCTACTAAATGAGCAATAATCCCCATTGAAACTAAATATGATACCCCAACAGTAAGAAGAGAAACAATGGGAACAATAGGTGAACGGAATACAATGATTAATATTACAAGAATGAAAATAATTGAAATAACTTCAGTCTTTTTCACTCCCTCTTGAGAAGATGTAAGAAAATCACCCGCGATTAAGTCACTTCCTGTTAAGTACGTTTTTACCCCTTTCGTTTTCACTTTATTATGAAGATTATTTGAAACTTTCGATATTTCACCATGTTTTTTATCTATCGATATTTGCGTTAAAATAGTCGTATTATCTTTAGAAACGAATTGTTTCTCTAATTCTTTATTATCTAAATGTGAAACAACTTCTTTAATTCCTAATTGTTCTTTTTCATTTTGCAAAGCATTGATTGTTTTTGTTATTTCCTCTTTTTGTTCAGTCGTTAAAGCTGTTTTACTACCACTATTAAAAACTGCTATAATGTCATACTTTTCTGTCCCGTCTTTATTCATTTCTTTTATCATTTTGTCAGCAATACTACTTTGTTCTGTATTAGGAATCGTAATGTGCCCTTTTTCTTTCACTAATTTATCCATATTAGGCATCGTAACGATCATTGTAATGGTAATAACTATCCACAATAGAAAAGATAAACTTCTCCAATTTCTCAGCTTGCTCATTTGCATCATCTCCCGTGATTAAAATTTCATGTTAGTTTCGGAATGAATATTCATTCCTATAGTTTTGAAAACACCTTTCGGAATGAACGTTCATTCCTATCGTTCTATTATTTCTTTATAAATTCTATTAAACTATCCTTCCCGGAATGAATGTTCATTCCTTTAATTGTAAAGATTAATCATGTTCTGTTTTTCTTTTTATATCATTCTCGGAATGAATATTCATTCCTGTCCTTATAAAGCTATAGAATCAAATGATTCTAATAGCGTTCCAAGAGCTTTCTTCCAATTCTTTTACTAATTCTTTTGAGTACTCTAATTGCCCTGTTGCAATTACTTTCGTTAATTTTTCAAGTGGTTGATATACAATAATAATTAAAGCAACTGGAGGCAATGGACGAAGAAAACCTTTTGCGATTCCATCTTCAATAATATTCATAAAGAAACCTATAAAATCGTCAAATATTTGCTTACTCTGTTCGTCAAGAAAATAACTATCGCAGTGAGAATTTGTAAATAAAAAAGCATCTACATTGTTTCTCGCAAATTCAAATAAACGGTTGTACGTATGACTAAACTGTTCACGAATATTTGCTTCAACAGGAAAATCCGTTTTTATCATTTCAGAAAGCTCTAACATACTTTTTGAAAATAATGAGTTAACAAGCGCCTCTTTATTTTCAAAATAGCGATAAATAGTACCCGCACCGACTTTTGCCTTTTCAGCGATCATTGGAATTGTCGTACCATCATAACCACGCTCTGCAAAAAGTTGCATCGCAGCATCAAAAATATCCTCTTGTTTGTTTTTAGCCATTTTTTCCACCTCTATTTTCAGGAATGAAAATTCATTCCGTTTTTAATTATAAATTACATGGAGTAAAAGTCAAGTGTTTGGCAAGTATCATTGCGTTCTTAATCCCTTGTTTGTGAATAAATTTATATCAGCGATTATTAGAATATATCAGCGCAAGTCTAATTTTATCAGCGATTTTCAGAATATATCGGCGCATCTCCAATTATATCAGCGATTTTCAAAATATATCGACTTACCGACAAAAACTGACAACCAAAGAGAAAGCTGTCCCAAAATTTGATTTTGAGCAGCCCTATTTTTTAAAAGAAATCATAAATAAATGCATCTCGTACTGGAACTATTTTCTCAAACGCTTGTATTTCCTCTTCGCTTCCGCTAATTAATTCTAATTCATTTAGTTCTAATGGGCGTTTGTATCCAAGCAATATTGCAGATAGTGCATTTATATCTAGCTTGATCCCTTTATCCATTGGTTCTTCTATAATTGTTATTTCATAATTTACAAGTCTCACCGATACATTATTCCACGGTGCAAATGAATCTGTAATGTGTAAAATGACTTCTTGTTGTACATTGTTCCAGTTTAACTCATACTGTTTTAAGAACTGCTCTACATCTACAATTCTTCCCATAAAATATGGTTTTATTTCTGTCTTCACACGTGGCTCTTGCAATGTATATAACAACGGTTCGTTTTCATTTACTGTCATTTCAAGTTCTTTAATCATAGAATCATGCTGGCAAATAAAGTTCCATAGACCATTTCGTGCTTCATTATGCAGTGGTACAAATTCTTCTACAGTCATTTTAGATTTTTCTATTTTATATAACATGTAGCCAGCTGCCGTTTTATTTTCATCGTAATAAATCGCTAATGTTAAGTCATCATACACAGCCTGTAACCACCATTTTTCATTGCGAACAAGCATACCAGAAAAACGTTCTGCAAATGTTTCATAAAGCTTCTCGACCTCTTCTGGGTGATTTTCTTTATTGAAACGTTTCACAGTACCATTCACTTGTTTTTTCATAACTAAATCACTCTTTGTCAAATGACATACGAGAAGATTCGCACAAAGTTCCCAGCCGTATTTACGGTAAAATGTAACAGCAAATGGATGTAACATTGATACTGTATATCCGTCTTTTTTCATCGTTTGAAGAGAATGTTGAAGCAATTCTTTCACATAACCGCTTCTTCTGTATTCTGGATACGTCGCTACCCCTGCAACGCCACCCATTTTAAATTTTTCTTCTCCTATGTAAATATGAAACGGAATAAGGTGTAGTTTTGCCGCTAAGTCCTCACCTTCCATAATACCGTATACTTCATGACTTTCCTTCATTTTTGTAAGTTGTTGCTGCATTCTTTCTTCTTCTACTTTATATTGAAAAGCGTATTCTGATAAGCGTAGTGCTTCTCTAAATTTATCTTCTTTTAATCGTATAACGTTCATATGTTTCTCCTCCCTCATTTATTTGAATTGTACCATAATTTAAAATATTAAAGTGCGGTGAATGAAATGATAATGACTTAACGACACAAATTCAATATAAAAAAGCAGATACATCCTGTATCTGCTTCTCATTACTTTATCCCGCTTTAACGGGCAGTAAGACCCCCACCTCAAAATTCAGCGAAAGCAAAGAATTTAGGTAGGGGATCAACTGCCCGTAAAAGTCCGATTGGTTCAACTAATAATCAGTGGGGGATGAAGAACCCCCCACTGATTAAAGTTTCACTTTATTTAGCTAACTTTTGAAGTTCTTCGAAGAATGTAGGGTATGATACACCTACTGCTTCTGCGTCTTCAATTGTTGTTTTACCTTCTGCTAGACAGCCGGCAATCGCAAGCATCATTCCGATGCGGTGATCACCATAACTATTAACTGTATTTCCTTTTAAAACTGATTTCCCGTAAATAATCATCCCGTCTTCAGTTGCTTCTATACGAGCACCAAGTTTCGTTAATTCCGCTACGACTGTATCAATACGGTTTGTTTCTTTTACTTTTAATTCGTGTGCATCTTTAATAACTGTAATTCCTTCTGCTTGCGTTGCCGCTAATGCAATTACAGGAATTTCATCGATTAATCTTGGGATAATATCTCCGCCGATTTCGATTCCTTTTAATGAAGATGTTTCAATTGTAATGTTTGCAGCTGGTTCTGATGCTCCTTCGTTAATTGGCTCTACAGTGAACGTAGCACCCATTTTCTCTAAAACATCAATAATACCTGTACGTGTTGGATTCATGCCTACATTTTGTAATACTAGTTTACTATTTGGAATAATTGCACCTGCTACTAAGAAAAAGGCAGCTGATGATACGTCACCTGGTACTTGAACATCTGTCGCTGTTAACTTTTGTCCACCTGCTAGTTTCACTGTCTTTCCTTCGCGAGTCACTTTAACGCCAAATGCTTCAAGCATTCTTTCCGTATGATCACGTGAAATATGTGGTTCTGTAACAGCTGTTACACCTTCTGCACGAAGCCCTGCAAGTAAAATAGCTGACTTTACTTGTGCGCTTGCTACCGGCGAAGTGTATTCAATTGCTTTTAAATCTCCACCACGTATTGTTAGCGGTGTAAACGTTCCTTCTTCGCGCCCATCAATGTTCGCACCCATTTGTTTTAATGGATTTGTTACACGTTTCATCGGTCTTTTTGCAATAGACGCATCACCTTGTACGCAAGAGAAAAATGGTGTATTTGCCAAAATTCCTGACATTAAACGTATAGTTGTACCAGAATTACCAACATCTAATACAGCTTTCGGTTCTTGTAAACCTTCTAATCCTTTACCAACTACAGTGACTTCATCACCGTTTTGCACAATGTCTACTCCCATTTCTTTAAAACAAGAAATCGTACTTAAACAGTCTGCACCAGGCAGGAAACCTTTAATTGTTGTTTTTCCTTCTGCAATCGCACCGAACATGACAGCGCGGTGAGAAATCGATTTATCTCCTGGAATTGTAATGTTGCCATTTAATCCGTTATTAACAGGTTGTATTGTTCTTTCCTTCACGTTTTCACCTTCTCATTTAAATTGTTTCATAAGTTTGGTATTTTTCTTCTCCAAGCGCGAGTTTCGCTTGCATACGATCTTCTTCTCTTTGGAAGCTAATACGTAATACCCCAAGCAACCCTTCACGTGCTTCTAATATTTGCAAGTTCGTAATACTAATTTCTTCGCGCGCTAAAATACTTGTAATGTGAGCCAATGCCCCTACTTTATCTAAAACATCGACGTATAAGTCGTGATAGGCAGGAATCGCCCCTCTCTTTCTTACCGGTAAAGAGTCACGGTATTCTTTCGCATCCGCAAAATAGTTTTGAATCTCGCCTGCATCTCCGGCAGAAACTGTATCATATAAATCTTCCATTTCAGAGATCCACTCTTTTAATAATACCATTAAATGCTCTCGATTTTGCTTAACAATATCACTCCACATTTTCGGACTACTAGATGCGATACGTGTAATGTCTTTGAAACCTCCAGCAGCTAGCTGATGAATAAGTGGATTATCTCCTGCATGTTTCTCTACTTGCTTCACTAAACCCGCTGCGATAAGGTGCGGGAAATGACTAACGATTCCTGTTACATAATCATGTTCTTCTGTATTTAAAACAAGAAAATGTGACCCTGTTCCTTTTAACCAATCTTTTAATTCTTCCACATGTTCATTTGGCACGTGATGCATCGGTGTTAAAATGTAAAATGCATTTTCAAATAAATGCGCTTTTGCACTTTCAACTCCCGTTTTATGAGAACCCGCCATCGGATGTCCACCAATGAAAGAAACTTCCTTTGAAAATAAAGCTTCCGCTTCATTCATAATCGTCCCTTTCGTACTACCAACATCGGTTACGATAACATCTTCTCGTAACCGAAATGACGCTAATTTGTGTAATAACTTCTTCGTTTCTTCAACTGGAGAAGCAAAAACAATTAAATGTGCCTCTTCACATGCATGCTGTAAATCAACTGCTATTTCATCTACTACTTGTAATTCTTTTGCACGTTCTACTTGTTCTTGAAATATATCATAACCTGTTATCGTTACATCGTGCTCTTTCTTAATTGCTAATGCGAGAGAGCCTCCGATTAAACCAGTTCCAATTAATACTACCTTCTTACGCATTTGCCTCATCTCGAGACTTTCTTTTTTTATTTTCAAAGTGTTGTTGTAACACTGAAATCACTCCTTCATTTTGCTCCCTTGTTCCGACTGTAATACGGACGCCATTTGGGAACAGACGAATAATAAATCCTGCGTGTGCACAAGCTTCATAAATCTCTCCAGCATTCTCAACTGGCAAGAAGATGAAATTTGTTTGCGATGGATAAAATGGAATATCATGTTCCTTACAAAAGCTCTCGTATTGTTGTAATCCCTCTGTATTTACACGAACTATTTCCTCAATAAACTCCTCATCACCAAAAGCAATCGTAGCTGCTTTTTGCGCTAATGAAGATACGTTAAATGGCAAACGTACGACATTTAATTTTCCGATTAACTCTTCCTGTCCAATTGCATATCCTACGCGGAAAGAAGCTAATCCGTACGCTTTAGAAAACGTTCTAAGTACAAGAATGTTTTTATGTTTTTGTAAAAGCGGTAATGTCTCTGGGAAATCTTTTGCTGTTACGTATTCATAGTACGCTTCATCAATGACAATTAACGTATTTTCACTAATCCCTTCAATGAATTGAGTCAATTTTCGGTCATTCACATATGTGCCTGTCGGATTATTCGGATTACAAATCCATACGATTTTTGTATTGTTATCTACTACTGAAGAAATTTCGTCTAAGTCGTATACACCGTTATTTAACGCAACTTCCTTCACTTCGCAACCTTCTATAATTGCATGATGACGGTACTGCGGGAATGTTGCCCCAGCCGTTACGATGTTATCTCCTGCTTTAAGTACTGCACGGCTTATGATTTGAATGACTTCATCTAAACCACTACCGCAAAGTACTTGTTCCATTTGCACATGTAACTTATTTGCAATTGTTTGACGGAGTGTTGTAGCACCTCCGTCAGGATATAAAGCATGATCCAACCACGATTTTTGCAACTCATCTAAAACACGTGGTGAACAGCCGAATGAATTTTCATTCGATGCTAATTTCACAAATGAATGATCTCCGTACACTTCTTTCATTTGTTCCGGTGATTTACCTGGTTTATATGGTTGTAATGATGATAGTTGATCTTTTACTTGCATGTTAAAACCACCTTTTTATTAAAATTCTTTTGCGTATTTATTATGTTGCGTAATATTTTGCTGAATTAACTCCATACGATCTTTTCCGAATTGTTCGACTAGTGCATGTGCAAGTTCCCATGCTACAACAGATTCAGCTACTACACCTGCTGCTGGTACTGCACAGCTATCAGATCTTTCAATACTCGCTTGGAATGCTTCTTTCGTATCAATATCAACACTTGCTAACGGTTTGTATAATGTAGGTATTGGTTTCATTACACCTCTTACGACAATTGGCATTCCCGTTGTCATACCGCCTTCTAAACCGCCGGCATTATTCGTTTTTCTCGTGTATCCTTGTTCCTCATCCCATAAAATTTCATCATGCACTTTACTACCTGGCTGTCTTGCCGCTTCAAAACCAACGCCGATTTCAGCACCTTTAAATGCATTAATACTCATAATCGCACCAGCAAGTTTTGCATCTAATTTACGATCGTAATGAACGTAACTACCAACGCCAATCGGCATTCCTTCTGCAATGACTTCAACAATGCCGCCGATTGAATCTCCGCTACTTTTTGCATTATCAATCGCATCCATCATCTCTTGTTCTACTGTTTTATCTAAACATCGAACTGGTGAGCTTTCAGTAATTGTTTGAATTTCTTCAATTGATAAGTTTGAAATATGTTTTGCTTTTACTCCACCAATTTCAAGTACATGCCCTGCAATTTCTACGCCTAATTCTTTTAAAATTTGTTTCGCAACTGCTCCAGCTGCAACCCTTACTGTCGTTTCTCTTGCAGATGAGCGCTCTAGTACGTTTCTTATATCACGGTGACCGTATTTAATTGCCCCGTTTAAATCCGCATGTCCTGGACGTGGTTTCGTAATTGTACGTTTCATTTCTTTACTTTCTTTTTCCGAAATTGGATCTGCACCCATTACTTTCGTCCAATGTTTGAAATCATCATTTTTTACGATTAACGTAATGGGTGAGCCAAGTGTCATCCCATGACGAACACCACTTACAATTTCAACTGTATCCGTTTCAATTTGCATACGTCTTCCGCGTCCGTGCCCTTTTTGTCTTCTTAATAATTCTTTATTAATATGTTCCGCCGCCAGCGTTAAACCTGCTGGTACACCTTCTAAAATAACTGTTAACTGCGGTCCATGTGATTCTCCAGCTGTAATGTATCTCATTTCTCTTGCCCCTTTACTATTTTTTTGTACAAAAAAGTCCCTACTGAGCGCTCAGTAGGGACGATGTTCATCGCGGTACCACCCTAGTTGTAGACTTCTTTCGTCTACCTCTCTTCTTCTTTAACGATCATTAGACCGTCTTTCCCATCAAAACTTGACGAAAAAGATGCTCCAAGGCTGTAATTCATGCTTATCTTTGTACTGATTCACACCAACCATCAGCTCTCTTTAACAGTGAGATAAGCACTACTGTTTCCTCTTCAGCGCATATATAATATGGAATTAAGATAATTTATTTTTGAAACCTTTTAACTCTTCCATGAATCTATGGAATTCCGGAATATCCATTTGTTGTGCAGAATCTGATAATGCAACTGCTGGGTCTGGATGTACTTCAGCCATTACTGCATCTGCGCCAATTGCAAGAGCCGCTTTCGCTGTTGGTAATAATAAATCTCTACGTCCAGTTGAATGCGTTACGTCAACAACAACTGGTAAATGTGTTTCTTTCTTTAAAATCGGTACTGCTGAAATGTCTAATGTGTTACGTGTCGCTCTTTCGTATGTGCGGATACCGCGCTCACAAAGAATAATTTGGTCGTTACCTTGTGCAATGATGTATTCCGCTGCATTAATGAACTCATCAATTGTTGCTGCTAATCCACGTTTTAATAATACTGGCTTGTTAACTTTACCTACAGCTCGTAGTAAATCGAAGTTTTGCATGTTACGTGCACCAACTTGAATTACATCAACGTAGTCTAATGCCATTTCAACATCGTTCGGATTTAAAATTTCACTAATGATCGCTAAGTCGAACTCATCTGCTACTTGACGTAAAATTTGTAATCCTTCTACTCCTAAACCTTGGAAATCGTATGGAGATGTTCTCGGTTTGAAAGCACCACCGCGCATTAATTTTAAGCCTTGGTCTTTCATTGCTTGCCCTACTTGGCGAACTTGCTCTAAGCTTTCTACCGCACAAGGTCCCATAATGAACGTTTGTGTTCCGTTACCAATCAATTCACCTTTTACATCAACAATTGTGTTTTCTTGTTTCTTTTTACGTGATACTAGTAATGCTTTACGGTTATCATCTTCTTGTAATTCTAAGCTAGCTTTGAAGATTGTTTTGAAAATATGTTGAACTGTTGATGTTTCGAATGGTCCTTCGTTATTCTCTGCAATCATATCAAGCACTTCACGCTCACGTACTGGATCAAAACGTTTTGTACCTTGTACTTGCTTTTGTTCCCCAATTTTTTGAACGATTTCACCGCGTTTGTTTAAAAGGTGTAATAGTTGTAAGTTAATTTCATCTACCTGTTTACGTAATTGATCTAATTCATGATTTGCCATTTGGAAATCCTCCTCTAATGTTTTAAAAGTATAGTAAGAGAATGAAAAATTCTCTATTTTCTGAACTGGTCAATTATACAAATTTAAAGTGGAATCGATACCTCTTCTTATTTTAAACTAATAATTCGTACAAAGACACTATCTACTAGTTAAAAACCCACTTTTTTTGTACAAAAAATCCCTACTGATGCAATCAGTAGGGACGATATTTATCGCGGTACCACCCTAGTTGTAGACTTCTTTCGTCTACCTCTCTTCATTGTTAACGATCATCTGACCGTCTTTCCCTTCATAAAGATAAATACTATCTTTACTACGAAAAAGATGCTCTAGGACTGTAATTCGCTCTTGTTTTTGTACTGGTTCACACCGACCACCAGCTCTCTGTTACAGGGAAACAACAACTACTGCTTTTCCTTTCAACGCATGCATATTTAATTTTCAAGTTGGGCCACTAAAATACAAAAAGTCCCTACTGAATAAATCAGTAGGGACGATATTTATCGCGGTACCACCCTAGTTGTAGACTACACTTCTGTCTACCTCTCTTCACTGTTAACGATCAATTGACCGCTTTTTCTTCATAAAGACAATACTATCTTTACTACGAAAAAGATGCTCCAAGACTGTAATTCATGATTATCCCTGTACTGGTTCACACCAACCACCAGCTCTCTGTTACAGTAAGACTAACCACTACTGTGATCTCTTCATTGCACTTTGTTTATTCAAATGTTTTTTGAAATTGAATAAGTATGATTCGTATTATAGAACGCTTTTTAAAACACTGTCAACAACTTTTTATATATTTTTTCAAATTACATTTTTGCTCTACATTTCTTCTTGTAAATTCTCCAGAACAATTCCGATGCGAATTATCTCATTATCTATTGCATTTATTACACATTTTTCTACTCTATATCCAATTAATAATTCTTTTATTTGAATGATTTCAGTTTCAAGTAAATTAGCTTCCTGAAGCGTTTGCAGTAAAGTGAAAAATACGTTTGCATACAACTCTTTATACATCTTTATACTCTCTGTCTTCTCAAGTATTTCATGAAATAACTGTTTTAACTCCGTTTGATTCCCTTTTCCACCCACGTCCGAAAATGATTTGCAAATTATCAATAAGCCTCTTTCTATTATTTCATCCATAAATAATATAATACGTAAAAGCATTACATATTCTCTAGCTGTGATTCCCCCCATTTTCGGTCGCTCTCGCAAAAATATATTGAGCCAAGCTGCCCAAAATTTTTGTTGTTCTTTTGCACTTAACGTTTTGACGTAATAGCATAAGAACTGCATAAATTTAATTTTATTTTCTTCATTTTCTCGTATAAGTAAAGGGTATAACCAATCTGTTTTTTGCTCCCAATACAGTACACATTTAATAAATACAAAACTGAGCCATTTTAAGAAAGCTTCCCTCGTATGCGGATGTAATACTTCCAAATGTTCTACCGCGTACTTAATAAATCGCTTCATTTCTGTAAATAAAGGTAAATTGATTTGTGTGTAACATAAGCCGGCCCATGCATATTTCGTAATCTCATTTTCCTTCTTTAACTCTAAGTACGGTAACAAATATTTTCGGCACCATTGCTTCTCAATATGATAAAGAAATGTAATGTCTGCTACTAAACGAGCTATCATAAAATTTGTCCGTTCTGTACTAATTCTTACTTGTTCTTCAAACAAAAATAAATATTCATACACATTACGATCGTATAAATGATCATATGATAACAGTTTTAATAATACTGCTGTCATTTTTCCAACAGGATGCTGAATCGATTCATTGTAAAAATCTTGTTTTCCAAGCTTAAAATCCGTATCACTTTTCATTACTTGAGGGAATACCGAAAAAGCAAACCGTTTCACATTGCGTATACTATTTTCCTCTAACTCTTCTAATCGATTACTAATTTCATATAGAAAACTACTAATTAACCAATGAAAAGCAGTATTTCTAACAAATTTCTGCAATAGAGGAATAACTTTTTGTATTTGTTCATTTGTCAGTCCTCTGTTATTTCGCCACTCTCTAATACAAACAAACCAAACTTCATTACTTATTTCATGCATACCTACTAATTGATAAGCAAATGAAATACTCCATTCTGTATTCAATTTACATGCTTTCGATAACATCTCTAAAAAATGACGTTGTTCAAAAACACCATCTTGAGAAAATTGCTGAACTTGTTTCATAATTTCCTCATCTTTTAGCTGCAATAATCCATCGGCAGTTACATTACAAGTAATACTTTGTTCTGCGACCTCTTTCTTTTGTACACTGTATCGATCAGAATGAAAGTGAGGATGTTTTTGCTTCATTAACTCATAACCTTTTGCTGTAGATGGACTATTTGTATCACAATTGAATAATAAATCTAAAACGAAACAAACATCAAATGCCCTCTCCTCTGCAAGATCCTTCAGTACAATTTGAATGACTTCTTCTTTTGTTTTTTCTAAAGAGAGTGCGTAATGATTTTTTATAAGTTGAAAAACTTCTTGTTTATACGTGACATCTAAAAGAATCCCTTCCTGTAACAACCATTTTATTTTCTCATCGGCGCTAACAAATATATTTTTATTCATCGCATCAATTGCAATTCGGTTTTGAAGTATGCTGTTTGCTTCTATCATTTCTGTAATATAATAATTTGCTTTTTTCTCATCGTTTTCACATAAATAGGCTAAACATTCTTTTACAATTTGAATTAAAAATGCAAGATCATTTTGCCGAAACTCTTTTTCCACATTTTCCTTATCCCTTTTTTTCAATGCCGTTTGCCTTAGTGATAACATCCGCATCTTCTCTATTCCCATCATCATAATTGGAACGGCGTAATAAGAAATATGCGGTTTCATCTTTTCATTCCAAATTTGCTCCACAAAAGAAAATGTAGACACGGGTAACCGACTCGATTCCTCAAGTTCTATTGATTCCCCGGTATCATTTCCCCATTTTCTTTCACGCTTCAACTTAAGTTTGCCGTCCAAAATAAACGTTAGTAACAATAAAGCAATTTCTTTATGCTCAGGAAAAGAACATTTTTGCAGTAAGTAAGAAATTGTTTCGATCGATTTACTATCTTTTTCAGCTGTTTCTAATAAAAGGAGTGTCCACCTTGCAAACAACAAAGGGTCCATTTTCATTTTCGTTTCGTTTAAGTAGCTACAAATTGTTCTCCATAATAATGGAGATAGTTTAGAATGATTTTTAAAAATTAATTGAAATAATTCTTTTTGATGACTAAAAAGAAATTGTTCCACTAACCATTTTGCCAGTAATTCATCTACCTCGTTATAGTTTGATGTAATTAAAAATAAATTTTGTAATTTCCCTTCCGCTTCAAGCCATTCCACCCATTCATAATCGTGAGCAAATTCAACAAAGTAGCGGACTGTTTCAATTTTTTTTATAGATTGTTTTATGTATGATAATTGTTCCTGCTCTACTGACGGCGGAACTGTTACTATGTCACGAATTCGCATTCGTTTCGTAATATAATTATCCCCCATTAACTCCGCCCATCGTTTTACTGCTTTAACGAGAGATTGATGATTATTACCTTTATTCGGATATACAATCGGCCGTATTCCTAAATGCTCCCAGTGGTACGTATTTTCCCCTTGTGCGACAAATGCATAACGTCTTGTACTTGGTGGTAAACCAGTTGCTAAATATTTCATTACTGGGTCATTATGGCTATATCCAACGAATAAAACGGTATAATTCGAGAATAAATCAACTAAAAATCTTCTTGCCCATCCTTCTGTCAAGTAAGCCCTTCCAAAATCACCATCTGTTAAAATTAACGCTTCTTTTTCTTGTTCTATATTGCCATGTATGTAAGCGAGTCCTTTAAACGCTCTACCTGTAGGTAACGCAGGTGCGTAATATACGTTTAATTCTCTATTCATTTCTTTCATTGCAGTTGTAAAATGTCGATCAAAATTTGTTGTTACAATACGGACTTCTGTATCTAAAGGAAACAACCTCGGAATCGCATAATGAAGCGGATTCGGCTTTGACTTTTCAATATGAACTAAATCTCTTGCAACTTGATGTACATCTTTTGTTTTCGCAATTTTACCAAGATAATAATCATGCGGTTCTGTTATTTCACGTTTTTCGACATATAACGTCTTTGCAATTTCATCAACTAAATCATCAAAATTCGGTAAGTTTGATTTCCCTTTCATAGAAACTCCCGCTCCAACAAATAGTACTAACTTTCCTTTTTCAAGATGATCAATTAACTCGTCTGGAATTTCTACTTCTGAAGTAATCCACACCGAGGATTCCCCCTTACCTAAAAATGTCATATACTCTCATTTTACTATAACATTTTTTTGTTATTTTTATAATATTTAGACTAACTTTCAAACATGAAAAAGTTTTATGTAAATATGCCCGTTGCAATGTATGAACTCCAGAATTTATTGAAAAACTATGTATAAATCGGAGGTGTAAATTTTGAATGATTTCACAGTAGTGCTTATCAAATTTATTTCATGTATTATCGCATTCAGTATTGGACTCGCTTTATTTTTCCCTGCAACGTTCGTCCAAATTATTTCTTTCAGTCTTTTTGTAACAATCGTATCTTATATGTTCGTTGATAAAATTATTTTGAATCGAATTGGCAATACTGGTGCCATTATGTCGGATTTCTTACTAACATATTTAAGTGTATGGATTTTCGGTAATATTTTATTAGACAACTATATGCAAATTGCATGGGGAAGCATCCTTTCTGCGATCGTCTTCACATTATCTGAAGTAATCGTCCATCGCTTCTCTAACTCCCGCACAAGACACCACAACGATAATATTCATATTAATCGCCGTTTTGCATATGGTACGGAATTTGCTGAAGAACAGAATATATTGGATAAAGATAAGAAGAAGTAACATTTTGATGCAGGAGCGCCCTTTTTAATTATGTGGTGCTCCCTTTTTCATGTTTTCATTATGGTACGTGAAATTATATCGACTTATCGACATGATTTCTTCTAATAAAAAACTGCCTCTTATTTAGAGACAGTTTCTTTCAAATCTTTTAATGTAACAACATCAGCAAATGCTCCAAACACTACATTATGATGTTTCACAATGTCTTCCGCACGTAACACGTCTGTATGAAACGTACTATGTGCATCACTCACTAACGTAACTTTATATCCTTCACTAAACGCTCTTCGCGTTGTCGTATCTACACAGTACTCTGTTTGCATACCTGAAATGATAACATGTTCAATTCCTTTTTCTTGTAATACTTCGTTTAAGTTCGTCTCATGGAATGAATCTGGTGTCGTCTTTTCAACGATACGATCCCCTTTTTGCGGAGCGATCGCATCATGCACTTTCCAGCCCTCTGTACCTTTTTCTAACGGATGATCTTTTGGTCCGTTATGTTGTACATAAATAACTGGAATATCATTAGAACGACACTCCCCAATAAGTTCTTGCAATATTTCTAAAAACTTCTCCCCGTTATGTACTGGCATTCCCGCTGTATACATACCTGCTTGCACATCAATTACTATTAAAGCTTTTTTCATTTCGCGCAGCTCCCTTTGTATATATTCCATCATCCAACAATCTTCTAATTTCCCCTCATGCAGCTCATGTTCCTTTAACATCTTCACCTTTTTAAATCCGCATTTTTCATAACATTTTATTGCACGTTCATTATTAACTTTCGGATCCATTGCGATTGCTTCTGCTCCCGTGTTCTCCATAATATATGTAATTGCTGCCTGAACGAGTTTCGTCCCAATTCCTTTTTCCCAATAAGTTGGCTCACCGATAAATTGATCCATTCCCCATACATTTTGAGATTCTTCATATCCATATAATGCTTTCCACTTAGAATCAACTGGATACATTTGAATATAACCAATCGGCATATCATTAAACTCTATTACACATCTTTTTTCATGACTATTGGGATTATGTATGAAATGATTCAGTACCATCTCTACAGATTGCGGATTATCTCGCCCTTCGTAATACTGCAGTACTTCTGGGTCCGTTAACCATTTTGAAATGACCTGTGCATCCTCTTCTTTTACGTACCGTACCGATACATGATCTTTTTGAAATAGCATATAATACCTCTTTTTAATTATTTATATTTTTCCTTGTTGTGAAATCTTTCATTGCACCTATTAATGCGTATGGTAACAATGTAATCGCAAAAAATGCTGTAAATACATTAAAATGAGGAATTTCATATGGAGTGAACCATTCCGTGAAAAATTCAGAATGTAAAATTCTATTTAAAAACTCTCCACCTGGCTTAAAATTTGGTGCCCATCCTGTAATCTCACAAATAATAAAGTGAAACTTTAATCAGTGGGGGGTCTTCCCCCCCCCACTGATTATTAGTTGAACCAATCGGACTTTTATGGGCAGTTGATCCCCCACCTAAATTCTTTGCTTTTCCTGGATTTTGAGGTGGGGGTCTTACTGCCCATTAAAGCGGGATAAATAGTAATTGGACAATTATAAATGCCCCTAGATAGCGAAACCATGTCCGTTTCCAAATTGGCTGCGCCTTATTTAATTCATGTTCCATATAGCTCCCACCTTTTTATTTCCACCCTATTAATTATACACTTTTTACAGTTTATTTGTTAAAATTTTCTATATAATCATACATGCTGGAGGAATTCATTATGTCTAATCCTATACTTAAATCAACATTAATCATTCTTAGAGGAAACTCCGCAAGCGGTAAAACAATAATCGCAAAGCAACTACAAGAACATTTCGGACAAGGGACACTTTTAGTATCACAAGATGTTGTACGTAGAGATATGCTTAGAGTACACGATACGATGGGCAATTTATCACATGATTTACTATATGAAATTACAAAGTACGGAAAAGGGAAATGTGAGTTTGTTATTTTAGAAGGTATTTTAAACAGTCGAAGATACGGTGAAATGTTGAAAGAGTTAATACATTTTTTTGAAGGAAACGCCTATACATATTACTTTGATTTATCATTAAAAGAAACGATTCGACGACATAATACAAGGGACAAACGACATGAATTTGGTGAGGATTCCCTACAAAAATGGTATAATCCGCACGATACTATTAAGGTTGCCAGAGAAACTATTTTTACAGATAATTTCACGCAAAAAGACATATTTGATGCGATTCTTACTGATGTTGCGATACAAAAATAAAAGCCAGTCTCAATTAAGAAAACTGACTTCTATCTAGTTTACTATATTTATTAAAGAATTTTAACTTTAACAGTTTGCCTTCCCCAATTCATAGCTTTACTTTTTGAACCCATTAAAACATCAATACGATTTCCTTTAATGGCACTTCCAGTATCACCAGCGATAGCTTCTCCATAACCTTCTACCCAAACTTTAGATCCTAATGGGATTACTTTCGGATCAACTGCGATAATTCTCATATTCGGATTAGCCGTTAAATCATGCCCCATCGCAGTTAAAACGCGTCCACCATATGTACCATTCTCACTCGGATCAGCAGTATATGCTGTCGCCACCACCGTTAATTCACGTTTAGCAGACTGCGTGTTATTTTTAGACTCTTCTTTTGTCTTTATTGCTTCTCGGGCTTTTGCTTCTTCCTTGGCCTTCGCTATTTCTCGTGCTTTCGCCTCTTCCTTAGCTTTGGCTATTTCTCGTGCTTTCTCTTCTTCTTTAGCCTTCGCTATTTCTTGCGCTTTTGCTTCTTCTTTAGCCTTTGTTATTTCTTGCGCCTTCGCTTCTTCTTTAGCCTTTGCTATTTCTTGCGCCTTCGCTTCTTCTTTAGCCTTTGCTATTTCTTGCGCCTTCGCTTCTTCTTTAGCCTTTGCTATTTCTTGCGCTTTCTCTTCTTCTTTAGTCTTTGCTATTTCTTGCGCTTTTGCTTCTTCTTTAGCCTTTGCTATTTCTCGTGCTTTCTCTTCTTCTTTAGCCTTCGCTATTTCTTGCGCTTTCTCTTCTTCTTTAGCCTTTGCTATTTCTTGCGCTTTCTCTTCTTCTTTAGCTTTGGCTACTTCTTGGACTTTCACTTCTTCCTTAGGTTTCGCTACTTCTTGGACTTTCACTTCTTCCTTAGGTTTCGCTACTTCTTGGACTTTCACTTCTTCCTTAGGTTTCGCTACTTCTTGGACTTTCACTTCTTCCTTAGCTTTAACCGTTTTTTGTACTTTCGCTACTTGCTTCGTTTTCTCGCCGGCCTTTTTTTCAATTGGTGCTTTACTTGATAAGAAAGAAACATTTACATAAGCTGTTTTTCCCTTATACTCAAATTGTAGCCATCCGTCTTTTACTTGCTTCGTTGATTCAATTACATCATCTTTTTTCAGTCTGCCAAGAATTTTTGATTCTGTGTTTGATTCAGAACGTACATTTAACAAATCTGCTGTTACATGGTAAATATCTTTAGTAAACTCCGAGCTTACAAATACTTCTTTACCATTTAACTCAATTTTTGACCAGCCATCTTCGGTATTTATGACTTTTAATTCTTCCCCGTTTTTTACTTTTTCGACCACTTTTGATTCCGTAGTCGGTTTTTCACGTACGTTGAGTACATCTGCTGTTACGATCGTTTCTGCAGTAGCAGTTGTAGTAAATGCTCCCAATCCGAAAACAGTTGCTGTTGCTGCGCCAATTACTTTTTTCATATTAACCTCCATTATATTTTTTGAATTCTATCAAATACTCCCATTAAAATAAGAGATTTAATGAAAGCATTCGCAACAGATATATTAATACGACTTAATATACTGTTATTAAAACTCCTTACTCCAATACTATCAAATTCTTATTTCTAATTCTATATATTATAACTTTCTATATCCCCTATAAACGTTTTATCCCCTTCTTCATACTTAATAGTTTTCTTTCAATTACTAAAACATATATAAAACCAACCTATCCTCAATATAGCCAAAAATACATATATGATATGTTACGACTTAGTAATGAGCGTACCAATGAACTTTTAATACATTACAACATTCAGGGAATCTTACATTAGATGGAGCGTGTTTTACTGAAAACAACGGTTATGGTAGTGTAAGTAATAGTGTTAAAGACAATCTTTCTGACGAACAAAAAAAATTTTAGTTTGGAGGAATACTATGCCAAAACTATATTGTAATTATTGATCCGAACAACATCCCCTCGCGCAAAATTTTACTAAATATAAGTTTTACATCCAAGAAAATTTGTGAGATTGATGGATTACCTGGGTTTTGATTAAATACATATCACTATAAAAAGGCTGTGCTCTATATGACGCACAGCCTTTTTCTTTATTCAAACGATCCTCTTCTTCTCTAATAAGACTCTTCCTATATTAAAAATAAATGCGATAAAAAATATAGTTGCGCCCATTAAAAATGCTAAATTATAACTACGAATTATTCCTTGCTGATATTCCTCCTTTACTTGTTTGTAAATTTTTCGCTCTCCATCAGATTTTAATATGATTTGCTGTTTTTTATTTATCGCTTGCAGTACTTCCCCCCTTTCTAAATTTGACAAATCACTTTTTTTAATCACAGTTACTACTTCCCTATTTACCTTCTCTTTTTCAACTAATAATTGATGATTCAGAAACATCACAAGTATCGCAACCCCAACAATACTTCCAACTGTTCTTGAAATATTACATATACTTGCAGCAACACCTGATTTTTCAATAGGCACACTTAAAACTGCTGTTGTTGTATATGGCGCTAATGTGCAACCTGTTCCAATCCCAACGATTATTAATCGCCAAATATAATCCCATGTAGTAAAGTTTGAATCTATTTGACTAAATAAATATGATGATATGATAAATGTTAGTAGCCCTACACTACCTATTAATGAACTCCCCTGCTTTGCTGCAATTGGTGTTACTATTGCTGTAACAAGCATTGAAACAATAGCTAGTGTGCTAATGATTAAACCTGACTGTAATTCTGACATACCTCCTACTTGAACGAAATAAAAAGCAAGTATAAACAAAAAGTTCATTAATCCCATTCCAACAAAGAATAAAGAAAGATTCGAGAGTGCGAACTCTTTATTTGTGAATAATTTTAATGGCAACATTGGATTTTCACTTTTCTTTTCAATGATAAAAAACAATTTAAATCCTATGAGTGAGAGCATAAAAAGAAGTATTAAGCTTATCATGCTTAAATGATTTGTATTTACTTGTATGAGTGCATATACGAGTAAGCATAGTGCAGATGCAGAAGTAATCATACCTGCCCAATCTATTTTAGAGCTTGCAGCATGATCATACGATTCCTTAATACAAAGAATCACGAAGATAAGAGATAAAATACCAACTGGTATATTAATAAAAAACACCCAACTCCAATTTAATTTTTCAGTTAAAACGCCTCCAAGTGAAGGGCCAATCGCCGCTGCTAATCCCCCAAAAGCTCCCATGACGCCTCCTATCATACCTTGTTTTTCTTTCGGTACTAAATTAAGGCCTAATGGCATAGCAACTGGTACGATAACTGCGGCAGAAAGTCCTTGTATTACCCTAAAAGCAACTAATGTATGAAAAGAAGTGGCTATACCGCACATAAATGAACTAATAGAAAAAAACAATAAACCAATAATATACAGTTTCTTGCGACCAAACTGATCCGCCAGACGTGCTGCAATTAATAAACACGATACAAAGGCAACATTATAACTATTAGCAACCCAAGAAATTGTATCAATTGAAGTATGAAATGTCTTTGTCATTTCTGGTAATGCGATATTCACAATATTTGAATCTAAAATTGCCATAAAAAAACCTGCAATTAAAGCTATTAATGCAAATATATTCCTCATTTCTGCCACCCTTATTCGTTTTATTTATTTAAAATCCCATTCATAAATAAATTTACACATGTCTCTATATACTCTTCTAACTGAATTTCTTCTTCCGATATACTTACATTCATAATGTATAAAAACAGTTGTCCATAAAACATATTCGCTATCAAACGGTAATTACAGGTGGAAATGTGTCCCTTCTCACCAAGTTGCTTTAAATATTTTTCTAAGTGATTCACTAGATGTGAATTTAACTCATGTAGTAATGTTTTCATTTCACTATTTTGTCTTGATTCTATTAACGCAGCCCAAATATAGTTCAGCTTTGGCAAATTGGTTTGAATATATGTTTCTGCTACTTTTGTAAGGTCCTTATATAAATCACCCGTAAATTGCTCTTCTATTTCCTCTAACAAGGCCACTGGTGTCGTCCGTAAAATAATACTCTCCCTAAAAAGATTTTCCTTATTTTTAAAATTACGAAATATCGTTAACTCGCTCACTCCCGCTTTTTCTGCCACTTCACGAATTGTTGTCGCTGTATAGCCCTTTTCTCCGAATAATAGCGTAGCAGCTTCCATAACTTTTTCTCGTGCTGTTAATTTCCCCATTTTTATTCCTCCATTCAATATGTAAGTAAGTAATTACTAACATATTATCACAAAAGAAAAATGAAAGTAACTAGTTACTTTCATTTTCTGGAATTTCATTATCTAACTTCTAGAAAATAAAAATTTCTCACATATTAACAAAGCGTCTCATTCCCAAGTTTCCAGCTAAACCATCTCCCATGCCCTTCCGTTTCTCCAACCGTTTCACGATATTCGTTTCCGTTAATATAATAATCAATATGAAGGTCCCGGTCCCACATGTTGTTATAAAGATGGAATACATCACGATTTGCACCTATTTCTTGGATTTGTTTTTCCAGCTTACGTTTTACTTGTTCTGGTATTTGATTTGCGACGTGTGTATGGAAAATACAGATAACAGCATCTCTACTTATTCGTTCAATAATAGATGGTAATAGCTCCACGCCGTCTCCTTCTACTAATTGAACAGATTCATTTTTCACTAAAGATGCAGCTTGGTCAAAGAGTTCAAGCCTTTCCTTATGTTCTGGCCAAACAAGTGCACGTAGCCATAAATAATCTTCGTTACTATGTAAATCATTTACATGTAAATCTAGTCCGATTCTTTCTAAGACAGGTGGACTTTCTTTTAAAAGCTGAGGCACATTCTCCCCTCTTATTTCAGAAGTTACATGTACATTCGAATTTATATTTCCGTAACTTTCACCTGTACCGTACGAATAGCTATATTGGTCCCAAAATAGTTGTAATCCAGAACTTGTCCCAATTTCTATTAAAGCTAACGGTTTATTCACTTTGTTAAATATGTAATTGAAACTTGGATATAAGTACGCACATCGTCTTACTTCATTCGTTTGAACAAGTTTCGTTTGTAATAAAGTAATGATTTCCTCTCTGTACATTTTACAGAAATCTTTAAAATGATGAAAAGCTTGATCTAAATCCGTATTAGCACTTTCAACTAAGCTACTATAATACGTTTTCAGATGATGTTCTTTCCCTGCTAGTAATAAATAATGTACTGCACCTAATAATAAGTTTGGGACTGGTTGACCTACCTGAGCATAAGACGATAGTGTAAGTACTTCCTCATCTTCAGCTATTTTTATTGCTAAGTATTCATATAAGTCACTTGACCCTTTACATTCCTTTATTGAAAAATTTCGAAATAAGCTTGCGATTTGTTCTTGTGTATGCATGTGTATCCCTCCTTTAATTTTCAGAATAATCATACAATAAACAGAGCAAAAAATTCCACAAAAAGGTATCCTTTCTACCCGCTTTTGGATACGTAAGCTTTTTCGAGATAATTTCAAACTGTAATTTTTTTCTATTTATCACCTTAAAAGAGCTTGTTAAATAAGATTTTTGGCGAATAAAACGTTAAATAGTTTAAAATTATCAGATAACACTAGATATTTTAGTCTATTAATTATTATAATAGAGTATGAGATGGTTATACAATTGAGACAAAAAAGGTAAATACCTAGGTGGGGCCTAGGCGGTGTTTCTCTTTTACGGCTTAGACATAGAAAACACCTACTCTTTTTTGCCAATATAGGGGATGGAGAGATTATCATGAGCAACATGCAGCAAAAAACAGACGTTATCTTAATTGGTGCAGGAATTATGAGTGCAACGTTAGGCTCATTGCTAAAAGAATTAGCACCAGAATGGGAAATTAAAGTTTTTGAAAAACTCGCAAGTGCCGGGGAAGAAAGCTCTAATGAATGGAATAATGCAGGTACAGGGCATTCTGCGCTATGCGAACTGAACTATACTTCCGAAAAATCTGACGGATCTATAGATATTAGTAAGGCTGTAAAAGTGAATGAGCAATTCCAGCTTTCAAGACAATTTTGGGCATATCTTGTAAAAAGCAAATTAATTCGTAATCCACAAGATTTTATTATGCCTCTACCTCATATGAGTTTAGTACAAGGTGAAAAAAATGTGCAGTTTCTAAAAAACCGTTTTGAAGCGCTTTCAAAAAATCCACTGTTTCAAGGAATGGAGTTTTCCGATTCTCCTGAAACATTAAAAAAATGGCTTCCACTCATTATGGAAGGTCGTACATCTAATGAGCCTATGGCGGCAACGAAAATTGACTCTGGAACAGATGTTAACTTTGGTGCATTAACACGAATGTTGTTTGATTACTTAAAAACGAAAAATGTCGAGCTAAACTACAAACATAGTGTCGAAAACATTAAACGCACGAAAAATGGTTTGTGGGAAGTGAAAGTACACGATATGAATAGTGGTAAAATTGAGCATCACACTGCTAAATTCGTCTTTATCGGCGGCGGTGGCGGTAGCCTACCCCTACTACAAAAGACTGGTATCCCTGAATCAAAACATATTGGTGGATTCCCGGTAAGTGGACTATTTATGGTATGTAAAAACCAAAAAGTTGTAGAGCAACATCATGCGAAAGTATACGGTAAAGCTAAAGTTGGCGCTCCGCCAATGTCTGTACCTCACCTTGATACGAGATATATAGACAATAAAAAAGCTTTATTGTTCGGACCGTTCGCAGGGTTCTCACCTAAATTCTTAAAAACTGGCTCAAACCTTGACTTAATCGGTTCTGTAAAGCCGAATAACGTCTTAACGATGTTAGCTGCTGGTGTAAAAGAAATGGGATTAACAAAATACTTAATTCAGCAAGTTATGTTATCACATGAAAAACGTATGGAAGAATTACGCGAATTCATTCCGAACGCAAAAAGTGAAGATTGGGATATTGTAGTTGCTGGTCAGCGTGTACAAGTAATTAAAGATACTGATGCTGGCGGTAAAGGAACACTTCAATTCGGTACAGAAGTTGTTAGTGCGGCTGATGGATCAATCGCAGCGTTACTAGGTGCATCACCGGGTGCTTCTACTGCCGTTCATGTTATGCTTGAAGTACTAGAAAAATGTTTCCCAAGCCGAATGGTAGAATGGGAAGGAAAAATAAAAGAAATGATTCCTTCTTACGGCATTTCATTAACAGAAAATCCAAGATTGTTCCAAGACCTTCACACTTCTACAGGTCGTACACTTGGATTAAATGAAAAAGAAACAGTTCATAATTAATGAAGAAATAAAAACGAGGTTGTCCCAAAAGGTCGTTAAAAACGAACTTTTGGAGACAACTTCTTTTATTTTTCCTGTATATGGATAAAAACCCCAATCATAAGTAGAAAAACAATGGGTTTTCTA